>CANGXU010000001.1 GCA_947457885.1 Betaproteobacteria bacterium
AGAAGGCCTGCGCGGCGGTGAACGCCGAACTGGGCCAGCTGCCGGCCGACAAGGCGAAGGCGATCATCGCCGCCGCCGACGAAGTGCTGTCCGGTAGCCACGATCGCGAGTTCCCGCTGGCGGTGTGGCAGACCGGCTCGGGCACGCAGAGCAACATGAACGTGAACGAGGTTCTGGCCAATCGCGCCTCCGAACTGATGGGCGGCGTACGTGGCGAGTCGCGCAAGGTGCACCCGAACGACGACGTCAACCGTGGGCAGTCCTCGAACGACGTGTTCCCGACCGCGATGAGCGTGGCTGCGGTGATCGCGATAGAGAAGCAGCTGAAGCCGGCGGTGCTCAGGCTCCGCGATACCCTGTCGGGCAAGTCGCAGGCCTTCATGAACATCGTGAAGATCGGCCGCACCCACCTGCAGGACGCGACGCCTCTGACGCTGGGCCAGGAGTTTTCCGGTTATGTCGCCCAGCTCGATCAGTGCCTGAAGCACGTCGAGCAGACCTTGCCGCACCTGTGCGAGCTCGCCCTCGGCGGTACGGCGGTGGGCACCGGGCTGAACGCGCATCCGAAGTTCGCCGCCGGCGTCGCCGCCGAGTTGTCGCGGCTCACCGGCTACCCGTTCGTGACCGCGCCGAACAAGTTCGAGGCGATGGGCGCCAATGACGCGCTCGTCTTCGCGCACGGCGCGCTCAAGACGCTCGCGGCCTCGATGATGAAGATCGCCAACGACGTACGCTGGCTGTCGTCCGGCCCGCGAAGCGGACTGGGCGAGATCGCCATCCCCGAGAACGAGCCGGGCAGTTCGATCATGCCGGGCAAGGTCAACCCGACCCAGTCCGAGGCAATGACGATGCTGTGCTGCCAGGTGATGGGCAACGACGTCGCGATCAACATCGGCGGTTCGATGGGCAACTTCGAACTGAACGTGTTCAAGCCGATGATCATCCACAATTTCCTGCAGAGCGTCCGGCTGCTCGCCGACGGGATGGTGAGCTTCAACGACAACTGCGCGGTGGGCATCGAGCCGCGGCTCGACGTGATCGACCGGCTGATGCGCGAATCGCTGATGCTGGTGACGGCGCTCAACCCGCACATCGGCTACGACAAGGCGGCCTACATCGCCAAGAAGGCGCACAAGGAAGGCACCACGCTGCGCGAAGCCGCGGTCGCCTCCGGGCACCTGACCGGCGAGCAGTTCGACCAGTGGGTGAAGCCCGAGGAGATGGTCGGCACGCTGAAGTCCTGAACACCGGCAGGTAGTGGCGGTGCACGGCCGCAGGCTGGTGCCCACTCGTCGTGCATGGCCGCAGCTGTCGCTTCATAATGGTGCGGGGTTCGTGGGGCGTGCTGCATGTCGGTGCCCTGCGGCAGGTAATGGGCGCCTGCGAACGGCTGCGGTTGCCTGCACGGTCATGGCACGGCGATTGCAATAAGATGCCGTCGTGCGTTCTTGTCGACTTTTCCACGGTGTTCCTCCAGTGTGCTGTCCATCCCGATGAAGCTCCACGACCAGTCCCTGGATGTAACAGCACTGCGCGCAGCGCTGGCCTCCGGGGCAGTCAGCGCGCGCGATGTCGTCGAGGTTGTCATCGCCCGGACGGGTGCGCGTGCTGACGATCCAGTCTGGATCAGCCGCGAGAGCGATGCCGCGCTGCGCGCCCGCGCAGCGGAACTCGACAGGATGCCCGCGGCGAGCCGCAGCGCGCAGGGGCTGCCGCTGTTCGGCGTCCCTTTCGCGGTCAAGGACAACATCGATGTCGCCGGGTTTCCCACGACTGCAGGCTGCAGCGCATATGCGTACCGGCCTGAAACCACGGCTACGGCGGTACGGCGGCTGCTCGATGCCGGAGCGATCCATGTCGGCAAGACCAACCTCGACCAGTTCGCCACCGGGCTGGTCGGCGTGCGCAGTCCGTACGGCGTACCGGTCAATACCTTCGACCCGGCCTACGTGCCGGGCGGATCCAGTTCCGGGTCGGCGGTGGCGGTGGCTGCCGGGCTGGTGAGCTTTTCGCTGGGCACCGATACCGCCGGTTCCGGTCGGGTCCCGGCAGCCTTCAACAACATCGTCGGACTGAAACCGACTCGCGGCCTGGTCAGCAACCATGGCACGGTGCCAGCCTGCCGCTCGCTCGACTGCATCGCAGTGTTCGCGCACAACTGCCTGGATGCCCGTGCGGTGCTCGACGTCATCGCCGCCCCGGATCCGCTCGATCCGTGGTCGCGCAGCGCGCCTGCGGATGCAGCGGGCGCCACGATGCCAGATGCGCGCGGCCTGCGCTTCGGCGTACTCGCGGCGGGCGATCGAGAGTTCTTCGGCGATGCGCGTGCCGCCGCTTCCTACGAGCGCGCGATCGATGCGCTGGTGGCAATGGGCGCGGCACCGGTCTCGTTCGACTATGCGCCATTCGCCGAAGCGGCGGCACTGCTCTACCACGGCCCCTGGGTCGCCGAACGCTATGCCGCGATCCGCGTCTTCATCGAAGCGCAGCCCCAGGCGTTGCACCCGGTGACCCTGCAGATCACCGAGGGCGCGCGCCGTTTCAGCGCGACGGACACGTTCGAGGCAATTTACCGTCTGCAGGAACTGCGTGCGACCTGCGGCAGGCTGTGGCGCGGCGAAGGGGCGATCGACTTGATGCTGTTGCCTACCGCGCCGACGATCTACCGTATCGACGAGGTCGAGGCCGAGCCGCTGCTGCTCAATACCCGGCTCGGGCGGTACACCAACTTCGTGAACCTGCTCGATCTCTCGGCGCTGGCCGTACCTGCCGGCCTGCGCGACGATGGGCTGCCGACCGGCATCACGCTGGTCGGCGAGGCGTTCCGGGAACATGCACTGCTCGACATCGGCGTCCGGCTGCAGGCCGCGCTGAACGCCTCCAGCGGTGCTTGCGGCGTGCCGGTACCGCAGGTCGCCGGTTCTGCGGCGCCCGCACCGCACCCTGCACCACCGACGGTAAGTCTCGCGGTGGTCGGAGCCCATCTGTCGGGCATGCCGTTGAACGGCCAGCTCACCAGCCGTGCCGCACGCCTGGTTGCTGCGACCACGACGGCGCCCGGGTACCGCCTGCATGCATTACCCGGCACGGTGCCGCCGCGGCCGGGGCTGGTCCGGACCGGCGCTGGCGTGCAGGGCGGTACGGCCGGGCAGGCGGCATCGATTGCCGTCGAAGTCTGGGAACTGTCGGTCGAGGCGTTCGGCGCATTCGTCGCCGAGGTACCGCCACCGCTGGCGATCGGTACCGTCACGCTTGCCGACGGCAGCGAGGTCAAGGGCTTCGTGTGCGAACCGGCCGGTCTGGAGGGGGCAATCGATATCTCCGCGTTCGGTGGCTGGCGCGCCTATTGCGAGCACGTCGCCCGAGCCCCCACACGATGACCGATCCGAAAGCGGTCGACTGGTCCGCCTACGTCGATATAGCGTCGGCCGCGATCGGCCTGCCGATCGACGCGTCGGTTCGCGCCGGGGTCGTGGCGAACCTGGAGCGCATGGCGCAGGTGGCGCAGGTGGTCGACTCGGTCGTCCTGACCGATACCGACGAGGCTGCAGGGGTGTTCCGTCCGTGAACGAGTCGTCCGGCGCGGTTCATCCGTTCGCTGCCGAGACGGCCGCATCGATCGCGCGTGGTGTTCGCGAGGGACGCATCCGCGCACTCGACGTGGCCCGCGCGACGCTGGACGACATCGACCGGCGTGACGCCTGCTACAACGCATTCACCGAAGTGACGCGCGCGCGCGCGCTGGCGGAAGCGGCAGCGGTCGATGCGGCGATTGCCCGCGGCGAGGTGCCCGGTCCGCTCGCCGGCGTGCCTTACGCGGTGAAGAACCTGTTCGACGTCGAAGGCCTGGTCACGCTCGCCGGATCGCGCATCAATCGCGACCGTGCACCCGCTACGGCCGATGCCAGCGCCGTTCGCCGGCTGCGTGCCGCCGGTGCGGTGCTGGTGGGCGCGTTGAACATGGACGAGTACGCCTACGGGTTCAGTACCGAGAACAGCCACTACGGGCCGACGCGCAATCCGCATGACCCGGCTCGGGTGGCGGGCGGATCGTCCGGCGGCTCGGCGGCCGCCGCCGCAGCGGGAATGGTGCCGTTCACGCTGGGCACCGACACCAACGGCTCGATCCGCGTGCCCGCGTCGCTGTGCGGGCTGTTCGGTCTCAAGCCAACCTACGGACGGCTGTCGCGCGCCGGCGGCTACCTGTTCGTCGGCAGTCTCGACCACATCGGTCCGCTCGCCCGTTCGACCGCTGATCTGGCGCTCGCCTACGATGCGATGCAGGGGCCGGATGCCTCGGATCCGGTCTGCGCGCAACGGCCGGCCGAGCCCACCCTGCCCGTGCTGGGGCGCGGCATCGACGGGCTGCGCATCGCGGTGGCAGACGGTTACTTTGCCCGCCCGATGGCGGATGAGGCGCGTGCGGCGGTGCACTCGGTTTCCGAGGCGCTCGGCGCGACGATGCGCGTGGACATTCCGGAGGCGGGGCGCGGCCGGGCTGCGGCATTCCTGATGACCGCGATCGAGGGCAGCCTGCTGCACCTGCCCGACCTGAAGGCGCGCTCCGGCGAGTTCGACCCGCTGATCCGCGATCGGCTGCTCGCCGGCGCGCTCGCTCCGGCGCAGTGGCTCTGGCAGGCCCACCGGGTGCGTCGGTACGTGCGCGATCGCGCGCTGCAGGTGTTCGATCGCTGCGACGTGATGATCGCACCCTGCACGCCGATGTCGGCGCCGGCGATCGGTACCGAGTGGATCACCCTGGAAGGGGAACGAATGCTGGCACGACCGAACCTCGGTCTGTTCACCCAGCCGATCTCCTTCCTGGGATGGCCCGTGGCCGCGGTCCCGGTCGCCCGCCCGCCCGGCGCACTGCCGATCGGCGTGCAGGTGATCGCCGCGCCCTGGCGCGAGGATCTCTGCCTGCGCGTGGCCGCCCACCTCGAACGCCTCGGCGTTGCGGCCGCACCGGCCGTGCTGCCACACTGAACGCGCGATTCGCGAACGCAACCTGGACTCGAAAGCAACCCGATGAGCCACGAAGTCAACATCCCGGACGTGCTGGCGGAAGTCACCGCGGCCTTCTACCGCTACGAAGACGCGCTGGTGAACAACAAGGTCGACGTGCTCGACGAGATCTTCTGGGACCACCCGAGCACGCTGCGCTACGGAGCGACCGAGAACCTGCACAGCTACCGGGAGATCTGCGAATTCCGTGCTTCGCGCCCTTCGCAGGGCCTGATGCGCACGCTCGAGAACACCCGTATCACCACCTACGGACATGATTTCGCGGTGGCGAACACCGAGTTCAAGCGCCCGCCCGGCGACCGGATCGGCCGCCAGAGCCAGACGTGGATGCGCACGCCTGCGGGCTGGCGCGTCGTGGCGGCGCATGTGAGCATCATGATCGAACCCAAGTGACCACGGGGACCGCGATGGACACGACCGTCGATTCCGGCAATGCAGCAGCTACCTCGGGTACGACGACCGTCTACCCGTTCATCCGCTTCGACGACGTCAGCCTGCGCTACGGCGGCCCGGGCGGCACGCTCGCCGTCGAGGGGGCGACCATCGACATCCCGAAAGGCGGCTTCGTGTCGATCGTCGGGCCGTCGGGATGCGGCAAGTCGACGCTGTTGAAGATGGTGTCCGGGCTGATCGCGCCCACCTCCGGCCGGGTGGTGGTCGGCGGCAAGCCGGTCACCGGTCCGCTCGGCTTCGTCGGCATGGCGTTCCAGAACCCGACTCCGCTGCCCTGGTACAGCGTTATCGACAACGTGATGCTGCCGCTGCGCATCGTCGAGCCCTACCGCAGCACCTTCCGCGCGCGCTACGACGAGTACCGCGCAAAGGCCGAGGCCCTGCTGGAGATGGTCGGGCTGAGGGGCTTCGGCGAGAAGAAGCCGTGGCAACTCTCCGGCGGCATGCTGCAGCGGGCTTCGCTCTGCCGCGCACTGATTCACGAGCCGGCGCTGCTGCTGCTCGACGAACCGTTCGGCGCACTGGATGCGTTCACCCGCGAGGAACTCTGGCAGGTGCTGCAGGAACTGTGGCTTGCCCGGCGTCCGACGGTGATGCTGATCACCCATGACCTCGCCGAGTCGGTGCTGCTGTCGGAGACCGTGTTCGTGATGAGCGCGCGCCCGGGCCGTCTGCTGCACAGCGAGGCCGTACCCTTTGCGCGCCCGCGCGGGCTCGACGTGATGTACGAACCGGAGTTCGTGTCCATGGTGCACCGGCTGCGTACCCGTATCGGCAACGCGCGCGCCGACGGCATGAAGGGGGCATGAAGATGAGCGCATCCCTGCTCGCCAACCGCTACGTGATCAAGGTCTTTCCGGTCGTCTTCGTCGCCCTGATCTTCATCGCCTGGGAACTGCTGGTTTGGCTGACCGGCATCAAGTCGGTGATCCTGCCGCCGCCGAGCGCGGTGATCTACGACCTTGTCACCAAGTTCCCGCTCATCTGGCCACATGCGGTACAGACGCTGTACACCACGATGGTCGGTTTTCTCGGAGCGATCGTCGTCGGTGTGCTGCTGGGCGCGCTGATCGGGTCGTCCAGGCTCGCGTACGAAGCGTTCTATCCGGTACTGATCGGCTTTTCCAGCATCCCGAAAGTCGCGGTCGTGCCGATCTTCGTGCTGTGGTTCGGCGTCGGCACCATTCCGGCCATCCTCACCTCGCTGGTGATCTCGTTCTTCCCGATCGTGGTGAACGTCGCCACCGGGCTCGCCACCACAGAGCCGGAACTCGAGGACGTGCTGCGCGCGCTGGGCGCGAAGAAGCGCGACATTCTGCTGAAGGTCGGGCTGCCGCGGGCGATGCCGTATTTTTTCGCGTCGCTCAAGATTTCGGTCACTCTGGCCTTCGTCGGCACCGTGCTTTCGGAGACGGTCGCCGCCAACAAGGGCATCGGCAACGTCATGATGGTGGCCAGTGCCAACTACCAGACCGCCCTGGCGTTCGGCGCGCTGCTGCTGCTGGCCATCATGGGGGTGATCCTGTACGGCGTTTTCGCTCTGCTCGAGACTCGCTTCGCGGGGTGGTCGCAACGCAAGGCCGACCTCGCATTGCAGAGCCACTGATGTCTCGCGCCGGACGACGGGCAAGCATCACCCGGACCGACATCGGATTCGACACCCGGCCATAAGCCATGGTCGCCCACTGACCCTGTCACGATTCAACCGAGGAGATAGACGAATGGATGCACAGAAGCGCAAGACACTCACGACCGCAGCGGCACTGCTGGCGTCCTCGCTTGCCGCACCATCGGCGCTTGCCCAGGGCAAGGTCGCGATCCGCTTCCAGCTCGACTGGGTGTGGCAGGGGCCCCATGCCTTCTTCCTGCTCGCGCAGGATCGCGGCTACTTCGCGAAGGAAGGCCTGGATGTCACGTTCGACCAGGGCAAGGGTTCTGGCGTGGCCGTGAACTCGGTGGCCAGCGGCGTGTACGACGGCGGCTTCGGCGATACCAACGCGCTGATTCGCCTGGCCGCGCAGAAGCCCGGCGAGCAGCCGGTCGCGGTCTACATGCTGTACAACCGCGCACCGTTCGTGATCGCGACGCTTGCGACGTCGGGCATCAGGACGCCTCGCGACCTGGAGGGCCGTACCCTGGGTGCGCCGGCCGGTGACGCGGCGCTCGGCCTGCTGCCGGTATTCGCCAAGGCGAACGGCGTTGATGCCAGCAAGGTCAAGATCACCAACATGGCACCGAACCTGCGCGAGCCGATGCTGCAGAAGAAGGAAGTCGACGCAGTCGCCGGCTTCATCAACACGATCTGGTTCGCGGCCCAGGCGGTCGGACTCAACCCGGAGAAAGACCTGAACATCTTCCGCTATGGCGACATGGGTGTCGCCGGCTATGGCAACTCGATCATGTTCTCGCAGAGGTTCGTGAAAGAGAATCCGGAGGCGATCCGCGGTTTCTTGCGCGCGCTGACGCGCGGGGTGCAGGACGTGCTCGCCAATCCTGATGCCGGCGTCGACGCGGTGATGAAGCGCGATCCGCTGCTCAATCGCGACAACCAGCGGCAGCGGCTGCTGGCGGCGATCCAGAACGACGTGCTGTCGCCGGAAGTCACCAAGGTCGGGCTGGGCGACGTGGTGGACGACCGCTTCGCCCGCGGTGTCTCGCAGCAGGTGGAAGCCGCAGCGCTGCCGCGCGCGCCCGCGCAGGCAGAGGTATTCAATCGCAGCTTCCTTCCGGCCCGCGACCAGCGGCTCGTGAAGTAGCGCGTTACGGGGGCCGTCGCCGATGCCCATTCCGGAAAGACGTGACGGTTTCCCCGGAACCCGGGGCGCAGTGGGCGCCCCGGTGGTACGCAAGGACGCTGCGGCCAAGGTCCTTGGCGAGGCCCGTTATGTCGACGACCTCGTGTATCCCGGCATGCTGTACGGTGCCACGGTGCGCACGCGCGCCGCGGGTGGCACGATCGAGCGCATCGAGTTCGGTCCGGGCTTCGACTGGTCGTCGTTCGTCGTGGTTGCCGCGGCGGATATCCCGGGCGTCAATGCCACCCGGATGATCGAGCAGGACCAGCCGGTGCTGGCCTGCGACCGGTTCCGCCATGCTGGCGAGCCGGTGCTGCTGCTCGCGCATCCTGACCGTGGCCTGCTGCAGGAGGCGCTGGCGGCGGTGACGGTGCATGAAAGCCCCAATCCTGCGCCGGTGTTCTCGATCGACGATGCGCTGGCGCTGCGCGGCGAGGTGTGTCCCGGCAACGTCTTCCGCGACTACCTGATGTCGCGCGGTGACCTCGCTGCAGGCGAAGCGGCGGCTGAGGTCGTTTTCGAAGGTCGCTTCGAGACCGGTGCCCAGGAGCATGTGTACATCGAGCCGCAGGGCATGATCGCCCATGTGGACGCTGGCGGCGTGCTGGTGGTCGAAGGATCGATGCAATGCCCCTACTATGTGCTGGACACACTGACCGCGGTCACCGGCCGTGATGCGGGGGCGGTACGCGTGGTCCACTGCACTACCGGCGGCGGCTTCGGCGGCAAGGAAGAGTATCCGTCGCACATCGCCGCGCACGCGGCCCTGCTGTCGCTGAAGGCGGGCGGACGCCCGGTGAAGCTGGTGTACGACCGCGCCGAGGACATGCTGGCCACGCCCAAGCGCCACCCGTCGCGCACCCTCGTGCGTATCGGGGCCCGTCGCGATGGGCGACTCTCGTTCCTCGACATGGATTTCGCACTCGATGGCGGTGCGTACACGACGCTGTCGCCGGTCGTGCTCTCGCGCGGCGTGATCCATGCGCCGGGGCCTTATGCCTGCGCGAACGCGCGGGTACGGGGGCGGGCGGTCGCCACCAACCACCCGCCGAACGGTGCGTTCCGGGGTTTCGGCGCGCCGCAGAGCATCTTCGCGATCGAGCAGGCGATGGACGGGCTCGCGCGCCAGCTGGGCATGACGCCGCTGGAGCTGCGCCGGGTGAACATGCTGCGCCCGGGTGACCGCTCGGTGCCCGGCCAGCTGATCGACGACACGACCGACTTCGATGCCGTGCTCGAACAGGCCCTGCGCGAGAGCGACTACCTCGCCCGGCAAGAGGCGTTCGCAGCATCCAACGCGGCGAATGCCGCCGCCGGGCGCCCGCTGCGCAAGGGCATCGGGTTGGCCACCTTCCACCACGGCGCCGGCTTCACCGGCAATGGTGAGGTCGTACTCGCATCCGAAGCCCGGGTCCGTGCGAATGCCGAAGGGCGCGTGCAGGTGGTCGCATCGAGCAGCGAGATGGGCCAGGGCAACACCACCACGCTGTGCCAGGTCGTCGCCGGAGCCCTCGGGTTGCCGCTCGACTGGGTGACCCAGGCGCCGGTCGACACGCACGACGTGCCCGATTCCGGCCCGACGGTCGCCTCCCGCACCTGCATGATCGTTGGGCTGATCGTCGAGCAGGCCGCACGCGGGCTGCGCGCCGAACTCATCGGCAAGGCCGGGCTGCCTGCCACTGCGGCCGACGAGCATGCATTCGCCGCAGCCTGCGCACGCTATCTCGACGCCCATCCCCGGCTGGAAGCACAGGCGCGCTACGAGCCGCCGGCGAACGTCGCATGGGACGAGACCGTGTTCGAAGGCTCTCCCTACGCGAGCTACGCCTGGGCCACCTACGTGGCCGAGGTGGACATCGATCTGACGACCTGCGAGGTCGCGCTGTCCGGGTTCACCGCAGTGCAGGAGGTGGGGCGCGTGGTGAACCCCGTGATCGCGGCCGGGCAGGTCGAGGGCGGCGTGGTGCAGGGCATCGGCTTTGCCCTGTTCGAGAAGGTGGTCCGCGACGGGAACGGGGCGATGGCCAACAACCGCATGACGAATTACATCATTCCGACCACGGCGGATGTTCCGCCGGTACGCGTGTTCTTCCAGGAGCAACCCGGAGGTACGGGGCCGTCCGGTGCCAAGGGACTCGGCGAACTGCCGATGGACGGCCCGGGCCCCGCCATCCTGAGCGCCGTGAATTTCGCGCTCGGGACGCGCATCGCCTGCCTGCCGGTACTGCCCGAAGACGTGCTGGCGGCACTGCAGGCGGCGCCTGCGCCGGAGGTCGCATGAACTTCGCCCGTACGCTCGAATTCACCCTGAACGGGCGTGTGCTGTCCGGCGCCGACGGATCGATCGCCTCGCCGTCGATGCGGCTGCTCGACCTGCTGCGGCTGCAGGCCGGGCAGACCGGTACCAAGGAGGGTTGCGGCGAGGGGGAGTGCGGCGCCTGTGCCGTGCTGGTCGACGGCGAGGTCGTGAACAGTTGCCTGGTGCCTGTGGGACAACTGCACGGCCGCACGGTGATGAGCATCGAGGGGCTGCCTCGCACCGATCCGCTGCTGGAGGCATTCGCACGAGCCGGCGCAACCCAGTGCGGGATCTGCACCCCCGGCATGATCCTCGCGGCGCGCGCACTGCTCGACCGCCAGCCGGATCCATCCCTCGATGAAGTCCGCGAAGCGCTGGCAGGTAACCTTTGCCGCTGTACCGGCTACGCACGCATCTATGCGGCCGTGCTCGATGCCGCCACCGTCCGCGGCGGCGACGCATGAATTCCGCAGCCACCGCAGCGAGCGAGTGGTATCGGCCGACATCGCTCGCCGACGCGCTCGCAATCAGGGCGTCAGCACGGGGTGCTGTGGTCGCGATCGCCGGCTGCACCGACCTCATGGTCGGATGGAATGCGGGTAGCCGTCGGCTGCCATCGGTGCTGGACCTGTCCGCGCTGCCGGAACTGGGCGCGATCGAGGTCGGCCCGGACGCGGTGACCATCGGTGCCGCGGTCTGCTGCGCGCGCATCGCCGCGCATCCTGCCATCGCAGGCCGCCTGCCGATGCTGGCTTCTTCGGCCCGGCAGACTGGTTCTATCGCCATACAGAACCGGGCCACGCTCGGCGGCAACATCATGAATGCGTCGCCGGCGGCCGATAACCCGCCGGTGCTGCTGGCCTTCGGAGCCCGGGTCACGCTGGCCAGCGTACGCGGCAGCCGGACGCTCGACTACGCGGCATTCCACACCGGCTACAAGCGCACGCTTGCCGAGCCCGATGAACTGCTGGTGTCGGTGACCGTGCCGTATCCGGCACCCGGCGCATCGAGCCATTACCGGAAAGTCGGCACGCGCAGGGCGCAGGCGATCAGCAAGGTAGCGCTCGCCGCGTTGATCGAGACGACCGACCGTGCCGAGGACGGCACGCGGCGGGTGCGCGATGCGCGCTTCGGGTTCGCCTCGGCCGGTCCGGTACCACTGACGGCGCCGTCCTTGTCCGCGGCGCTCCGCGACAGCCCGTTGCCCGCGATCGACCGCTTGCTGGTCGAACGTGCGCTTGCATCCGATCTCTCGCCGATCGACGACATCCGTTCGACGGCCGCCTATCGCCGGCAGGTTGCGGTGAACCTGGTGATGGCTGCGCTTGCCGAAGCGTCGCAGGTGCCGTAGCGCGTATCTCCGCTCCAGAAGGCGTCAAGCGCGTCTTCTTTCTGCCCGTCGATGCAGATCGGCATGGCGTAGCGTCCGGCTGCCACCGTGCATCGGCCTTGCTCTGGCCTGGTGCACCTTCCCCGCAGTCGCTCCATCGCGGTGCGGATGGTCCGCATCGACGCGTGCCTGAGCTGCCGCAGGATCGCTCGCCGGTCACGCCGCGCGGTCGATCGATCCTCTCGGGGCCAGCGCACACGGTGGACGCTGCCCGGCCAGCGCGGAGGTTCGGATTGGATGCATCCGGCTCGATGGCATGCATGTTGCTAAGTGACGGGGGCCGCGGGCTGTTTGGTATACCAGTTGGTGTGCCAGCCGTCTCGGGGCCGTGTCCGCCAGCACCCCCGCCCCGGGATCGACGCATCCACCTGCATCGGTTCCCACGATATCGGAGAATCCATGAATCGACGCCGCTTCATCAAGTCCGTTGCCGCTACCGGCAGCGCAAGCACCGTGGCTGCAGGCTCGTCCGTTGCCCTCGCCCAGGACGCAAAGCGCGAAACGCTGGTGGTCGCCAATGAATTCGGGCCCAACAGCCTCGACATCCATGGCGTCGGCGCCAACCGGCCGGCCTACGGCGTGGCAGTCAACGCCTACGACCGGCTGATGACGTTCGGCCGCAAGAAACTCCCGGACGGAACCGTTTCCTACGACTACAGCAAGCTCGAGCCTGAACTGGCCGAGAGCTGGCAGGTCGCGAAGGACGGGCAGTCGGTGACCTTCAAGCTGCGCCGGAATGCCACGTTCCACGATGGCACGCAGGTGACCGCGAAGGACGTCAAGTGGTCCTACGATCGCGCGCTCGGCATGGGCGGGTTCCCGCAGTTCCAGATGCGTGCGGGATCGCTCAACGAGCCCAAGCAGTTCATCGTGGTGGACGACTTCACCTTCCGCGTCGAACTCGACCGGCGGGACAAGATGGCGATGCCGAACATGGCGGTGCCGGTGCCCTCGATCTACAACTCGGCGCTGGCGATGAAGAACGCATCCGACAAGGATCCCTGGGCAGCGACCTGGCTGCGCAACAACACCGCTGGCGGCGGTGCGTTCCGGGTGGAGGCCTGGCGCCCGGGACAGGAACTGATCTACACCCGCTTCGACAACTGGAAGAGCGGTCCGCTGCCCCGGCTGCGGCGTGTCGTCCAGCGCGAGGTACCCTCCGCCGGAAATCGCCGCGCGCTGCTGGCGCGTGGCGACATCGACATGACCTACGAACTGCCCCCGAAGGACTTCCTCGAAATGGCGAAGGAGTCCGGCCCGGTGCGCGTGATATCGACACCTGTCGAGAACGCGCTGTTCTACATAGGCATGAACACCACCCGCCCGCCGTTCAACAATCCGCTGGTGCGCCAGGCGATTGCCTACGCGCTGCCGTACGACCGGATGAATGACATCGGATTCTGGGGGCGTGGCACCAAGATGTGGGGCGCGAAGTCGAACACGCCGACGAAGGCGGAATGGCCGGTGGCGCACGGCTACAGCACCAACGTGCCGCGTGCGCTCGAGTTGATGAAGCAGGCTGGCATGCCGGACGGTTTCGAGACCACCCTGTCGTTCGACCTCGGCGGCGCGACGATCGGAGAGCCGGTGTCTATCCTCATCCAGGAGGCGCTTGCCCGCATCAACGTCAAGGTTTCGATCAACAAGGTGCCGGGCGCCAACTGGCGCGCCGCTCTTCTGAAGAAGGACATGCCGCTGATCTTCAACCGCTTCGGCGGCTGGCTCAACTTCCCGGAGTACTTCTTCTACTGGTGTTACCACGGCCAGAACGCGGTGTTCAACACGATGAGCTACCAGAACCCGGCCATGGACAAGCTGATCGACGCGGCCCGCTTCGAAACCGACCCCAAACGCTACGAGGCACAGGTCAGGAACTTTGTCGAGATCGCGTTCACCGACGTGCCGCGCATCCCGATCATCCAGCCTGCCTTCGATGTCGCGATGCAGAAGTACGTGCAGGGCTACATGTACTGGTTCCATGTGCAGGCCGACTACCGCACGATCTTCAAGGCCTGACGCGCGTGCTGCGGCTCATCGGCAGGCGGCTGCTGGCGGCTATCCCGAACGTCATCGGGATCGTCATCGTGACCTTCATCCTCACGCGTGCGCTGCCGGGCGACCCGGCTGCCTTCTATGCCGGGCCCGCCGCGACGCAGGAGGCGGTCGAGCAGGTGCGCGCGAAGCTGGGGCTCGACCAGCCGCTGTGGGCGCAGTTCGTCGACTACGTCGGTGACCTGGCGCAGGGCGACCTCGGCCTTTCGGTGTCGACCGGGCAGCAGGTGCTCGACGAGATCCTGCGCCGGCTGCCTGCATCGCTCGAACTGACGTTGCTCGCACTGCTGGTCGCCTGCGCGGTCGCGCTGCCGCTGGGCATCGTCGCAGCGACCCGGCCCGGGTCGTGGATCGACCATGCCTGCCGGTTGATCACGACTCTTGGCGTCTCGCTGCCGATCTTCTTCACCGGCCTGCTGCTCGCCTATCTCTTCTACTACCTGCTCGGCATCGCGCCGCCGCCGGTCGGGCGGCTGGACTCGATGTTCGCCCCGCCGCCGCACCTCACCGGCTTCTACCTGGTCGACAGCCTCGCCGCGGGGGACGTGGCGTTGTTCATCGCGGCGGGCAAGCAGATGATCCTGCCGGTGCTCACCCTCGCGATCTTCGTGCTCGCCCCGATCGCTCGGATGACCCGTGCGGGGATGCTCGGCGTGCTTTCTTCCGACTTCATCCGTACCGCGCGAGCGAGCGGGCTGTCGTCGTCGACCGTTCTCTACCGGTATGCGTTCCGCAACGCGATGCTGCCGGTGGTCACCACCATGGGCATGGTGTTTTCGTTCATGCTCGGGTCGAACGTGGTGATCGAGAAGGTGTTCGCCTGGCCCGGTATCGGTTCGTTTGCCGTCGATGCGCTGGTGCAGTCCGACTACGCGCCGGTGCAGGGTTTCGTGCTGGTGATGGCTTTGCTCTTCGTCGCGATCAACCTGATGATCGACATCCTCTACACGGTCATCGACCCGCGGGTGAGCATCGATGACTGAACTCGCCGGCCTGCGCCATGTACGCTACGTGCTTGCGGACAATCCAGTCACCGCCGGCGCGTTTGCGCTGTTCGGTTTCTTCGTCCTGCTCGCGCTTTTCGGCCCGTGGCTCGCGCCGTTCGACCCGCTCGCTACCAGCCCCGACAAGGTGCTCCAGCCGCCATCGGCCGCGCACTGGTTCGGTACCGATCAGCTCGGTCGGGACATCCTTTCGCGGGTGATCGTCGCCACCGGTCTCGACTTCGGCATGGCGCTCGCAGCGGTGCTCCTGTCGTTCGGCCTCGGGTGTGCGCTCGGCGCCTGCGCCGGATACTACGGCGGCTGGATCGACCGCAGCGTGAGCCGCCTTGCAGACACGATCATGGCGTTCCCGCTGTTCGTGCTGGCGATGGCGATCGTCGCTGCCCTCGGCAATTCGGTCGAGAACATCATCTACGCGACAGCGATCATCAACCTGCCGTTCTACATACGGGTCGCCCGCTCCGAGGTGAACGTGCGCCGCAATGCCGGGTTCGTCGAGGCCGCCCGCCTGTCGGGCAACACCGAGGCGCGCATCCTCGCCTTCCACCTGTTCCCGAACATCCTGCCGCCGGTGATGGTGCAGATCTCGCTCAACATGGGCTGGGCGATCCTGAATGCCGCCGGGCTCTCGTTCATCGGGCTGGGCGTACGGCCGCCGCAGCCCGAGTGGGGGATCATGGTCGCCGAGGGGGCGAGCTACATGATCTCCGGCGAATGGTGGGTATCGTTCTTCCCGGGGATGGTGCTGATGCTGGCAGTGTTCTGCTTCAACCTGCTGGGTGACGGCCTGCGCGACATGATCGATCCGAGGCGGCGGACGTGATGGACACACGCGTGCCCCTGTTGTCCGTCGAATCGCTCGGCGTCGAATTCCGCACGCGTGGCGGCATCGTCCATGCGCTCGAGGACATCTCGTTCTCCGTCGGCAAGGGCGAGACCGTCGGGATCGTGGGTGAGTCAGGGTCTGGACAATCGGTCCTGTTCTATGCCGTGCTGGGTATCCTCGACGCGGCGGGCCGCATCACCGGCGGTCGGGCGGTGTTCGGCGGGCTCGACCTGGTGCGCGCGAGTGCGCCGGAACTGGAGGAAATCCGAGGCCGCGAGGCTGCGATGATCTTTCAGAATCCGCGGGTCGCGCTGAACCCGATCCGAAAGGTCGGGCACCAGATCGAGGACGTGCTCGCGCGTCATACCAGCACACCCTCCGCCGACCTGCGGCGCCGCGCGATCGAAGCGCTCGCTTCGGTTCGCATCCCAGACCCGGAGCGCCGCTACCATGCGTATCCGTTCGAGTTGTCCGGCGGCCTGTGCCAGCGCATCATGATCGCGATCGCGCTCGCCTGTACGCCCTCGCTGCTTGTGGCGGACGAGCCGACCACCGGACTGGACGTCACGACCCAGGCAGCCGTGATGGACCTGATCGGTGAACTGGCGCGCCAGCGCAACATGGCCACCGTTCTGATCACGCATGATCTCGGGCTGGCGGCGGAGCATTGCGACCGGATCGTCGTGATGCATGCGGGCCATGTCGTCGAGACCGCGCCGACAGCCGAACTTTTCGCGCACCCGCGCCACCCGTATACGGCGCGGTTGATCGCCACCACGCCGCACGCCGGCAGCGACCTGCGTTCGCTCGCCGCGATTCCCGGTTACCTGCCGGACCTTCGCCGCAGCGACCTGCCGGCTTGCCGGTTCAGCGAGCGTTGCGAGCGCGCGGAGCCGGCGTGCGGCGAGCGTCCGCTGGCGCGGCTGGACGCCGGCGGCGTGCATTCCGTCGCCTGCAGGAGCCCGCTGTGATCGACGATACCCAGCCGCTGCTGCAGGTCGAGCAGGTACGCAAGCTGTTCCCGCTGAAGACGGCGGGAAGCCTGGTGCCGCTCCGCGCCGCCCGGCGCACCGCACTGCTGCATGCCGTCGACGGCGTGGACCTGTCGATCGGCCGGGGCGAGAGCGTCGGCCTGGTGGGGGAGTCGGGCTGTGGCAAGTCGACGCTGGTCCGGTTGATCACGCGCACCCTCGATCCGACAGAAGGCAGCATCCGCTTCCGTGGCGAGGATATCGGAGGCATTCCGGCGAGTCGGTTCGCCCGGGTGCCGCAGCGCAAGCTGATCCAGATGGTGTTCCAGGACCCGACCGACAGCCTCAACCCCCGCTACACGGCGCGCGACACGATCGCCGAGCCGTTGCGCCTGCTCGGAAACCTCTCCGGTACCGCCCTGTCCGACCGGATCGAGGCGATCGCCGCGCTGGTGCAGATGCCGCGTGAACTGCTCGGTCGCTTTCCGCACCAGCTGTCGGGCGGGCAGAAGGCGCGGGTCGGCATCGCGCGCGCGGTCGCCCTGGAGCCTTCACTGCTGATCCTCGACGAGCCGACGGCTGCGCTCGACGTGTCGGTGCAGGCGGTGATCCTCCACCTGCTGGCCGACCTCCGGGAGAAGCTCGGCATGAGCTATCTGTTCGTGTCGCACGACCTCAACATCGTCCGCCTGCTGTGCGATCGCGTGATGGTCATGTACCTCGGCCGGATCGTCGAGTCGGGACCGGCGCGCCAGGTGTTCGAGGCGCCGCGTCATCCGTACACGCGGGCGCTGCTGTCGGCCATACCGGGCCTCGGCGGGGAAGCGTCCCGGCGCATACGGCTGGAAGGGGATCCGACGAGCCCGGTGGATCCCGACCCGGGGCGCTGCCGCTTCCACGGCCGCTGCCCGAAGGGACAGGATGCCTGCACGCGGTCGTCGCCATCGCTGGTGCAGATGGCACCCGGCCATGCGGTGGCCTGTCATTTCCCGGAATCTGCATGACGAGGTCGGACAGATGAGTTCTCCTGCCGGACAGCATCTGTCCGAGGCTGCGTACGAGCAGATCAGGCGCGATGTGTTCGACTTCCGGCGCCTGCCGGGCGATCGGTTTACCGAGAATGAAGTCGCGCGCGAACTCGGAATGTCGCGTACCCCGGTGCGCGAGGCGCTTAACCGACTGGCCCAGGAGGGACATCTGTCGGTGGTGGCGCGCAGCGGCTGGATGGTACGACCGCTCGACTTCGCGCTGTTCGACCAGCTCTACGACACGCGTATCGTGCTCGAACTCGCGGCCGTGCGCCGGCTGTGCGAACAGGAGAACGCCGAGGCGCTCGGACCGCTGCGCGATGCATGGCTGGTGCCCGCAGCGTCGCGCCTGTCCGACGAGCGAGCGGTGGCAGCCCTGGACGAACAGTTCCACGAACGGCTGGTGGTGGCGACTGGAAATCTCGTGATGGCGCAGATGCACCGCGAGGTCACGGAACGTATCCGACTCATCCGCCGGCTCGATTTCACCGACGCGGGTCGCGTGGCCGCGACCTACGATGAACATGCCCAGCTGCTGCGCAGCATCCTGCGGCGCAAGAGCGATCACGCCTGCCTGCTGCTGAAGTCCCATATCGAGACGAGCAAGCACGCAGTGCGCAAGATCACGCTGCACCGCCTGTTCATGGCCCGCAATGCAGGCGAGCCCGTGGTCCCCGAATGCGCTGGCCAGGGCGTTCACGGTGCACCGCGAGGCTCGAGTCCGCGTATGGCATGTCAGACCGTATAATGGCGGCATGGCGAAGAAAATCATCAAACCGGCGTCGGCGGATGCATCCGGCCAGGGGCCGCGCATCGCGCTGGTCACCGGTGCGAATCGCGGACTCGGTTTCGAGATCGCGCGCCAGCTCGCGCGGCGCGGGCTGAAGGTGCTGCTGGCGTCGCGTACCCTGACCAAGGGTCGCGCGGCGGCGAAGCTGCTCGCGGTGGAAGGCCTGGAGGTAGAGCCGGTCCGGCTCGACGTCACCGATCCCGACCAGATCAAGACACTGGCGCGCGATCTGCGCGCGCGGCCAGGTGGACTGGATGTGCTCGTCAACAATGCCGGAGTACTGCTCGACCCGCGGGATGGCCGCTTCCTCGATTCGCGCCAGGCGACCTATGAGCGCACGCTCGCGACGAACGTACTCGGCCCGCTGATGCTTTGCCAGGCGATGCTCCCGCTGATGATCGAGCGGGGCTATGGCCGTATCGTGAACCTGTCCAGCGGTCTGGGGCAACTCGACGAGATGGGCAGTGGAACGCCTGCCTACCGGATATCCAAGACCGCGCTCAATGCTCTCACGCGTATCGTTGCGTCGGATACGCGCGGCACCGGCGTATTGGTAAATTCGGTCTGTCCCGGCTGGGTACGCACCGAGATGGGTGGTACGGAGGCGCCGCGTACGGTCGCCCAGGGCGCGGATACCGCGGTCTGGCTGGCAACGCTGCCCGGCGACGGACCGAGCGGTGGTTTCTTCCGTGATCGCAAGCAGATCCCCTGGTAGGTCAGAGCGAGCCGCCGCGCGATGGATGCCTCGATCCTGGTGGTGCTGGCCTGCGTTGCGATGTGGGTTGGCGTGCTCGGCTGGGCGATCCTGCGCTGGAGACGTTCGCGTGATGAGCGGGAACGTGAGCGGTCGCTGCGTTTCGAGCAGCTGATCGTCCCCACTTCCAAGGGCGGCGGCCTGCTGTCGCCGCACACTGGTACCGCGGGCTCGCCGATGCCCGAGGCCTCGACCCTGCGGGTGCCGCCTTTCCGGATACGCGATCGCCTGCTCGACAAGCCGGCTACGCTGGCGCTGTACGCGATCCGGGCCGCGATGCCCGACCATGAAGTCTTCGTTCGGGTGAGCCTGTCCGAACTGCTCGATGCGCCGCAGGCCGTTCAGGGCTACGACCGTGCGCAGCGCCTGAAGAAGCTCGCGCCGCTGACCGTGGATTTCGCCGTGGCGAACAAGGCGATGCAACTGGTCGCGGTGATCGACCTCGAGGATACCTATGCGACGGTCGAGCAGCGCGCGCTGCTGCGGACGAAGACGGAGTGTCTGCGCGAGTTGCCGATACGCCACCTCACGTTCTCGCGCGCCCGTCTGCCGAAGTACCAGGACATCCGGCAGCTCCTGCAGGCTCCGGGCTGAGACAGTGGTGGCTGGCACAGGCAGCTTTCCCCCGCCATCCGTGAAACCGCGGGCGCTGTCCGGTCTCCGTTCTGCCTTCGGTGGTGCCGGTCGCGTCGAGTGGATCGGCGTACGCCCGGGGCGCCGCGCTGCGCTGGCAGGCGTCGCCTCGGTTCGCGCGGCCGCGGGCGGTACGCTCGAAGGCGACCACGCGCGCGACGGCCCGCGCGCGATCACGCTGATCCAGCATGAGCATCTCGCGGTGATCGCTTCCCTAACCGGCCGTGTGCGGGTCGATCCGGCGATCCTCCGCCGCAACGTCTCCGTGTCCGGCATCAACCTGCTCGCGCTGCGCGACGCGCGTTTCCGGCTGGGCGGATTGCTGCTGGAAGGGACCGGTCCCTGCGCACCGTGTTCCCGCATGGAGGAGGACGGCGTCCTCGGCGACGGCGGCTTCAACGCGATGCGCGGACATGGCGGGATCACCGCTCGCGTGGTCGAGGGCGGCACGGTCTCGGTCGGCGACCCGGTCATCTTCATCGAACTCGTCGCTGTGGTCGCCGCGCGCGGGCAGCGATCGCTCGAGCTGTGACCGTGCACGCTGCCGTCCCGCTCGACCGCGATTGGCTGGCCTGGCGCCTCGCCGGCGCGGCGTCGCGCGAAGCGCTGGTACCTGGGGACGTGCGCGTTCCCGCGCCCGGCGCGGGGCAGTCGTCGCAACCCGCCGGACCGGGGCATGCACCCGGTAACGAGGTGGCCTTCGAGAAGGCGCGTATCCCGGCCGCCGTGCTGGTGCCACTGATACCGCGTCCCGAAGGCATCGCCGTGCTGCTCACCCAGCGCGCCGGACACCTGTCGCGCCATGCGGGGCAGGTGGCGTTTCCGGGCGGGCGCTGCGATCCGGGCGACGACTCGATCGTGCATACCGCGCTGCGCGAGGCACAGGAGGAGGTCGGCCTCGATCCTGGCAGCGTGGACGTGCTGGGAGTGCTGCCGCAGTACCGTACGCGGACCGGGTTCCTGATCACCCCGGTGGTCGGCTGGATCGAGCCGCCATTCAGCCTGTTGCCCGATCCCGGCGAGGTGGCCGACGTGTTCGAGATGCCGCTCGCGTTCGTGCTCGATCCAGCCAACCACGAACGGCACCATCGCGATGCCGACGACGGACGACGTTATTTCTACGTGCTGCCGTTTCAGGATCGCTACATCTGGGGGGCCACGGCTGCGATGCTGGTCAACTTCCATCACGTGCTGACGTCCGGCTGAGCGTCAGTGGCATCAACCCGATGACCGCAGAAATCCTTTTCCTGATCGCCTGTGCAGGCCTGGGCGCTTTCTGGTTCGATTCGATGCGTGCCCGCGAGGCCGCCCTCGACAGCGCGCACCGCTCGACCGAGGCTGCCGGCTGCCAGCTGCTCGACGCGACGGTTTCCCTGGCGTCACTGCGGCCGATACGCGAGCGGGGTGGGATGCTGCGGCTGCGCCGGATCTACCGCTTCGAGTTCAGTGATGACGGGATGCGCAGGCTCAAGGGCCGAGTGACCCTGTCGGGAAACCGACCAGAACGGGTCGAGCTGGAACCGCACCGCGAACAGCCACCGACCTGGACGGTGGTCCGCGGCGGACGTGATCTCGACGACGAATCGTACTGCGGCTCGCCCGCGGCGAACGGTCAGCCGAACAGCTTGCCGCCGAGGAGCGATTCGAGCCCCTGAGGCACCAGCGACTGCAGGTCGCCGACCGTGCCATCCGGCGTGAGCTTGTCGACCACATCGGGCAACAGCGAAGCGACCGACTGCGAAGCCTGTTCCGGCGATATCCCGATCTGCGCGGCGAGCGCGGACATCCAGTCGCCGCCGAGCGCCTGCTGCAACTGCTCGGGATCGACCGGCAGGTTCGACCCGGTTCCAATCCAGGAAGCAGCCTGCTCGCCCAGGCCGCCCTGCTGGAGCCGATCGATGAGGCCCTGCAGGCCTCCCGGCTGCTGCATCAGGCCGAGCACCATCTGCAGCAGCGGGTTCTGCTGTCCGCCGCCGCCCAGTTGCTGGAGGAGTTGGCCGCCGATACCGCCGGCGAGTTGGTCGAGCAGTCCCATGCATGTCTCCTTCAGGATAGGGATTCAGCGTCTCATGAATGCCGCGGCAGTTCAACCGTCCTGGTCATGCGCATGCCGGCGCCAGATCAGCGCCATCGATGCCGTCACCACCAGGCCGAAAACCATCACGATGCCGTGCACGCCGATTCCCGCGTGGATCATCAGTGCATAGGCGCCCAGCATCAGCAGGATGCTCAGGTTCTCGCTGAAGTTCTGCACCGCAATCGAACGGCCGGCACCCATCAGGCGCTGGCCTCGATACTGCAGCAGTGCATTCATCGGCACGACGAAGTAGCCGCCCAGCGCACCGATAAGCACCAGCAGCGGAATCGCGGCCAGCGGGGAGGTGACGAAGGTCATCGCCAGTACGGCCAGTCCCATCGCGATGCCCACCGGCAGCACGCGCACCGATTGCTCCAGCCGGACCGCGCGTGCCGCGATGGCGGCACCCAGTGCAATGCCCACGGCGACCACGGCGGTGAGGCGCGTGGCGGCCTCGAGCGAGTAACCCAGCGCAAGGGCGGCCCATGCAAGGATGATCAGGCGCAGCGTTGCGCCGGCGCCCCAGAACAGCGTCGTGACCGCCAGCGATACCCGACCGAGCGGGTCGCACCACAGCAGTCGGGAGCAGTGGGCGAACTCGCGCACGAGCGCGACCGGCCCGGGGCCGCACGTCCGGCGTGTCGGCTTCACTGAGGGTACGCACAGGTTCGCGACCGCCGCGGCCCCGTAGATCGCCAGCAGGAAGAGCAATGCGATCTTCGGTGCGCTTTCGAGGTGCAACTGCAGCAGCGGCAGGTGCGACAGGCCGGCCCACGCGGCGAGCGCGCGGTCGCCGATCAGCGCGCCGCCGAGGATCGCGCCGAGGACGATGGCTGCCACCGTCAGGCCTTCCATCCAGCCATTGGCCATCACCAGCCGCTCCGCTGGCAGCAGTTCCGTGAGGATGCCGTACTTGGCCGGCGAGTACATCGCTGCGCCGAGGCCCACCAGCGCATAGGCGGCGAGTGGATGCCCGCCCCAGAGCATCGCCGCGCAGCCCGCCATCTTCAGGGCGTTGCTGAGGGACATGACGCGGCTCTTGGGCATGCAGTCGGCGAGGGCTCCGACGAAGGGTGCCAGGAGGATGTACGAGAAGACGAAGCACTGCTGCAGCACCGGGACCTGCCAGGCCGGCGCGGCCTGCAGGGACAGCAGTGCGATCGCCACGAACAGGAGCGCGTTGTCGGCCAGCGCGGACAGGAACTGGGCGAGCATCAGGGTGCGGAAGCCGCGTTCCGGCCGGGCGGGGCGGGCGTCCTTGGTCAACGCGAGGGAACTGTGGTTGAATGGAACATCGTCTTTTGTTCCCGCTGCCATGGCCGATCGCCGCCTCCAGGTGTTCCACGCGGTTGCCCGCCTGATGTCCTTCACGCGCGCAGCCGAAGAACTCTGCATGACCCAGCCAGCGGTGACGTTCCAGGTGAAGCAGCTCGAGGAACAGTACAACACCCGGCTCTTCGATCGCAGCCACGGGCGCATCTCGCTGACCGCAACCGGCCAGATCGTGTTCGATTATGCGGGCCGGATCGTGAGGCTGAACGAAGAACTCGAAACCCGCATCGGCGAAATGACCGGTGGCGTACGTGGCCCCCTGCTGCTCGGGGCCAGCCTGACGATCGCGGAGTTCATCCTGCCGCGCATCCTCGGCGAATTCAAGGCGCGCTACCCCGAGGTGCGCACGCAGATGACTGTAGCCAATTCCGAATCGATCGAAACGCGCGTGGCCGATCACGCGCTGGATGTCGGCCTGATCGAGTCGCCATCGACGCTGCCCAGCCTGAGCACCGAGGTGTGCTGCGAGGACGAACTGGTGCTGATCTGCGCCGCATCGCACCCGTTCGCCAGCCGGATTTCCGTGACGCCGCAGGATGTCGCGGCGCAACCGTTCATCAGCCGCGAGACGGGCTCAGGCACGCGCGAGTTCACCGACCAGTATTTCCGGCAGGCGGGTGTCGCACCCGACGACCTCAACCTGGTGATGGAGCTGGGTAGTCCCGAGGCCATCAAGGGGTTGGTCGAGACGGGACTTGGCGTGTCGATCATGTCGCGCGCGTCGATCGCCAAGGAACTGCGCCTGGCCTCGGTGGTCGCGCGGCCGCTCGAGCCGCCCCTGATCCGCATCCTGTCTCTGGTGCGCCCGAAGGATCGGTTCCAGTCGCGCCTGGTCGCCACCTTCATCGATTTTGCGCTGACCCGCATGCGTCAGTCGATGCGCGGGCACGACGGGGCGTCGGCCGTGGTCGGGAGGAGCGCCTGATGCCGCGTCCGCTGCAGGCCGTGATCGACATGGCTGCGCTGGCCTCGAACCATGCAAAGGCGAGGGCGCTTGCGCCGCGTTCGCGCGTGCTTGCGACGATCAAGGCGAACGGCTATGGCCACGGACTGCTCCGCGTCGAACGCGCGCTGGCCGATGCCGACGGCTTCGCGGTTTGCGAGATCGACCAGGCAGCGGCGCTGCGCGAGCGGGCGCGCTCGGCACGCGGCGATCGGCTGGTGCTGCTGCTCGAAGGCTTCTTTTCGACACCGGACCTGCTGGTGTGCTCCCGCGAGGGAATCTGCCCGGTCGTGCACGACCGGGCCCAGGTCGAAATGCTCGAACAGACGCGGCTGGAATCGCCGATCGATGTCTTCGTGAAGATGAACAGCGGCATGAACCGGCTCGGTTTCGCGCCTGCGCGCTTCGGTGCGGCGGTCGAGCGGCTGCGCGGGTCGTCCTCGGTGCGCTCGCTCACGCTGATGACCCATTTCGCGGCGGCCGACGAGGAAGAGGGCGTAGCCGCGCAGCTCGAGGTGTTCGAGACGCACGCTGCCCCGTTCGGCGGGCTGCGTCGTTCGCTGGCGAACTCGGCGGCGCTGTTGCGCTATCCGCAGACCCATGCCGACTGCGTACGGCCTGGCATCATGCTGTACGGTGTATCGCCGTTTGCAGACTGTACCGCGGCTTCGCTCGGCCTGCGCGCGGTGATGTCGCTCGAGGCGGAAGTGATCGCGGTACAGTCGCTCTCCGCGGGCGACCGCGTCGGCTATGCGGGTGTCTTCCGCGCCGATGCGCCGATGCGCGTGGGCATCGTCGCCTGCGGCTATGCCGACGGCTATCCTCGCCATGCGCCGACCGGTACCCCGGTGCTGGTCGACGGCCGGCGCAGCCGCACCCTTGGCCGGGTATCGATGGACATGCTTGCGGTGGACCTGACCGGCATGCCTGAAGCGGGCGTGGGCACGCCCGTGGTTCTATGGGGAGGGGCGCTGCCGGTGGAGGAGGTGGCAGCGGCGGCCGGCACGATAGCCTATGAACTGCTGTGCGCGCTGGCGCCGCGCGTGCCGGTGCGTGAAGCGTTCCCCGATGCCCCGACGGCACCCTCCGTCGCGGCGGGCTGAGCTGCCACGGTGGCGCGCGACCGCACCCTCCATGTCTGCAGCGCCTGCGGTGCGCAGTCGACCAAGTGGCAGGGGCAGTGCCCGGGCTGCAATGAGTGGAACACGCTCGTCGAGACGGTTGTCAGCAGCCACCCCGGCGCGGCTGGAGGCAAGTCGGCTCCGGGCGCGACCGGCAGTTCGCGTCCGGTGTCTTCGCTGTCGCAGATCAAGCCGCATGCCGAACCGCGCTTTGAAACCGGCAGCACCGAGCTCGATCGCGTGCTCGGCGGCGGACTGACCCGGGCGAGTGTGGTGCTGATCGGCGGCGACCCCGGGATCGGCAAGTCGACGCTGCTGCTGCAGGCCATGGGAACGATGTCGGGCGACCGTCGCTCCCTTTACGTGACCGGCGAGGAGTCGATGGAACAGGTTGCTCTGCGCGCACGCAGGCTCGGCGTCGATGCGTCCGATCTCGGGCTGCTCGCGGAAACGCAACTCGAGAATATCCTGGCGACGCTGGCGGCCGAGCGCCCAGACGTGGCGGTGATCGACTCGATCCAGACCGTCTATTCGGGGCAACTGATGTCGGCACCCGGATCGGTGTCGCAGGTGCGCGAATGCGCAGCGCAGTTCACCCGTTTCGCGAAGGCGTCCGGCTGTGCGCTGGTGATGGTCGGCCATGTCACCAAGGAAGGAGCGCTCGCCGGACCGCGCGTGCTGGAGCACATGGTCGATACGGTGCTCTACTTCGAGGGAGAGACCCATTCCAGCTTCCGGCTGATCCGCGCGTTCAAGAACCGCTTCGGTGCGGTGAACGAACTGGGCGTGTTCGCGATGACCGAGAAGGGGCTGAAGGGCGTCTCGAATCCGTCGGCGATGTTTCTTTCCCAGCACGATGCGGAGGTGCCCGGTGCCTGCGTCACCGTGACGCTGGAGGGCACCCGGCCGCTGGCCGTGGAACTGCAGGCGCTGGTCGACGATGCGCACGGGTCGAATCCGCGCCGGCTGACCGTCGGCCTCGAGAACAACCGGCTTGCGATGCTGCTCGCCGTGCTGCACCGCCATGCCGGTATCGCGTGCAACGACCAGGACGTGTTCGTCAACGCGGTGGGGGGTGTACGCATCGGCGAGCCGTCCGCGGACCTGCCGGTGCTGCTCGCTATCGTGTCGTCGCTGCGCGGGCGCGCGGTGCCCGGCAAGCTGATCGCATTCGGCGAGGTAGGACTGGCCGGGGAGATCCGGCCGGTGGTGCGCGGGCAGGACCGGATCAAGGAAGCGGCCAAGCTGGGCTTCACCCGTGCGATCGTGCCTGCCGCGAACCGGCCGAAGCAGCCGGTCGAGGGCATCGAGATCGTCGGCGTCAAGCGCATCGAGGAAGCACTCGCGGCGCTGCGCGGCTGAACGCACGGCCGGCCATGCCGGTACGGGAGCCGCGCCGCGCTCCGGCACCGTGCACGGGAGGCCGGGCAGCCGCGCGACCGGCTATAATCGAGGGCTATCTTTGGTGAGAGGGCGGTCCCAGATGAAGGTGCTGGTCGCAGTCAAGCGCGTGGTCGATTACAACGTCAAGGTGCGGGTCAAGGCCGACGGTACCGGCGTGGACATCGCCAACGTGAAGATGTCGATGAATCCCTTCGACGAGATCGGCGTCGAGGAGGCGATCAGGCTCAAGGAATGCGGAGCCTGCACCGAGATCGTGGTCGTGTCGCTGGGCGCGCCGCAGTGCCAGGAGACCCTGCGTACCGCTCTGGCGATGGGCGCCGACCGGGCAATCCTGGTCGAGACCGATGCCGAGCTGCAGCCGCTGGCCGTGGCCAAGCTGCTCAAGGCAGTGGTCGACCGCGAACAGCCGAAGCTCGCGATCCTCGGCAAGCAGGCGATCGACGATGACGCGAACCAGACCGGCCAGATGCTCGCCGCGCTGCTCGACTGGCCGCAGGCCACGTTTGCCTCGAAGCTCACGATCGCCGGCGAGCGCGCCGAGGTGGTTCGTGAGATCGATGGCGGTCTGGAGACCCTGTCGATCGGGCTGCCGGCGGTGATGACCACCGACCTGCGGTTGAACGAGCCGCGCTACGTGACGCTGCCGAACATCATGAAGGCGAAGAAGAAGCCGCTCGAGGTGCTGAAGCCCGATGCGCTCGGGGTCGATCCCGCGCCTCGGCTCACCACGCTGAAGGTGGAAGAGCCGCCGAAGCGGCAGGCCGGCGCCAAGGTCGCCGATGTGAAGGAACTGGTCGCGAAGCTCAAGGGCGAAGCGAAGATCATCTGAGCGGGGACAAGACATGGCTATCCTGGTCATTGCAGAACACGATGAGGGCGCGCTGAAGTCGGGCACGCTGAACGCGATCACCGCCGCGACGCAGATCGGCGCAGACGTGACCGTACTGGTCGCCTCGGACAACAGCGCCGGTGTCGCCGCCGAAGCAGCGAAGGTTGCCGGCGTGGTGCGGGTGTTCGCCGCCGATGCGCCGCACTACGGCAAGCCGACCGCCGAGAACGTGGCAGCCCTGGTGCTGTCGATCGCTGCGAACTACAGCCATGTGCTGGCGCCGGCTACCAATTTCGGCAAGAACTTCATGCCGCGCGTCGCCGCTCGGCTGGATGTCGCGCAGATCTCCGAGATCTCCGCGGTGGTGTCTCCCGATACCTTCGTGCGGCCGATCTATGCCGGCAATGCGCTGGCGACGGTGCAGTCGAAGGATGCGATCAAGGTGATCACTGTCCGCGCGACGGCGTTCGAGCCAGCGGCCACCGGTGGCAGCGCGCCGGTCGAGGCGCTCGCCGCGGTCGCCGATACGGGACAGTCGGCGGTCACCGGCCGCAACCTCACGAAGAGTGCGCGGCCGGAACTGGCCGCAGCGCGCATCATCGTGTCCGGTGGGCGCGGCATGGGTAACGGCGAGAACTTCAAGCTGCTCGAAGCGCTGGCCGACAAGCTCGGCGCAGCGGTCGGCGCCTCGCGGGCCGCGGTCGATGCCGGGTTCGTCCCCAACGACTACCAGGTCGGACAGACCGGCAAGGTGGTCGCACCGGAACTGTACGTGGCGGTCGGCATCTCGGGGGCGATCCAGCACCTCGCTGGCATGAAGGACAGCAAGGTGATCGTCGCGATCAACAAGGACGCGGAGGCACCCATCTTCCAGGTTGCCGATTACGGGCTGGTCGCCGACCTGTTCCAGGCCGTGCCGGAACTCACTGCGGAACTGGGCTGACCGGGCCGGGGGAGCGTGCCGCCACCCGGCCAGATCCCGGCGGTACCTTCGCGAAATACACCCTGATCAGGGTGCCTCTGCGGGCCGGGCCATCGTCGATCGTCACGCGGGCAGCGTGCACGTTGGTGATCTCCTGCACGATCGCCAGACCCAGCCCGCTGCCATCTCCGATCGCACCGGGAACCCGGTAGAAGCGCTGGAATACCTGTTCGCGCTGGTCCGCCGGTATGCCCGGACCGTCGTCGACCACGCTCAGCACGGCGTTGTCGGCCTCTATTGCCGTGCGTACGGTGATCGAGCCACCCGCGGGCGTATAGCGGATCGCGTTCTCGATCAGGTTGTCGAGCAGGTCGCGCAGCAGCCGCGCGTCGCCGACGATCGGGGCCGCCTCCAGTTCGAAGCCGAGATCGAGCTCCTTGACGAGGGCACGCGGCACCCAGATCGACGCCGCATCCTGAGCCACCGAGCGCAGGTCCAAGGCGCGCAGCGCATCCGGTCGGTGCCCGCCGGGTTCGGCTCGTGACAGGGCCAGCAACTGGTTGGCGAGATGCGCGGCGCGTACCGTCGCGCTGCGCAGCTGGTGCAGGCTGCGCAGCATCGGTTCCGACGCTTGTTGCCGCAGCGCGAGCTCGACCTGGGTCTGCAGCCCCGCCAGCGGCGTGCGCAGCTGGTGCGCGGCATTGGCGGTAAAGCGCTGCTGGGCGTCGAGCGCGTCGCGCAGGTCGCCAAGGAGATCGTTCAGGGTGGCGACCAGCGGTCGCACCTCGGTGGGCGCGTAGCTCCCGTCCAGTGGCCGCAGATCGCGCGCCGAGCGTTGGGCGATCTCCGAGCGCAACCGCTCGAGCGGTGCGAGGCTGCGCAGGATGCCGAACCAGACCAGAACCATCGCCATGGTCGCCACCATCAGGTCCGGGATCGTCTCGCCGATCAGTATCTCTCGCGTGAGGCGGTTGCGCTTGACCATCGTCTCGGCGACCTGAATGACGACCGGGCCATTCGGCTGCGGTACGTAGAGGGCGGCGATGCGCACCCGCTCCGCGTTGACCGTGCCGTCGTAGAACGTACGGTGCCCGACCGGTACCACCGGCGGCGGTGGCGGCATTTCGGGCTGGCCGGCCAGCAGTTCGCCGTTCAGGCGCGAGACCGAGAAGTAGATCCGGTCATAGCTGTCGATGCGCAGCACGTCCTGCGCCACCTTCGGCAGGTCGAGCACGGTGTTTCCGCCCTCGCTGTCGACATGCTCGGCCAGTGCCAGGGCCGGGTCGAGGAGCGCCCGGTCATAGGTTATCGTTGCGGACCGCAGCGCAACCCAGTACGAGAACAGCGTCCCGGCGACCAGCAGCAGCGCGAGCGGAATCACCAGCCAGAGCAGCAGTTGCTGGCGCAGGCTGTGCCCATGCAGTCCCACGATACCCCCCGACGAACGAGCGGGATGCGCCGTATCGGGGCGCGCGGCGTTACTGACTTCGCGTGGCCTGATTTGCGGTTCCGACGGCTCAGCCAGGCTCATTCTGCTCTTCGAGCAGATAGCCGAACCCCCGCACCGTCCGGATGCGTACGCCGCCGGCTTCCACTTTCGCGCGCAGCCGTGACATGTAGACCTCGATGGCATTCATCGACAGTTCCTTGTCCCAGTTCGACAGGGCCTGCATCAGGTTTTCCTTGGACACTACCTGGCCGGCACGCAGCATCAGGTTCTCGAGCACGCTCCATTCGCGGCTGGTCAGGTCGATGGCCTGGCCGCTCAGGGTCGCCCGGCGCGCCACGGTATCGAGCAGCAGGGGACCGTTGCGCAATTGCGGATTCTTGTTCGCCTGGCCCCGGCGCAGCAGCGCGCGCACTCGTGCTTCGAGTTCCGGCAGCGCGAACGGCTTGGGCAGGTAATCGTCGGCACCCAGGTCCAGCCCGTGGACGCGATCCTCGATTGCGTCCCGTGCGGACAGCACGAGCACGGGCACGTACTCGGGCCGCTTGCGCAGGCGGCGCAGGACTTCGAAGCCGTCGATGCCTGGCAGACCGATGTCCAGCACGATGAGATCGTAGCGCTCGCGCAGGAAGGCCGCTTCGGCTGCCTCGCCGGTCGCTACATGTTCGACCCTCAGTTCGGACTCGGTGAGGATGCGTGTCAGCCCGTCTGCCAGCGTAGCATCGTCTTCAACGATCAGGATCTTCACGCAGCACCTCTCCCTGTATAAAGTCAGTCGATCAGCGGGATGATGCACCTGCTACCTTGCTGCAGGCTTTCTTGGCTGACCGCGCGGTGAGGCCGGTTTGCGAACGCAGCCCGGCCTGCCTGCCGATGACAACCGTCTTTCGATTGCAATCCACGTACCCGGCAGCTAACCTGACATGATCGTCATCAGAAGGGAATCGTCCGTGCGTCATCGAGCAGGTTCGTGCCCGAAGCGCGGTGCCAGGGCGCTGGTTGGCACGCTGGCCCTGGTGCTGTCGGGCACCTGCATCGCCAGCGCGCCACCGTTGACCCTGGTCGACGCGCTAGGGATAGCGGAACGCAGCAATGCCTCGCTGCAGGCGGTGATCGCACGCCAGGATGCCGCACGGGCTGCGTCGGTCACCGCGCGCCAGTTGCCCAACCCCGACATCGAGGTGATCGCAGGTCCTGTCCGACCGCGCAGCATCGGTGGGCCGGACGGACATTCACTGGCGATCAACGTCGGGCAGCCCCTCGACTATGCGGGGCTGCGTGCTGTACGGGCCAGGCTGGCCGATCTCGGCGGCGATGGCGCGGAGGCCGCCGTCCGCACGTTGCGGCGCTCGCTCTATGCCCGGGTACGCATGCACTTCTATCAGGTCCTGCAGCGCCAGGAGCAACTGCGGATTGCCGAAGAGGAACTCCTCGCGCTGCAGCAGATCCGCGAGCGGGTGAACCTTCGGGTACAACTGGGCGAGGCGCCGCGCCTTGACCTGATCCGTGCCGACACCGAGTTGCTGAACGCCCGGCGCAATCGCGATTCTTCGGCCGTGAGGGTGGAGCAGGCGCGGGGCGCGCTGGCCTCGCTGATCGGCATGCCACCTGGCGAACTGCCGCGCATCGAGGGTGCGCTGCCCTCGCTCACCGCCGTTCCGTCGGTGGCGGCGATCCGCGACCAGGCACTGCGCAGCAGTCCCGAACTGGAGCAACTGGAGGCGGAACAGCGGCGGGCCCGCGCCAGGGTCGAACTGGAGCAGGGCCTGCGCAGACCACAGGTCCGGATGCTGATCGGCCACGACGCCGAGCCGGACCAGACCCGTTGGCGCCTCGGGTTGTCGGTGCCGTTGCCGCTGTTCAACCAGCGCCAGGGGCAGATCCTGGAAGCACAGGCTGATGCCTCGTTTGCCGATGCGCAGTTCGTGTCGCGCCGGCAGCAACTGCTCGGCGAGATCGACTATGCGATTGCAGGCTACTCGATCGCGCGGCAGCAGGTCGATGCATTCGAGAGCGGGCTGATCCGCCAGGCCGAACAGACGGTGCGCGTGGCCGAGGCGGCCTACCGTTTCGGTGAGCGCGGGATCATCGATTACCTCGACGCACAGCGGACGCTGCGTGGCGTACGCCAGGAATACATCAATGCACTGTACGAGGCGCGCTATGCGCTGATCGAAGTCGAGCGCCTCGTGGGCGTCGACGTGCTCGGAGGAATCAGATGAGCATCCGTCCGGAGAGAAGCCTGCGAACAGGAGCCCTGCTGGCCTGCGTCGCGCTTTCGATGCTGCCCGCCTGCGGGCGCGAGGCAGCGAAGCCGGCCCCGGTCACCGTGGCCACGCGCGATCCGATGCACGTGAAGGTCGATGCGGAACTGTTGAAGCGGCTGCAGGTGGCCCCAGCCTCGCGCGCCGAGATCCAGGAGTACATCCGGGTGGCCGGCAGCGTGCAGGTCGACGAAGACCGCGTGGCCCGGATCGGCTCATCGGTGACCGGCCGGATCACGGATGCACCGGGCTCGCTCGGCCTCGACGTGCGCGTGGGCCAGACACTCGCGACGCTCGACAGCGCGGAACTCGCCGCGGCCCAGCGCAACTTCCTCAAGGCCGGGCTTGACCTGGAACTCGTGCAGCGTGCGGTGGAACGGGCGCGGCTGCTGGTCAATGCAGACGTGATCGGCTCGGCGGAGCTGCAGCGCCGCGAGAACGAGCAGTTCTCCGCTGAAGCGGAACTGCGTACCGCGCGCGGCAATCTGCTGATCCTCGGCATGAGCGGGCAGGCCATCGAGCGGCTCGAGAATACGCGCGCGATCAGCCCGGTGATCTCGATCGCGTCCAAGCTCTCAGGCACCGTCATCGAACGGCGGGTAACGGTAGGCCAGGTGGTGCAGCCGGCCGATCAGTTGTTCACGATCGCGGACCTGTCCCAGGTCTGGGTGGTGAGCGAGGTGCCGGAGCAGCAGGCTTACGGCGTGCGCGCAGGCGATCCGGTCGAGGTAGTCATACCGGCGCTGCGCGACCGCAGGCTCGAGGGCAAGGTGACCTTCGTCGGCAACACGGTCAATCCGGAGACGCGCACGATCACCGTGCGTACCGTGCTGGCCAACGCGGACCGCTCGATCAAGCCATCCATGCTCGCATCGATGGCGATCCGCGAGCCGGTGCGGCGGGCGCTGGCAGTGCCGGCCGCAGCGGTGGTGCGCGACGGGAACCGTGACCATGTATTCGTGCAGGCAAAGTCCGGCCTGTTTCACCTGCGCCCGGTCAACCTCGGCCCGGAGAGCAACAACGGCCTGCGTCCGGTACTCGGCGGGCTGACCGAAGGCGAGTCCGTGGTCGTCGATGGTGCCTTTCACCTCAATAACGAGCGCAACCGCCAATGATCGAAGCGATCGTCCGCGCGAGCCTGCAGCAACGGCTTGTGCTGCTGGTGATCTTCGTCGTGCTCGGCGCGTTCGGCGCGCGCGCGGTGCAGAAGCTGTCGCTCGACGCCTTCCCGGATGTCACTACCGTCCAGGTGCAGGTGGCGACCGAGGCTCGGGGCCGCTCGCCCGAGGAGGTCGAACGGTTCGTCACGGTGCCGATCGAGATCGCGCTGACCGGCTTGCCCGGCCTGCGCGAGATGCGTTCGCTCAATCGGGCCGGGCTGTCGCTCGTGACACTGGTGTTCAGCGATGCGACCGACGTGTATTTCGCGCGCCAGCTGGTGCTCGAGCGCCTGATCGAGGTGCAGGCCAGGCTGCCGGACAATACGGTGCCCGTGCTCGGGCCGGTGTCTACCGGCCTCGGGCAGGTCTACCAGTACACGCTTGAGCGGGCGGACGATGGCCGGCGCGCACTCACCCGCGAAGAGCTCACCGAGCGGCGCATCGTACAGGACTGGGTGGTGCGTCCGATGCTGCGCAGCATCCCGGGCGTGGCCGAGGTCAACTCCCACGGCGGCTATGTGAGGCAGTACCAGGTGCTCGCCGACCCGCAACGCATGCGCGGCTTCAACGTGCGCCTGGCCGAGATCTACACCGCGCTGGAACGCAACAATGCGAACAGCGGCGGCGGGATACTGCCGCGCGGCGCCGAACAGTACCTGATCCGCGGTGTCGGCCTGGTACGCACGCTGGAGGACATCGGAAACATCGTGATCAAGGAAATCGGCGGGACGCCGGTGTTCCTGCGCAGCGTTGCCACGATCACGCTGGGCGAGGAGGTCAGGGTTGGCGCAGCGGTCAAGAACGGCGATACCGAGGCGGTGGCCGGCATCGTCATGATGATCCGCGGTGGCAATGCGCGCGATGTCGTCAGCCGGGTCAAGCAGCGGGTGGACCAGATCAACGAACAGGACCTGCTGCCCGGTGGCCTGAAGATCGTCCCGTTCTACGACCGTACCGAGCTTGTCGACTCGGCTCTCTACACGATCGTAAAGGTGCTGCTCGAGGCGATCGTGTTCGTGATTGTCATCCTCATGGTGTTTCTCGGCGACATCCGGTCCAGCCTGATCGTCGTGGCGACGCTTCTGCTGACGCCGCTGTTCACCTTCATGGTGATGAACCAGTACGGCATCTCGGCGAACCTGATGTCGCTCGGCGGGCTGGTGATCGCGATCGGCCTGATGGTCGACGGCTCGGTCGTGGTGGTCGAGAACACCTTCAAGCGGCTGGGCGAGGCGCGCGACTCCGGTGAGAACCGGCTGCGCATCGTGCTGCGCGCCGCGGGCGAGGTGGGCGTGCCGGTGGTGTTCGGCGTTGGCATCATCATCGTCGTGTTCATGCCGCTGCTGACCCTGACCGATATGGAGGGCAAGATGTTCGGTCCGCTGGCGCAGGTGATCGGGATCGCGCTGGCGATTTCCCTCGTGCTGTCGCTGACGCTCACGCCCATCCTCGCTTCGTACATGCTCAAGGGCGGTGCCGACCACGACACGTTCGTGATCCGGATGATCAAGCCTGGCTACCTGCGCCTGCTCGACTGGTCGGTTGCACACGAAAAGTCGGTGGTCGCGATCGCGATCGGCCTGCTCGCGGCTGCCGGCGCAGCGTTTCCGTTCCTCGGCACGGCCTTCGTCCCGGTGATGCAGGAGGGCGCGGTGACGCCGCAGATCATCCGCGTGCCCTCGGTGTCTCTGGAGGAGTCGTTGCGTACCGAGTTCGAGGCGATGAAGCTGGTGTCGCAGGTGCCGGGCGTGAAGATGGCGGTATCCACGCTCGGCCGGGGCGAGAGCCCGGCCGACCCCGCCGGGATGAACGAATCGAGCCCCGTGGTGAGCCTGCTGCCGCCCGATGAGCGCCCGGAGGGCTTCAAGCGCCAGTCCGACATCGAGCGCCGGATCCGCGAAGTCCTGTCCGTGTTGCCCGGCGTGCAGCTGGTGATGAGCCAGCCGATCCAGGAGCGGGTCGACGAGATGGTGACCGGCGTGCGCTCGCAGGTCGCGATCAAGCTGTTCGGCGAGGACCTCGCCGTGCTGCGCGAGAAGAGCGAGGAGATCGCGCGCGTGCTCAACGGCATCGAGGGTACGCGTGACCTCAGGCTGGACCGGGTTGGCGGCCAGCCTTACCTGACCATCGATATCGATCGTACGGCGATCGCGCGCTACGGCATCAATGTGGCCGACGTGCACGATGTGATCGAGACGGCGATCGCCGGCCGCCAGGCTACCGAGGTGTTCGAAGGGGAACGCCGCTTCGCAGCCGTGGTGCGTTATCCGGAGCCCTACCGCGACAGCATCGAGGCGATCGGCAATATCCTGTTCACTTCACCGAACGGCGCGATGGTGCCGCTCAAGAGCCTGGCCACGATCACGGTGGTCGACAGCGCACCGGTGATCGCGCGCGAATCGGGGCGTCGCCGGATCGTGATCGGCTCCAACGTGGCCGGTCGCGATCTGGGCGGCTACGTCGCCGAGGCCCAGGCACGGATCGCGGAAAAGGTCGACTTGCCGGACGGTTACACCCTCGAATGGGGTGGCCAGTTCGAGAACATGGAGCGGGCGCTGGGCCGACTGTCGGTGATCGTGCCGATCACGGTCGCGACCATCTTCTTCCTGCTCTTCATCCTCTTCAAGTCCCTGCGCTGCGCCGCCCTGATCATCCTCGTGCTGCCGTTCGCCTCGCTGGGTGGCATCTTCGGCCTGCTGCTGTCGGGCGAGTTCCTGTCGGTACCGGCGTCGGTCGGATTCATCACGCTCTGGGGTATCGCGACCCTCAACGCGGTAGTGCTGGTCGAGTACATCCGGCACCTGCGCGGCGAAGGACTGGACGTACGCGAGGCCGTGGTCGAGGGCTGCAAGGCGCGTCTGCGGCCGGTGCTGATGACTGCCTCGGTGGCCATGCTCGGGTTGATCCCGATGCTGTTCGCGACGGGCCCCGGTTCTGAAGTGACCCGTCCGCTGGCGGTGGTGGTGATATCCGGCCTGGTTACCTCGACGTTGCTGACGCTGGTGGTGGTCCCGGCTCTGTTCAAGTGGTTCGACGAGAAGCCGATCGAGGCTTGACCGGCCTGGGTGTCCCGGCAGGGTGACAGCGCGGGGCCCGTGCATGGCATGCTTCCGGAGAGGAGACGCGATGAAGGAGATAAAGGCGATCGTGCGGCCTGCGCGGTTCGATCGGGTGAGCGACGCGTTGCGCAAGCTGCCCGGCTTTCCGGGCATGAGCGTCGGCAAGGTCGAGGGTTGCAGTCGATTTCCCTCCGGTCAGAATCCGCGCAATCCCAAGGAGGCGCTGACCGATTTCTCCAGCAAGATGCGCATCGAGATGGTCTGTCCCGACGAGATGGTCGATCCGATCATGCGGCTGATCGCCGAACACGGGTTCACCGGCCAGGCGGGCGACGGGCTGGTATGGGTCACCGACGTCCTGCACCGGGTGCGCCTGGTCGAGAAGGAGCGCGACCTCGCGGCGCTGGAGGCGCCCGCGTCACCCGATATCGGCCCGGATTGACGGGCAGCGCCTGCTCCGGCCCGCCGCCCGGTTCAGTGGCGGGTGGGGCTGCCGGGCGATCGCATACCGCCGACGAAGAGCTGCGCCGCATCGACCGGGTCGAGGCGGTAGGCCCGATTGCAGAACTCGCAGGTCACTTCGACATGACCCCGTTCGGCGAGCACCGACTCGACCTCCTCCGGCCCGAGCATGGTGAGCATCGATTCGACGCGCGCCTTCGAGCATGCGCATCGAAAGGCGAGCGGCTGGGGCTCGAACAGGCGAACGTCCTCCTCATGGAACAGCCGCCGTACGACGTCCAGAGGCGCGAGGCCGAGCAGTTCCGCTGCTTCGACCGTGCTGGCCAGCATGCAAACCCGGTCCCAGCGGTCGGCATCGTCGTCGGCCGACTCGGGCAGCCGCTGCAGCAGCAGGCCGCCGACCCGCATGCCGTCGGCCGCCACGGTGAGCGCAGTCTCGATCTGTTCGGAGTGCCTCATGTAGTGCATCAGCATCTCAGCCACGTTGTCGCCGACGACCTCGACCACGCCCTGGTAGCTCTGGGAGCCGTCCGGCTGGATCAGCGTGATCGCACAGCGCGCATCGCGCAGCAGGTCTGCGAAGCCGGCCTGCTCGGGCAGCGCATCCCACTTCGCCGTGGCCCGTAACGTGCCGGCGCTCGTGCATTCGACCACAAGCAGGCGCAGTGGCCCGCTGCCCTGGACCTGCATCAGCATCGCGCCGTCGAACTTGAGCGTCGCAGACAGCAGCGCGCTCGCAGCCATCATTTCGCCCAGCAGGGTCTGCAGCAGCGGCGGGTACTCGTGGCGCTCGAGCACCGCGCGCCAGGTCGCGTCCAGCTGAACGATCTCGCCGCGGATCGGTGCACCTTCGAACATGAACCTGCGTATGGAATCTGACATCGTAGCCCCGTCGTTCAGTGGGTGCCGCTGCCGGCGGGGAGGTCGCCGCCCGGCTGTATGTCGGGCACCAGCACCAGCGCCGCCAGCGGCGGCAGTTTCAGCCACATCGATGCAGGCTGGCCCGACCATGGTTCGGTCGACGCGTCGACAAAGCCCGCATTGCCCAGGTTGCTGCCGCCATAGAGCGACGCGTCGGTGTTGAGTATCTCCCGGTAGCGCCCGGCCTGCGGTACGCCGAGCCGGTGCGCAAGGCGCGGCACGGGGGTGAAGTTGAGCGCGACCACCGCATGCCGGCCGTTGCGGGCGCGGCGGATGAAGGTCAGCACCGACTGCTCCGCATCGTTGCAGTCGATCCACTCGAAGCCGGCGGATTCGAAGTCGAGCTGGTGCAAGGCGGGTTCATCGCGATACAGCCGGTTCAGGTCGCGCACCAGCGAGTGGACGCCCTGGTGCCACTGCAGCGCGAGCAGCGGCCAGTCGAGTTCGCGCTGGGAGTTCCATTCGCGCCCCTGCGCGAACTCGTTGCCCATGAACGACAGCTTGCGCCCCGGCGTAGTGGACTGCAGCGCGAGCAGCAGGCGCAGGCTGGCAAACCGCTGCCAGTCGTCGCCAGGCATCCGGTCCAGCAGCGACCGCTTGCCGTGTACTACCTCGTCGTGCGACAGCGGCAGCAGGAAGTTTTCGCTGTACGCGTACAGTTGTCCGAAGGTCAGCCGATCGTGGTGGTAGCGCCGGTGGACCGGATCGAGGCGCATGTACGACAGCACGTCGTGCATCCAGCCCATGTTCCACTTCATCGAGAACCCGAGCCCGCCGAGCCAGGTCGGGCGCGACACCATTGGCCAGGAGGTGGATTCCTCTGCGATGGTCAGCGCGCCGGGGTACTGCCCGTGCACCATCGCGTTGAGTTCGCGCAGGAAGTCGATCGCGCCGAGGTTCTCTCGGCCACCGAAGCGGTTGGGCAGCCACTGGCCAGGCTCGCGCGAGTAGTCGAGGTAGAGCATCGAGGCGACCGCGTCCACGCGCAGCGCATCGAAGTGGAACTCGGCGAGCCACCACGCGGCCGAGGAAAGCAGGAAGCTGCGTACTTCGTTGCGCTCGAAGTTGAAGACACAGGTCCCCCAGTCGGGGTGCAGCCCGAGACGCGGGTCGTCGTGCTCGTACAGCGCGGTACCGTCGAAGCGGGCCAGCGCGAAGGGGTCGCTGGGGAAATGGCCGGGCACCCAGTCGAGGATTACGCCGATGCCGGCGCGATGGCAGCAATCGACCAGGTACTTCAGGTCGTCCGCACTGCCGAAGCGACTGGTTGGCGCGAAATATCCGACGCTCTGGTAGCCCCAGGATTCGTCGAGCGGGTGCTCGGTCAGCGGCAGGAACTCGATGTGCGTGTAGCCGAGGTCGCACACGTACGGCAGCAGTGTCTCGGCCAGTTCGCGGTAGCCGTAGAAGCGGCCGTCGGGATGGCGCCGCCAGGATCCGGCGTGCACTTCGTAGACGTTCATCGGACGTTCCAGCCACGGCGCATGTGCCCGCTGTTCCATCCAGGTACTGTCGCGCCATTCGTGGCTGCCGCACGCCGGCGTGACGCTGGCGTTGCCAGGCCGGACTTCGCAGGCGCGCCCGTACGGATCGCTGCGGGTGAACACCGCCCCTGTGTCGCGGTTGCGGATCTCGAAGCGGTAGAGCACGCCCGCCGGCAGGTCCGGCATGAACAGCTCCCAGACGCCGGAGGCACCGCGCGGACGCATCGGATGCACAGTACCGTCCCACTGGTTCCATTCCCCGACCAGGCTGACCCGCTCGGCGTTGGGTGCCCACACCGAGAATCGGTAGCCGGGAACGGCGCCTGCGGGCGCCGGCACGCAGCCGAGCGTCTGCCATGCCTGGGTCAGCCGTCCTTCGTTGAACAGGTACAGCTCGTCATCGGAGATCTGCGCGGCGAACGAATACGGATCGCGCCATTCACGCTGCGTACCGTTGTCGAAGGCTGCGCGCAGTCGGTAAGGCCACGCCGGCGCAGCGCTGCCGTGCCACTCGAACAGGCCGCGCCTGTCCCGGCAGGCGAGCAACTCGCCGGCGTCCGCCGCCGCGCCGCCCGCCTGCGCACTCAGCAGCCGCACCTCGCGTGCCCGTGGTTCGTAGACGCGGACCACCCATTTCATGCCGTCAGGATGCAGGCCGAGCAAGCTGAACGGATCATGCAGCCTGCCTTGCAGCAGGCGCTCGAACGCACCCTCGGGGCCGTGCATGGGGTCGTCGCAGGCCGGAACGGTCGGAGCCGGAGCCCGGTCCGTCGAATCCAACATTCCGTTGACTTGCGTCGGCAGGTCGTGTCTCATGGTCGTGCCTAGCATACAGGACTGTTCCGGGCCCTCCACCATGATGGTCAACCCAGAAAACAGAGAACGGGCCGCGGCTGCGATCGCGCTGGCTGAGGGGGCTTCGACCCCCCGTTTCGTGAGCCAGCTCACGAAGAATGCGTTCGCACTGATCCTCGCCGGCGGGCGGGGCTCGCGGCTGAAGCAGCTCACCGACTGGCGCGCGAAGCCCGGCCTCGCGTTCGGCGGCAAGTTCAAGATCATCGACTTTGCACTGTCGAACTGCGTGAACTCCGGTGTGCGGCGTATCGGCATCGCTACGCAGTACAAGTCGCACAGCCTGATCCAGCACATCCAGCGTGGCTGGAGTTTCCTCGATGGCCGCTTCGACGAATTCGTGCAACTGCTGCCGGCGCAGCAGCGTGTGGAAGAGGCCTGGTATCGCGGTACGGCCGACGCGATCTTCCAGAACCTGGACATCCTGCGCGAACACGCACCCGAGCATGTCGTCGTGCTGGCCGGCGACCACATCTACAAGATGGATTACGGCAAGCTGCTGGCCTGGCACGTGAGCCGCCAGGCCGACCTCACCGTTGCCTGCGTCGAGGTGCCGCGTCTCGAGGCCCGCGGGTTCGGCGTGATGCATGTCGACGAGAACGACCGGGTCACCGAATTCCTCGAAAAGCCCGACGATCCGCCGTCGATCCCTGGCGACCCCGAGCACGCGCTCGCCAGCATGGGCGTGTACGTGTTCAACGCGGCCTTCCTGTACGAGCAGGTGGTCCGCGATGCCGACGAGCCGAAGTCGACGCACGACTTCGGCAACGACATTCTGCCGCACCTGGTGCCGCGCTATCGGGTGTTCGCGCACCGTTTTGCCGACAGTTGCGTGCGCGCGCCGGGCGAGTTGCCCTACTGGCGGGACGTCGGCACGATCGATGCGTTCTGGGAAGCGAACCTCGAGCTGACGCGCGTCACGCCCGCGCTCAACCTTTACGACAGCCGATGGCCTATCTGGACCAACCAGGAGCAGTTGCCACCGGCCAAGTTCGTGTTCGACGAGGACGATCGGCGCGGCATGGCCGTGGATTCACTGATTTCGGGCGGTTGCATAATCAGCGGCTCGCTGGTGCGCGGATCGCTGCTCTACTCCAGCGTGCATGCACATTCCTATTCGTCGGTGGAGCACTCGGTGCTGCTCTCGGGCGTCGATGTCGGACGGCATGCGAAGCTGCGCCGCGTGATCGTCGACGAGGGCGCCCGCATCCCCGAGGGCATGGTGATCGGCTACGACGCTGCCGAAGACCGCCGGCGCTTCTACGTCTCCGAAGGCGGGGTGACGCTGGTCACCGCCGAGATGCTCGGTCAGCCGCAGCGCCGCGGGCGCTGAGCGGCAGATGGTCCAGCGTCTCGACCTCGTGCTGTTCTGGCACATGCACCAGCCGGACTACCGCGATGCGGCCACCGGCGAGTGCCTGCTGCCCTGGGTGTACCTGCATGCGCTGAAGGACTACAGCGACATGGCCGCCCACTTCGAGCGGCACCCGGCGATGCGCGCCGTGGTCAATTTCGTACCGGTGCTGACGCGGCAGGTCGACGACTACCTTGCCCAGTTCGCCAGTGGCGAGTTCCGCGATCCGCTGCTGCGTGCACTGGCGATCGAGGATCCGGCGCAGCTCTGCGCGCGCGACCGGGCGCAGGTGCTGGACCTCTGCTTCCGCGCCAACCCGCGCACGATGATCGAACCGTTCGCCGGCTATGCACGGCTGGCCGAACTTCACCGTCGCTGTACATCCGACGGCGTCGACCTCACCGACTATCTGTCCGGCAGCTACCTGACCGACCTGGTCACCTGGTACCACCTTGCCTGGACGGGCGAGACGCTCCGCCAGGAGCAGCCGCTGCTTCGGCGGCTCTTCGCGCAGGGGGCGGGCTACGGCCCCGGCGAGCGGCGCGCGCTGCTGTCCCTGGTCGGCCGCGAACTCGAGCGGGTGCTGCCGCGCTGGAAGGCGCTCGCCGAGCGTGGGCAGGTCGAACTGTCCACCACCCCGGACTGCCACCCGCTGGCGCCGCTGATGTTCGATTTCGGCGCTGCCCGCCAGACGCAGCCGCGGGCCGCACTGCCACGGTCGCTGGCCTATCCCGGCGGTGCAGAACGAGTCGCAGCGCATGTCGATCGCGCATTCATCGAGCACGAGGCACGCTTCGGTACGCCTCCCACCGGGACCTGGCCGGCGGAAGGCGCACTGTCGTCCAGCGTCGTCGACGCGCTTGCGGCACGCGGCAGCCGCTGGGCTGCCAGTGGCGAAGCGGTCCTGATGAACAGCCTGCGGATCGGGGCGGTCGAGGTGCCCGACCGTGCCGCAGCCTTGTACCGGCCCTACCGGATGAACCATGCACCCGGGCTGCAGCTGTTCTTCCGCGACGATCGGCTGTCCGACCTGATCGGGTTCGACTATTCGCGCCGCCACAGCGGCGAGGCGGCCGCCCAGTTCGTGTCGGAACTGGAGGCGATTGCCGCCAGTTGGGTCGGAGATGTACCGCCGGTGGTCAGCGTCATGCTCGATGGCGAGAACGCGTGGGAGCACTTTCCCTACAACGGACACTACTTCCTGGACGAACTCTATCGCCGGCTGTCGTCGCATCCGGTGATCCGGCCGACGACGTTCGAGGCATTGATCGCGCGCGATGTTCCGGTCGCACCGCTCCCGGCACTCTGCGCCGGCAGCTGGGTCTACGGAGACTTCGCCACCTGGGTGGGCGCGCCGGAGAAGAATCGCGCCTGGGACCTCCTGGTCGATGCTCGAGCCGCGTACCTGCAGGTGGCCGGAACGTTGCCGGACGCGCAGCGGAGCGAGGCGACCCGGCGGCTGTCCATCTGCGAAGGGTCCGACTGGTTCTGGTGGTTCGGGGACTACAACCCGCAGCAGACGATCGCGAGTTTCGATTCGCTGTTCAGACTGCATGTCACCCGGCTGTACGAATCGCTCGGCCTGCCAGCGCCTGCGACATTGTCGGAGCGCATAAACGGTGCTGCCGTCGGCGGCGAAGCCGAAGGTGGCGGGTCGATGCGCCGGAGCTCGGCGGGCTGATCCGCGCGCCGCTGCCTGGTCACTGCCGGCGTATCGAGTGGCTTCAGTTTGCAGCGACTGGCGCAGGATCGCGCCGGTAGACTCGGTACAGTTCCCTCCGGTCGCCCGGTCGCGCGCCTTCCCAGACCTTCACCCAGGGATCACCACGTGAATCGGCGTCTCCCGCCCATCCCTGCCAGAGCAGGACGTTGCATGCCTGCGCAGCGAGTGGCGTACGCTCGATGCGCTGGGTCTTTACGCCTGCGAAGTAGTCGAGCAGCGCGCGCTGGCTCTCGCCCAGGGCCTGGCTGGCCACGCAGCCCTCGGCGGGCAGGTGCACCTTCACCTCCTCGATCATCCCGCGGTAGGTCTTGCCGTGGTCGATGAACGCGAGGAGGAACAGGTTGGTGAGGATCCAGAACAGCGTCAGACCTGATGCCCAGTTGATGATCGCGCGACGGTTCGAGCGCCCGATGCGCCAGACCAGCCCGATCCAGAGCAGCGTTGCCGCCGCGCCGACGACGAGCGTCAGCGGGTCGAAGCGGGCGTCGAAGCCGGGGTGGAGTTCTGACAGGCGGGCCGCGAGTGGTGCCGGCCATCCGGTCATCAGCGCGCCATAGACTGTCCACAGCACGATGGCCAGCAGGCCGAAGGTCATGATGCCGAACCAGTCGAGGAAGTTCGCCGCGCTCCGCTTGAGGGCGTCGATGGAAGCGGCTGCCAGCAGCGACAGCGGCAGCAGCATCGGCATGGCGTACAGTTCGCGCGCGTCGGCCGACAAAGACAGCGTCACGAAGGTCACGACGAACAGCAGTACCGGAAGCTGCAGTTGCGGTGTCACGAACGCATCGCGCCCACGCTGCCAGAGTACCCATGCTGCCAGCGGCAGCGCTGGCCACGCGTACCAGAGCAGCATCACGAAGTACTCGCCCGGAGCCGATTCCGGTCCGATGTCGTTCAGCCCGAGGAAGCGGCCATAATTGTTCGCCAGGAACCATTCGTTGAAAAGGTCGGGCGAGCGGGCATGCAGCGCCGCTGGCCAGATCGTCACCCATGGCAGGATCGCCAGGCCTGCGGCCAGCAGCACGAGCAGGTAACCGCGCCTGCGCCAGGTCGAGAACGCGACAGGCAGCAGCAGTGCGCACAGCCCCAGCAGGCTGGGCGCGAGCATCCCCTTGGCCATGAAGCCGAGTCCGGCACCCGTTCCTAGAGCGATGCCGGCCAGCACCGGCCGGCGGGCGCTCAGGCACAGTCCGTACAGGCCGATCGCGAATCCGGCGAGCAGCGCGGTATCGGTGATCATCTGGTGTGCGCGGATCAGCAGTCCGACGCAACCGATCAGGGCGAGGGGCGCGACCCAGCCGTGCTCGCGGCCGTAGAGTTCCCGTGCCGAAAGCGCAACGAAAAAGAGCACGATCGACAGATAGAAGCCCGTGGCGAGGCGAGCTGCGTCGTGCAGTTCGAGCACGCCACCAAACAGGGCTGAAAACGCGGCTGCCGTGATGAAGAAGACCGGTGGCTTCTCCATGAACGGCTCGCCGGCCAGCGTGGGTACCACCCAGTCGCCGGTCTGCAGGATGTGCAGCACCAGGCCGAAAGTCCACGCTTCGTCCGGCTTCCAGGGATCATGCGGAAACAGGCCGGTGAAGATCCAGACCGCGCACAGGGCGATCGTGAACAGTGCATGAAGCCGGTCGCTCGGCTCGGCGGATCGGGCGCCCGGGGTGGCGTACAGGCGGGGATCAGGAACCATTCAGGACCATTCGGTATCCGGGCCATGACCGGGGGCCGGTCCTGGATGCCAAGCCCCGTGCCGGAAGGGTTGCGTGCGCCTCGCCGGACGGATGTGCGCGCAAGCCCTTCGGAGCCGGCGCAGGAATCGACTACAGATTCGAAGGGGAAGGGATGGACGGCGCTGCCCGAAGCATCTGCGCCGAGCGCAGTACATGCGGCTGCACCGTCCCGTGCCGCATCAGGCCGCTTTCCTGGCGTATTTCTGGCGGAACTTCTCGACGCGGCCTGCCGTATCGAGGATCTTCTGCTTGCCGGTGTAGAAAGGATGGCAGGCAGCGCACACCTCGACCTGCAGGTCTTTGGCGAGCGTCGAACGTGTCTTGAAGCTGTTGCCGCAGCTGCAGGTGACCGTGATCTCGGAATACGTCGGATGGACTTCGGCTTTCATGGGGAGACCCTTCGTTCTCTGTTCTTCGGCACTCTGTCTGCCGCAAAACCGCGAATGATAACAGGGGCATAGGCTTTTGGCCAATCCCCTTGCCGACAGCCGGCGCGGCCGATGCCTACAGGTGGCTGTCGATGAACGCGGTGAGCTGCGACTTAGACATCGCACCGACCTTGGTCGCCTCGACTGCACCACCCTTGAACAGCATCAAGGTCGGGATGCCGCGCACGTTGTATTTCGTCGGGACACCGGAATTCTGGTCGATGTTGACCTTCGCCACCTTGAGTCGGCCGGCGTATTCGCCTGCGACGTCGTCGAGCACGGGTGCGATCAGCTTGCACGGACCGCACCATTCGGCCCAGTAATCGACCAGGACGGGGGTTTCGGACTGGAGCACGTCGTGTTCGAACGTGGCGTCGCTGACGTGGAGGATCTGATCGCTGCTCATGGCAACCTCGTTGCGTTGTTGTACCGGATGCGGGACGTCGACAGGCAGGGGGATGCGGTGCCTTGCTGCCCCGAAGCGTAGCCGAAAAAACGTCCGCCGCGTGCAGGTGCCTGCAATCGGGCCTGCCCGGCCCGGTCGCTGATAACATATCGACCTGCCGAAGCACGGACCAGAGAGAGGATTGCCGCACCATGGCTTATGTCGTCACCGAAAGCTGCATCAAGTGCAAGTACACCGACTGCGTCGACGTGTGCCCGGTGGATTGTTTCCGTGAGGGTCCGAACATGCTGGTGATCGACCCGGACGAGTGCATCGATTGCACCCTCTGCGTCGCCGAGTGCCCGGTCGAGGCGATCTTCGCGGAAGACGACGTGCCGGACGGCCAGCAGGACTTCATCAAGCTGAACGCCGAACTGGCGAAAACATGGAAACCCCTGATCGAGAAGAAGGACGAACTGCCCGGGGCGGACGAGTTTTCGAAGCTGAAGGAAAAGCGGCAGTATCTCGAGCGCTGATCGCGCTTCGTACCGGTCTCGGGTGCCCGGTCAAGGCGACATGAGCGAGGGCACCAGCGACCCGGCGGCTGCGCGGCCGATACTGCTGCGCCTGCCGTACTCCGGGTTCCTCAAGCACGCCGCGACGGCGATCGTCGAGCGGCACCGCGACTGCTGGCCCGACCTCTCGGGACTGCTGGTCCTCGTCCCCGACCTCCATGCGGCCGGGGACGTGGCGCGTGCCTTGTCTGCGGCTGGCGGTGGCGCCCTGTTGCTGCCGCGCATCACCACGCTGCATGCGCTTGCCGCGACGGCGCCGGTCGCGTTGCGGGTTGTACCGCAGTCGGTGCGCGAAGTGGAACTGTATTCGGCGCTCGCGCGGCGCCAGCCGTTCGCGGGCGCGGATGTCTGGGCGCTCGCCGCGGAACTGGTCGCGCTGTTCGACCGGATGACCCTGGCGCGCAGCCCGGTCTCGGCCGACCTGCAGACGTTCACCGCGACGCTGCGCGAGGCTTATCGCGCCGGGCACAGTCGGGCGCTCGAGTACGAAGCCTCGCTCGTTCACGAACTCTGGTGGGCACAGGTGGCCCATGCGGGCGACGTCGATCGTGCGCATGCCGCCGGCGTCGGCGGTACGAACGGGCCGGCCGTCGATGCGGCCACCGCGCTTTCCCTGCGGCTGGCGGCAATCGCCGAAGCGATCGATACTCCCGTCCACGCGCTTGCGCTGGAGGATACGCAGGGCGTCGAGGCGGCTTTCCTCGATGCCTGTGCGCGGCGGGTGGCGGTGCTGCGTATCGAACCGGGTGGCATCGAGGGCGGCGATGCCCTCGATGCCACGCTCGACCTGGCATGGCCGCCTGCGACCGCCTTCGACGCCGGTACGCCCGGCCTTTCGATGCGCGACCGGGCAGGGCGCCTGGCCGCGGCGGTACAGTGCAGCCCGCTCGCAGGACGGCTGCGGTTCGCCCCGGCCGCGTCGCTCGAACAGCAGGCCGCAGTGATCGATGTCGCCGTACGCCGCGCGTTGCTGGATGGCCGCGGTCGCATCGGCGTGGTCGTGCTGGACCGGCTGGTCGCGCGCCGCGCGCGCGCGCTGCTCGAACGTGCCGGAGTGCCGGTTTCCGATGAGGCCGGATGGCTGATGTCCACCACGGTTGCTGCCGCCTGTGTCGGACGCCTCCTCGACGTGGTGGCCAGTCGAGGCTACTACCGCGACCTGGTCGACCTGCTGCGCTCGCCGTTCGTGTTCGCCGACCTCGCTGCCGACCGGCGGCAAGCCGCCGTTGCCTGCATCGAGCGTACGCTGGCGCGCCATGACCTCGCGCAAGGCGTGGTGTCCATGATCCCTTTGCTCGCCGCGGTCGACGATCCAGCGGCGGCGCTGGCCCATGACCTGCTGGTGCGCATGTCCGGCGCGATCGCGCTGCTCGACGGCGCCGCGAGGCGGCCGCTGGCAGCGTGGCTGGAGGCGCTGGCCGACGCATTGTCGGCACTCGGTGCGTACGAGGCGCTTGCCTCGGATGCTGCCGGCGGCGACCTGCTCGAACTGTTCGCGGTGCGGCGGGCCGAACTCCAGTCCAACACGTGGCGGGTGAACTTCGGGCAGTGGCGGTCGTGGATCGCGCGTACGCTTGAAGGCGCGACCTTCCGTCCCGATGATGGGCGCGGGCCGGTGGTGTTCACCTGGCTCGCGGCGAGCCGCCTGCGCAGCTTCGACTGCCTGGTGTTTGCCGGTGCCGACGCCGGGCACCTGCCGGCGGACGATCCACCCGGCAGCTTCTTCAACCAGCAGGTGCGTGCACGGCTCGGCCTGCCGACGCGGGCTCGGTTGCATGCCGAACTCGAGCGCAGCCTGCGCCTGGCGATCGCCGCGTCGGCCGAGGTGCTGGTGACGTGGCAGGCGCTGGTGTCCGGGGAGCCTGCGCTGCTCTCGCCGTGGTTCGCGCGGCTGCAGGCATTGCACCATCGTGCGTGGCCGCATACCCCGCTGCTGTTCGAGGTGGCGATCGCTCGGGCTGCGGTGGCTGCCCCGCCCGGTGAGTTCCCGGTGCAGGCTCCTGTGCGCGCCGGTGCGCCGGCGGCGACCGTCCCATCCGCGCTCGCACCCCGCCGTCTGTCGGTCAGCGCGTACGAGGTGCTGATCGCCTGTCCCTACCGCTTCCATGCGCAGAACCTGCTCGGACTGCGTACGACCGACGAGGTCACCGAAGCGCTCGAAAAGGCGGACTTCGGTGAAATGATCCACGGCATCCTCGCCGCGTTCCATGACGAGGTCTCGCGCGTGACCGACCTCGGGGAAGCGCTTGCGATCGAACGCCTGCAGGCGCTGTCCCGCGAGCGTTTCGCACAGTCGATGGAGCGCAATTTCCTCGATCGCGCATGGCTTGCGCGCTGGATGGCGGGCATTCCGGCGTATGTCGACTGGCAACTCGGCCGGGAGGCCGCTGGCTGGTCGGTGCGCGAGTCCGAGGCCGATCGCGTGCTGTCGGTCGAGACGCCGTCGGGGCGTACGATCCAGTTGCGCGGGCGTCTCGACCGTATCGATGGTCAAGCCGACGGCGCCGGTGGCTGGCTGCTGTCGGTGGTGGATTACAAGGCCCAGTCGACGGAAGTCCTCAGGAAGCGCGCCGAGGATCCTGCCGAGCATGTGCAGTTGCCGTCCTACGTGCTGCTGGCCGGCGGCGCCGCGGTCGAGACGCTGTTCCTGTCGATCCATGGCGATTCGGTGACGGCGCTGAAGAGCCCGGGCGATCCGCAGTCGGCCGCACGATCGAACCTCGAGCGGCTGGGACGGCTGGCCGACCGCATCCACGACGGCATTCCGATGCCCGCCAACGGCATCGAGGCGGCATGCAGTCACTGCGACATGCGTGGCCTGTGCAGGCGCGACCACTGGTCGGTGCCGCGCGAAGGGGAGGGGCGATGAGCGACCAGCACGAACTGGTCCGTACCGCGCTGGATCCGCAGCACTCGGTGGTAGTCTCCGCCTGTGCCGGCAGCGGCAAGACCTGGCTGCTCGTCTCGCGCATGTTCCGGCTGCTGCTCGACGGTGCGCCGCCTTCGTCGATCCTGGCGATCACCTTCACCCGCAAGGCTGCGCAGGAAATGACGGCACGGCTCGACCGGCTGCTGCAGGATGCGGCGATGGCCGATGACGAAGTCCTCGACCGGCTGCTGCAGGAGCGCGATGTCGCGCTGCCCGCCGATGCCGTCGCGCGCGAGGCGCTGCGAGAGCGCGCACGCTGCCTGTTCGAACGCGTGCTGACGGCGGAGCCGCCGCTCACCGTCTCGACCTTCCATGGCTGGTTCCTGCAGCTCGTGCAGCGCGCGCCGCTCGAGGCCGGGACGCTGTCCGGGCATTCGCTGACCGAGGAGGGGGCGGCGCTGGTCGCCGAGGCGATGCAGCGGTTCGGCGCGAAGGCGGCACGCTCGGCACCGCTGGCGGCCGCGCTCGACCAGCTGTTCGCGCAGTGCGGGCTCGAGCCGACGCAATCGATGCTGCGCTCGTTCATCGCCAATCGCGCCTCCTGGTGGGCGATGACGCGGGACGAGGCCGAGCCGCTGCAGGCCATCATCGGCGTGCTCGCCAAGGCGCTGCCCGCGCCGCTCTGCGATGACCCTTCGATCGACCTGCTGCTGCCGGAACGCGGCGACGAAGGGCTGCTGCGCGATCTTGAAGCCTATCGCGAACTGCTCGCGCGCAACAACACCGGCAAGAACGACAACCAGCGGGCGGCGCTGCTGGACGAGGCCGCGGCATGTGCAGACCCGCTGCGCTGGCATGGGCTGGTCCGCGCCGCCCTGTACACCAAGGGAGGCGACGGTCCCCCGTTCAAGTACGAGGCGAACGACACGCGGCGCAATCGCCTCGGGGTCGAAGGGGAGGCGCGGTTCCTCGACCTGTTCGCTTCGATCACCACGCGGCTCGATGCACTGGCCGCGCTGCTGTGCGAGCAGCAGTCCTACCGCTTCAACGTGGCGACCTTCACCTGCGCGGTCGCGCTGCTTGCCGAGTACGACGCGGTGAAGCAGCAGCGCCAGGCCATCGATTTCGCGGACCTCGAGCAGCAGGCCTGCCGCCTGCTGACCGACGACGACCATGCCGCCTGCGTGCATGCCCGGCTCGATGCGCGCTACCGGCACCTGCTGCTCGACGAGTTCCAGGACACCAACCCGCTGCAGTGGATGGCGCTGCGCGCATGGCTCGACGCGGCGCAGGCGGCGGGCGAGAAGCCCACGGTGTTCCTGGTCGGCGACCCGAAGCAGTCGATCTACCGTTTCCGTGGTGCCGAGGCGCTGCTGTTCGACGCCGCGCGCGACTTCCTGGTGGCGCACTTCGACGCGCGCGTGCTCGACCAGGACCGCTCGCGTCGCTGCAGCGGTCCGGTGATCGACCTGGTCAACGCGCTGTTCGAGGGGCACGGGGTATTCGCCGGTTTCCGCACGCACGAGGCGTTCGACCGGCGCAAGCCCGGATGCGTCGAAGTACTGCCGATGATCGGCAAGGCCGATCCGAAGCCGCGCACGCCGGCCGATGCCGGCGTCACGTTGCGCGATCCGCTCGATGGCCCGCGCGCAGAGGCAGAGGACCTGCGTGTCGCGCAGGAAGCGGCGCAACTGGTCGAGGGTCTGCGCCGCTGGCGGGGCCATGCGGTGATCGGCGACGATGGCAACCCGCGGCCGGCGCGCTGGCGTGACATGCTGGTTCTGGTGCGCACCCGCGGCCGGCTCGACGTCTACGAGCGCGCATTGCGCGATGCCGGCATCCCGTGCAGCAGCTCGCGCCTGGGCGGACTGCTCGATACGCTCGAAGTCCGCGACATGGTCGCGCTGCTACGCTTCCTGGTGGCGCCGCACGACGGGCTCGCGCTTGCGCACGTGCTGCGCTCGCCGGTGTTCTCGCTGGCGGATGCCGACCTCGTCGAGATCGTGTCGTTCGGTGCCGTGCCGGCGGCAGACGGCAGCGTGCAGCCGTGTGCGCCGCCCGACCTGTACCGCAGGCTGTGCGAGCGCGCGGCGGCACCGGGCGCAGGTGCCTGTATCCGGCGGGCGGCCTCGCTGCTCGGGCGCTGGTTCGGGCTTGCGGGTACTCGGCCGGTTCACGACCTGCTCGATGCTGTCTTCTTCGAGGGCGACGTGCTGGCGCGCTATCGTGCGGCCGTGCCGGTCAGTGCCGCTGCTTCGGTCGAGGCCAACCTGCATGCGTTGATCGAGCATGCACTGTCTGCAGACGCCGGCCGCTTCCCGACGCTGGCGCGTTTCGTCGACGATCTGCGCGACCTCGCGGATCTGCCGGCCCAGGAGGCGCTCGACGAGCCGGTGGCCGGCGACGCTGGCGAGGCGGTTCGCTTCATGACCATTCATGGGGCCAAGGGGTTGGAGGCACCGATCGTCTGGCTGCTCGATACGGCATCGAAGAGTCCGCCGCAGCGCGGCTACCAGTCGCTGGTCGAATGGCCGGCCGATGAACCGTCGCCGGCGCACTTCTCCTTCTGGACGCGCGAGGCAGCGATGTGCGCCGTGCAGCGCGACGTGTTCGAGCGAGCGAAGGCACGCGCCGCGCGCGAGGAAATGAACCTGCTCTATGTCGCGGTGACGCGGGCGAAGCAGGTGCTGGTGGTCAGCGGTCATCATCGTAGCGGCGCAGACAATGCCTGGTATCCGCTGCTGCGCCAGGCGGTGCTCCGGTTGCGCGGCGACTCGGAAGATCCGGGCGGCGTACTCGGGTTCGGACCGGGCTTGCCGGTGCCGTCCGGCATGGCCGGGGGGGGCTGCGCGGCGGCCGATGCCCTGCGCCCGCATGCCGGTTCGTGGCCTGCGCTCGACCCGGCCTGCGCCCCGGCGCCGGATCCGCGGATGAACACGCCGCTGGATATCTGCGTCCCGGCGACAGCGTCGCCGGCCGTTCTCAACCGCGCAGGGGTCCGCTACGGAGAACTGTTCCATGCGCTGATGGAGCACCTGACTGGATCGGCCCCGATGTGCGAGCCGATGACCGACGGGTCGATGGCCGCACGCATCGCGCGCCTGGATGCGCCGATGCGCGAGCGGCTGCGCGAAGCCCTGGGCGCTGGCGCGTCCGAATTCGATGCGTTGTGGCAGCAGGCGCTGCGCTTGCTGGCCAGTCCTTCGCTCGCATGCTTCTTCGATCCCGCGCTCTACCTGCGCGCGCGCAACGAAGTGCCCTACCTCGACGCGACCGGCGCATTGCGCAGGGTGGACCGGCTTGTCGAGTTCGACGACGCGGTCTGGGTGATCGACTACAAGACCGGCGACCCGTCGGCGCTGGCGCCATGGCTCGATGTGTACCTGGCGCAGGTCGGGGCGTATGCCGCTGCGATGGTGGCGCTGCACCCCGGCAAGTCCGTGTCCGCCGCGCTGATGCTCGGTGATGGCTCGCTGGTGCGCTGGACGCCTTCCGTATAATCCACCCTCACCGACGGATCCGACCATGCCCGGAACAGATGCTGCCGCCGCGCCCGCTGTCGCCCCTCCCGCGCCGCGCCTGCTGAACGTGCTGGGCTGCGGCAAGGCTGGCCGGGCGATCGCGCGCCTGCTCCGCGACCAGGGCCTGTGCACGCTCGGCGACATCGCTAATCGCAGCCTCTCGAGCGCTGCGTCGGCTGTGCAGTTCATCGGTGCCGGCACGCCGAAGACCTGCGCCGATTGCATGGATTCCGCGGGTCTTTGGCTGATCGCGACCGGCGACGATGCGATCGCGCCGGCGGCAGTGGCGCTGGCCGCCAGCGGACGCCTGCGCCACGGAGATGTCGTGTTCCACCTCAGTGGCGCGACCGCGTCGGCTGCACTCGAGCCCTGCGCCAGGGCCGGCGCTGCAGTTGCAAGTGTGCATCCGGTGAAGAACTTCAGCGACCCGCAGGCCAGCGTGCGCACCTTCGACGGCACCTGGTGCGGTTGTGAGGGCGATCCAGCCGCGCTGGCATGGCTCGAGCCGGCGTTCGAGCGCCTCGGCGCCCGGCGGTTCGCGATCGATGCGCGCTACAAGGCGCTCTACCACGGCGGGGGGGCGTTCGCCTGCAACTTCATCCCGGTGCTGATGGAACTGGCGATGCGTTGCGAGGAGCGCGCCGGCATCCCGCGCGCGGTCGCGCTCGACATGTTCGAGCCGATCGCCCGCGAGACGCTGGATGCCGTGTTCCGGCAGGGCATCGCACCGGCCCTCGCCGGGCCGGTTTCGCGAGGCGACGCCGGGACCGTCGCACGCCATCTCGCCGCGATGGGCGAGTGGGATCCGCAGGTGGCGCGGGTCTATGCACACCTGGGCGATATCGCGGTCGACATCGTACGGTCGCTCGGCCGCGTGGACGACGATCGCCTTGAAGCCACGCGCGCAGCGATGCGCTCGCTGGCCGGGCTTGTTCCTTCTACGGACACGCCATCATGAGCGACATCCATTCCGGCGTCGTCGCGGTGCATGCGCCCGGCGAGGGCATCCGTGCGCGAGTGCTGCAGGCGATCGCGGACAACCGGACGCCGGGGTTGCATTTCGTCGGTCATTTCATGGGCACTACCTGGGACGAAGTGACGCCCGAGCACGCGCGCCTGTCCATCGAGACCGCACCGCACTCTACCGATGCCGGCGGCGAGGCCAACCTCGTGATGGTCACCACTCTGATCGATATGGCGCTTGCCAACGCGATCCGCGCCGGCCTGTCGATGGAGGCCGGCATGCGGCTGGGCACGGTCAGCCTGCACGTCGCATTCACCGGCATACCGCTTGCCGGCCGGCTGGAAGCGGTCGCGCGGTGCGAAGGCTGGGTCGAAGGCGCGCTGACGCGGCAGGGCATCGCGCACTGCCGCCTGACCGCCGGCGGGCGCGTCGCCTGCATCGCGTCGGGGACCTTCATGGAACTGCCGCCGCCGGTCGGCGTCACGCTGGCGCCGCTTCCCTGGCAGCCAGGGGGGATGCCCCCGGGCGGTACCATCACCACGCGCGACCTCGATGCCCGCGAGCGCGGTATCTGGAACCGGGTGGACGAGGCGCTCGGGCGTGCCGATGGTCGCACCTCGTTCGTCGAACACCTGTTCGCGCAGTTCCCGGTGCCGGATGGCGCGGGTCGCGCGCACTGCCGGATGCCTATGGGACTGCATGCCGGCAACCGCGTCGGCCATGCGCAGGGCGGCGTCACCTTTGCGCTGGCCGCGCGCACGGCCTGCGCCGCGGCTCCGGCCGGGCACCGGCTGGTCGAGGCATCGGCCTGGTATCTGAGTCCGGGGGAAGGGCGATCGTTGAAGGCTGCCTCGAAGGTGAGCCGTGCCGGGCGGCGGCTGTCGGTCGTGGACACTCTCGTCAGCGGCAAGGGCAACAGCCGCACGCTCGAGATGGTGTCCACGCACTGCGCGTGCGACACCCCGGCGGCCGCGGGCGCCGGCGCGCCCGTCTGAACGCACGGAGCACTGGTCGCGCGCCTGCGCCCGTGGCACGATCGCGAATGGACTCCCTGCGCACCTACCTCGACCACTTCGTCGCCGACACGCTCGATCGTTGCACCCGCTGCGGCAAGTGCTACGAGGCCTGTCCGATGACGTCCTATGCCCCTGCACTGGCCGGGGTATCGCCGCCGTCGGTGGTCGAAGGATTGCTGCCGCTGCTCAGGGGCGGGCAGGGAACGGATGAAGCCGTCGCCTGGGTGAAGATATGCACGCAGTCGTCGCGGTGCACCGAGGCGTGTCCCGAGGGCATCAACGCGATGCTGATGGTGCGCGTGGCACGCATGGGGGCCCTCGGCTCCCTCGGCGGCGAGGCGCAGATGCAGGCCACGGAAGATCCACTGTTCTTCCGCAAGATCGAAGCGTTCGCCGCGACCCAGCTGACTGCCGAGGAGATCGAGCAGTGGCATCGCGCCAGCCCCCGGGAGCGTACGGCATCATGAGCGAGAAGGTCGTGTTCTGGTATGGCTGCAACGTGGTGCGCCATGGCGACATCATCCACGGGTCGATCGAGATCCTCCGTGCGATCGGCCTGGAAGTGGCGCCGGTCGGCGGGCCGAGCTACTGCTGCGGCACGTCCAAGGACGCCAACCTGCGAGCGGCCGATGGCATGGCGAAGCGCACCGTCGGCAAGTTCAATGACCTCGCGATCTGGCTCGCCGAAGATGCACCGGCAGTCCCGGGGCTCCTGTCGTCGCCCGATCCGGCAACCGCCCCGGCGACGGTCGTCACCTGGTGCCCGTCGTGCCATCGCCACATGAACCAGTTCATGGAGGGCTATACCGACCCGCAGTTCCCGATGTCGCATTTCACCCAGATCGTCCACGCGGGTCGCGAGAGGCTGCGCGAACGGCTGGTGCATCCGGTGAACCGGCGCGTCGTGCTGCACAGGCACTTCGGCTTCCGCGAGGTTGACGTGAATCCGCTGGTCGAGGACCTGCTGCGCCTGATCCCCGGCCTGGAACTGGTCGAGACCGATGTCGCAGTACCCGGCCACATGTGCTCGGCGCTCGTCTCGGTCCCGGCCGCGCTGAAGGATGTCACGCGCGGCGTCTGCAACCTCGCGCGCGAGGTCCGTGCCGATGCCGTCGTGACGGTGTTCCATTCCTGCCAGCGGCTGCTCTGCGCGCTCGAGGGCAGCGAGCCTTTCCACGTCGTGAACTACGTATCGCTGCTCTGCGAGGCGATGGGCCTGCCGCTGGTCGACGAGTACAAGTCGTGGAAACTCGCCGGCAGCGAAGCGGCGGTGCTCGACCGCATCGGTGCAGGGCGGGTCGAGAAACTGGGCGAGGCATTCGTGCGCGAACAACTGCTGCCCGAACTGCTGCGGGCGCCCGCGAAGTAGACCCGCAGGTGCCGCGTTCGTCGGCTTCGGCAGGTTCTCGAACGTAAGCAGACAGGCTGGCCGTGCGTGCAGGGGGGAGGCGGCGCAGGCTGTGTGCGCGGTCTGCGGGTCGTGCCGAAGAGGGTTGCGAAGCCCACCTCGGCTGCATGACGCGCGGCCCCGATGCGAATGATCAGCTCGGCCAGGAGCGTGTCGACGGCAGGGGTAGATTCACCGTCGATCCGGTATCGGGACATGGTGCAGCCTGTCGTGCAGGCGGCATGCCTGCGAGGCTGCCGAAGCGGGCCCTGCAGGCATCCACCAGGCTGTCGATCAGCGACAGCTTCGCCGAGACGGGCCCGGTGAGCACAAAGGGGCAGGCATCTGCCGAGCCGAGGGAGCGCGACAGTTCGTTCGCGAACTCCGCCAGTGGCAACCAGCGGGCGAGCATCGTTTCGAACCGTGTCGAGCCACGGTCGCCGCTGGATGGCAACCCGCCAGGCGACGGTACCGGGTTCACGCCCGCTTCGGTTGCCGACTGGAGCGTGTCGACGATCAGGAGGTAATGCGCCCAGGTTTCCGCCCAGTCTTCCTGCGGATGTGAAGTGGCGTACGCGCTGATGTACTGATCCGTCCAGCGGAACGGCTGGTTGCCGGCGTAGTAGGAAGCCAGTGCTTCCGCGTAGCCGCTGTCGATGTCGCCGAAGATCGCTTGCACCATGGCGGTGGCGCCGGGTACCTCGTGCAGCCGTGAAAGATAGTAGTGCCCGCTTTCATGCCGGAAGTGACCCAGCAGCGTCCGGCAGGGCTCTCCCATGCCCGTGCGCATGCGCTCCCGCTCGACATCGTCGGCCTCGGCGATGTTGATGCTGATCACCCCGTCCGAATGCGACGTCATGAACCGGTTGCCGGGCACGATGTCGGCACCGAAAGCGAATCCCAGGCCCTCGGGCGACTCCGATCGTGGCACCAGCGGCAGCCGAAGGGCGGCGAGTGTGAACAGCAGGCGGCGCTTGGCACGCTCCAGCCGTCGCCAGTATTCGAGGTGTACCGGCACCGTGAGCGACGGGATCTGCTGGGTGAAGCGGCAGGCGCGGCACAGCGTGCCGACTTCGTCTTCTTGCAGGATGCCATTGCAGATCGCGTAGTCGATCGAGTTGCTGCACGGCCTGTAACGCCGACCGGCCGGATCGCTCACGTCGCGCCATGAGCCGCCGCCTGCGTCGGCGAGGGATGCCAGGTGCATCAGGTCCGGTAGCAGGCCCAGACGCGCTCCGCACGCGAGGCACGACCAGTTGTCGAAATAGACTCGGCTGCCGCAGCGACCGCACCGATGGCGCAACATGTCCGTCGAGAACGCCGTCAGCCCGCAAGCGCCGCGGCGAACGAACGCCTGCGCACTTCCACTGCGGAGGGCTGCATCGAGTCCCGGTACTTCGAGACGGTCCGGCGCTCGATCATGATGCCCTTGTCGGCAGTGATGCGGGCATCGTTGGCCGAGAGGGGCTGCCGCATCAGTACGCGCGCCGCCCGTGCCGGCGATTTCGCCCAGCACCATGGGCCACATCGCTGGTTGACGTGACGCACGATGCCAGGCCGCCACATCAGAGCGGCGGCGAACGTCGGCCCAGGAGCGCGAAGATCACGGCCAGGATCAAGCCGATCACGAACAGCGTCCAGGCTATGCTGGATGCCGTGCCGGCGAGGCCGCCGAGGCCGAGCACGGCTGCGACGATCGCGATGATGAGGAACACTGCTGCCCAATGGAACATGGTCGACTCCTTCCGGGTTATCGGCGGCTTTGCAGTCGCGCAGCCGCCGGTTCGACAGCCACCGGGTAGCGCGGTGTGTCCGCGCTGTCCAGCAACCGTTCTGCACCGTGTTCGATGTCCTTGCAGATGCCCTGCGCGGTGTCGCAGCCCGCCAGGCCCTTCACCGCCGGCAGGATTTCCGCGAGGGCGATCGGCATCCGGATCTCCTCGCGGGGGACCGCACGAAGCTTCGAGGGTCCCCGCTGAGCTTGCCGCAACGAGCGTGCCCGTCGAGGATCCTCAGTCAGGCGCGGACCCGGTTCCCCGGCCCGGGATCCATCGCTCGTTCAGCGGGCCTTCAATCGCCATAGCGATACCCGCTCGGCCGCGCGGGCTGCATGGAGCGGATCGCGCGGATCGCCCGCCTTCGCATGCGTCGGCCGCGTATCGATACGTTCCACCACGGCCAGACCACCTGCGTCGATCATCGTCTCGAGCTCCGCCCGGCTGCGCAGGCCGAGGTGCTCGGCAAGGTCGGACAGGACGAGCCAGCCCTCGCCGTCGGGCGCGAGGTGGTCGGAAAGACCTGCTAGGAAGCCGCGCAGCATCCGGCTGTCCGGATCGTAGATCGCTTGTTCCAGTGCCGAACTCGGCCGCGCCGGAACCCATGGCGGATTGCAGACGACAAGAGGTGCTCGTCCGGGGGGGAACAGGTCGGCGTCCACCACCTGTACCCTGCGCTCCAGGCCCAGACGCGCCAGGTTTTCGCGCGCGCAGGCGATGGCGCGCGGATCCTTGTCGGTCGCGACGATCCGTTCGACGCCGCGGCGCGCGAGTACGGCCGACAGCACGCCGGTGCCGGTGCCGACGTCGAAGGCGAGCGGTACTCCACCTGTTGGCAACGGCGCCATGGATACCAGCTCGACGTATTCGCCGCGGACCGGCGCGAACACACCGTAATGCGGATGGATACGCTCGCCCATGGCGGCGATTTCCACGCCGTTCCGGCGCCATTCATGCGCTCCGATCAGCCCGAGCAGCTCGCGCAGGGAGGCTACATAGGGCTCGTGCGCCGGGCCGTAGGCTTCCTCGCAGGCTGCGGCAACGTCAGGTGCCCGGCGAAGCGGTATCACGTGCCCCGGTTCGAAGGGAATCAGCAGCATTCCCAGCGTGTGCGCGCGCTGGGCCTGTGCCATCCGGTGCCGATGGAACGCCTCGGCCGGTGCCGGCGCCTCGGTGGCAGCGCTCAGTGCCGACTTCGCGCGGCCACGTGCCTTCGCCCGTGCGCGTGCCTTGACCTTCGCCGGCTTGCGATCGACCCGGCGTGCCAGCGCGATCAGCAGGTGTCGTGCATTCTGGAAGTCGCCCTGCCAGACCAGCGCCGTGCCCTCGCTCGCCAGCCGATAGGCGGTGTCGGCGGGTGTGGTGTCGTCGACGGCCACTACCCGTCTTGGTGGCGCAGTGCCGTTCTCCGACCGCCAGCGGACCGATTGCGGTCCATCGGGTCCGTTCCAGGCGAGGACGGGATGACCGGCGGCGGGAAGTTCGTGAGAGATCGTCATGCCCCGAGTATGCGCGATGTGCGCGAGGCCCGGATGCTGGACAAAAGACAGGCGCATGAGCATGATCGATGGCACAGAAAAAACGACCCTCAGGAGGATATGGATGCCATCTGGAAGACCTGTTGCCGCTGTCGCGCGGCCCGTTCTGCTGTCGCTGCTGATGGCCTTCGGCGCGGTGCTGCCCGCGGCGCACGCGCAGCTCCAGTTCCCGGTCAAGCCCATCCGGCTGATCGTCGGCAGCGCAGCCGGCTCGGGTCCGGACATCATCGGGCGGGCGATGGCCGATCGGCTCGGCGAGACCTGGGGCCAGCGGATGATCGTCGACCCGCGCCCAGGTGCCGCTGGTGCCATCAGCGCGGACCTCGCGATGGCGGCCGTGCCGGACGGCTACACGATGATGATGCTCACGTCGCAGTTGTTCGTCGCATCGCAGGTGCTGACCGGCCTGAAGTTCGACCTGAGCCGCGATTTCCAGTCGATCGCGTTGATCGGTACCGTGCCGTTCGTCCTGCTGGCGAACACGCAGGTGCCGGCGAAGACGCTGAGGGAGCTCGTCGAGCTCGCCCGCAAGGCGCCTGGCACGCTACGTTACGGCTCCGCCGGCACGGGTGCGTCCGAGCACCTGTCGGGCGTCCTGCTGACCCAGTTGACCAGGACCGACATGCTGCACGTCCCCTACAAGGGCGTACCACAGGCGATCGCCGATGCGATGGCCAACGAGGTTCAGGTCACGTATGCGGTGGTGCCCGCGGCCATCCCGCACGTGCAGTCGGGTCGGTTGCGCGCACTCGGCGTGACGACGCCGGTGCGCGCGCCGCTGCTGCCCGATGTGCCATCCATTTCCGAAGTGGTACCGGGCTACGCGATGTACGGCTGGTACAGCATCGTCGCGCCGACCGGAACGCCCCCTGCGGTACTAAACCAGGCCAGCGCTGAAATGGTGCGGGTGATGAAGGAACCCGCATTCGGCGAGCGCCTGAAGGCGCTCGGCGTCGACCTGGTCGCCGGCGACCGGCAGGTGCTCGACAAATGGCGTTCCGAGGAACTCCAGCGCATCCGCGCGGTAGTCAAGATGGCGGGTGCAAGGCAATAAGCAGGCCCCGGGCTGGCGCTGTCGCCAGGCCCGGCGGTCAATCCGTCGGGGGGAAGTGCGGATCGTTGGTCAGGTGCATCTGCCCGGAGGCGGTGGTTTCATCGCGCCGGGTTTCATCGTCATCGATTTCGCCCGAGCCAGATGGTGGCCGCGAGCGACGCGAACATCACGCTCAGGATCACCCGCATCATCGGCCATGGCGCGTCCGGAGTTGCTTCGCCCGGCCACCCGGCGTAAGCCATGAACGCCCAGTAGAGGGAAAACGCGAGGCTGGTGACGGCGGCGATCTGCGGACGGGTCATCGTTGGTGTATGTATGCAGTGTCACGTGACAACAGGAGAGTGGCCGAGCCGCGCGCGCTTCGCAAGACCCTTGCCGAACGGCGGCCGATCGGCGACAAACAGGGCTCGTTCCTGCAGCCTGGCAAAGGAGTCAAGATGGGTCTGATCGAGTCCAAGCTGGCCAGCATGGGCCTGTCCCTGCCGGCCACGCATCCGTATCCGAGTCCCAACCGAACGGCCGCGGTACGCGTCGGGAACATCCTGTTCCTTTCGGGGCACGGCACGGGACGGCAGGAGATGTCTCTCGGCATCAGACAATATGGCAAGGTCGGTGGTGATGTGACCGAGGCGGAAGCGCAGCTGTGTGCGAAGTCGGTCGCGCTGGCGATGATGTCGTCGATCAAGGCCGAGGTCGGCGACCTGGACAAGGTCCGTCGGGTCATTCGCCTCTACGGCATGGTCAACAGCGCGCCCGGCTTCGACCGGCAGTTCTCGGTGATCGACGGCGCGTCCGACCTCTTCTACGAACTGTGGGGGCCGGAGTTCGGCCGGCATGCCCGTGCGGCCGTCGGCATCGCCGAGCTGCCGCGCGGTGCGGTGCTCGAGATCATGGGCGAGTTCGAGCTGCATCCCGGGTAGGAGTCTTCCGCGCGCGGCCGGGAAGCGTTCCGGGCCGCCTCGTCAGGTCAAGCCGGGCTCGTCAATTCGACGCACCGGCATCGAAGACCAGGTCGATCGGCACCTGCAGTCCGGTGGCGAGGTGGTTGGTCTTGCCGGCGAGCGAGACGATGGCCAGCAGCTCCGCATGCTGCGCGTCTGTCATGCCTTTCGCGCGCGCCGCAGCGGTATGTGAATGCACGCAGTAGCCGCAGCCGTTTGCGATCGATACCGCGACATAGAGCATTTCCTTGACCAGCGGGTCGAGCTGCGTCGGCACAGCCATCAGGCCCTTCACCTCGGCCCAGGTGTTCTCGAGCAGTGTCGGGTCGAAGGCCAGCGTGCGCCAGAGATTGTTCACGAAATCGGTCTTTCGCGTGGCCCGGATGTCATCGAACACGGCCTTCACGCGCGGGTCCGCTTCCGGGTCGAGTGGCTGCCGGACGGTCGTCATTCGGTACGGCTCCTGCGAGGCGATCGGTTGAGACAGGGGGGCGTCGAAGGATAGCAAAGGCAGCCCGAGTGCAGCGACTGAATGCGCTGCCTGCCTGCAGGTCGTCGGGAGGGGATACATGCACGGGGCCAGTGCCCGGTGCGCGCCTGTGCGGTTGACGTCGCAACGACGCCCACACGATACTTCCGCTCCCTCCCCCCAAGCCAGGATGAACGCTTTCCATGAACCAGGCCGCAGAACCCGTTGTCACCGAGTATTTCCTGCTGGAGAAAGACGTCGATGTGCCGATGCGCGACGGGGCGCGGCTGAAGGCAGACGTGTTCCGCCCCAAGGACGGCGGAAGGGTGCCTGCGTTGCTCAATTTCGGGCCCTACCAGAAGGACAAGCCGTGGACACCTCCGGCGAACCTGGAGGAGAAGCCGAACGAATGGATGAACTGGGAGACGGTCAACCCCGAATGGTGGGTGCCGCGCGGCTATGCTTCCGTGCGGGTCGATGCCCGGGGCACCGGCCAGTCGCCCGGCCAGTACGACCCCTGGTCGCGCGCCGAGTCGGTCGATTTCCACGATGCGATCGAATGGGCAGCAGCGCAGCCCTGGTGTAACGGAAACGTCGGGCTGTCCGGAATTTCCTATTACGCGATCAACCAGTGGTTCGCCGCGAACCAGCAGCCGCCGTCGCTGAAGGCGATCGTGCCGTGGGAAGGTTTCGCCGACATCTATCGCGATGCGCTCTACCACGGCGGCATCCTGTCGCTGTTCATGACCAACTGGTACACCGCACACCTGCTGCACCACACGCTCGGCCGGGCCTCGCAGATCAATCCCGATAACTGGCAGAAGAACACGCTGCACTTCTGGCTGACCAACAACCTGGACAGCGGCGCGTTCCACGGTGCGCAGGCGCGCTGGGAAGACATCAAGGTGCCGTTCCTGTCGGTGGGCAACTGGACCGGCATGGGCCTGCACCTGCGCGGCAACACGGAGGCCTACATGATGTCGAAGTCCCCGCACCGCAAGCTGCGCATGCAGGGCGGCACGCACGTGCATCCGTACTACTCCGAAGAGGGGCGCCAGGACCAGATCCGATTCTTCGACTACTGGCTCAAGGGCGTGCAGAACGGCGTGATGGATGAGCCGCCGGTCAAGCTGGCGATCCGCAAGGGCAGCGACAGGTACGACTGGCGCCTCGAGCACGAATGGCCTCTGGCGCGCACCCGGTGGACGAAGCTGTACTTCGACCTCGCGCAACCGTCGGTGGACGACGTGCCGCTCAGCGGCACGCTGGTCGACAGCAACCCTGCGAACGCCAGCGAGTACACCTATGCGGCAACCGGCCTCGGCTCGATGGGATCGACCTCCGCGGCGTCGGCGCAGGTGATGGGCGGAGGCATCAAGCCGGGCATGGGCGTGGCCCTGGTCACGCCGCCGATGCCGGAAGACATGGAGGTTACCGGGCCGCTGGCAGCAACACTGTGGGTGTCGAGCAGCAGCGAGGACATGGACCTGTTCCTTACCCTGCGCCATTTCGACGCCGATGGTAACGAACTGATGGAGACCGGCCAGCAGGGTACGCCGGTGCCGGTGGCCAAGGGCTGGCTGCGCGTGTCGCACCGCGAACTCGACCCGGAACGGACGCTGCCCTACCGTCCCTACCACAAGCACCGTAGCCGCCAGTTCCTGAAGCCCGGCGAGATCGTCCAGGTGCAGGTCGAGATCTGGCCGACGTCGATGGTGTTCGCGAAGGGCAGCCGTCTGCGGCTGGACGTCCAGCCGCGCGATGGCGTCGGCAGTCAGTCGTACATGCACTACCACGCCGATTACAACACGGGTACCAACACGCTCTACGCCGGTGGCGAGCGCGAGTCGTTCCTGCTGCTGCCGGTTATTCCGAAGGCGGACTGACCGGGCGGCCGGTGATCCGCGCGGGCGAGCGCGGGCAGGCGGGTTCCGATGACGTCGCCGGAACCGTCGCGCTCACCGATGCGAGCGCAGCAGCCGTCCCGGTACCGGCACCGGCGCGGTGAAGATGCAACCGGCTTCGGAATCGACGATGTAGAGGGTGCGCCCGTCCGGGCCGCCGTGTGCGACATTGGTCACCACGTCGCTTTTCGGCGAATCGATGCGCAGCACCGGCTCGCCACGGCGGTCGAACAGCCACACCGCACCCAGGTCGGGGTGCGCCACGGCGAGTCCGTCCTCGGCATCGATCGCCATGCCGTCTGGACCGCGTCCGCCAGACAGCTGGATGAACATGCCCATGCGGGCAATGCCGCCAGCCGGATGGCGCGTGCCCTGCGTGAGCAGCGGTAGCCGCCACACCGCATTGGCCCGGGTCACCGCAACGTACAGGACGTTCTGTGCGTCATTCAGGACCAGCCCGTTGGGGCTGGGCAGGTTGTCCGCCAGGCGGTCGAGCGCGCCATCGGCGCGCAGCCGGTAGACGCGGCCGGTCGGGTCGTCCAGCGCGGTCTGTCCCTGGTCGGTGAAGTAGAGGTCGCCGTTGTCGGCGAAGGTCAGGTCGTTGATGCCCTTGAAGCGCTCGGCGCGATAGCTGTCGACCACGACCTTGACCGCACCGCGCACGGGGTCGAGTTCGAGCAGGCCCTGTCGATAGTCGGCGACCAGGATCCGTCCGTCGGCATCGATCGCCAGTCCGTTCGGCTCGCCATCGTATTCGGCCACCAGCGTGAAGCTGCCGCCGGCATCGATGCGGAAGATGCGTCCGAACGGGATGTCGGTGACGTACAGGTTGCCGGAGCGGTCGAAGGCCGGCCCCTCCAGGAAGCAGCCGTGCTTCGGCACGCTGCGCCCGGACGCGATGCGCTCGGCGGACAGTCGCTTCCGCCGGAAGGCTGCAGGCAGTTCGGCGAAGACGCTCGCCGTGATGCGCGGCGGTGGGGCGAACAGGGTGGTCATCGGGGTCGATCCCTCCTCGTCGGCTCAGAAGTGCGGTACCGCGTCAAGTTCGGCGCGCCGGTCGGAGCCCCGAGGCGCCGGATCGCCACCCAGCAGGTCGGCCTTGACCCGGCGGATATCCTCGAGGTGGGATCGCAGCAGGCTCGCCGCCTGCTCGCGCCGGCCACCCTCGATCAGGTCGAGAAGCTGCAGGTGTTCGCGCGCGGCGGCGACGAACGCACGCGTGTTGCCGAACGGCCGGTAGACGATCAGCCGGCGCAGCCGGTTCGCACGCTGGCTCGCCTCGATGAAGAACGGGTTGCCGCAACAGCCGACGATCGTCGCATGGAAGCGGGTGCCGATGTCGAACCATTCATTGCTGGTGAGCCGTGGCGGCCGGGGTCCCACCAGTTCGCGCTGTTCCGCACGCACCCTGGCGAACGCGGTTGTATCGACCCGGTATCCGGGCTCGAGCAGCGCCGCCGGCTCGATCGCCAGCCGGAAGCGGTAGCTCGCCGCATGCGCCTCGGCCGAATCGAGCACTGGCAGGAATCGCCAGCCGTAGCCGGGCCGGCGTTCGATCCAGCGTTCCTGCGCCATGCGCGTGAGGTTCTGGCGCAGGACCGCGCCGGTGACCCGGTAGCGCTCGGCGAGCAGGGTCTCGGTGACGAACTCCGGCAGGCGGCCGGCCAGCCGGTCGGCTGCGATCTGCAGGTAGGGCCTTGCTGCTTCCGGCTCGGCCAGCAACTGTACGGTGCGCGCATGGGCTTCGCGGTCGCCGGTCACCACGAAGCCGCGGTTGGGTTCGCGTGCCGCCACGCCGCCTTCCTCGAGCAGTTGCAGCGCTCGCTCGATCGGCGACCTGGATACGTCGTGGCGCAGTGCGAGTTCGGCACTCTTCAGACGTGTACCGGGCGGCAGCGTGCCGGCACCGATCTCGGCCAGTATGCGGCGCGCGATGCGCCTGACCAGTGGCGTGGACGGGTGAGACATCAGGCCAGGTGCTCGGCAGGCATCGGCGCGGCGCAGGGCGGCTGGCAGCCTCGCGCTTCAGGCCGCGTCGAAGGCCTGCGCACGACCATCGGGCAGCACGACCTTCGCGCCGGCGGCTTCCTCGGCCAGCGCACGGATCACGTCGGCGGTGACCGGGATGCCGCTGACCGCGCGCCGGGCTGCGGTGCGCGCCTCGGGCTCGCCCGGGATCAGGATCTCGTCGCAGCCTTCCGCGCGCGGCATCGCCTTCACCCGGTCGACCATCTCGTCCATCCGGTCGCGATACTGCTGCATCGGCATGAAGAGGTCGGGGCGGAAGGCAATGAACAGGTGGCCGACATCCTGCGGCCCCGAGAAATCGAAGTACAGGCTCTTCACGCCGGCGGCGAATGCCGAGCCGGTCAGCACGCCGGAGAAGATGTCCATCATGAACGCGATCGCAGAGCCCTTCACGCCACCGAACGGAAGCAGTACGCCCTCGAACGCCGCCTGCGCGTCGGTGGTCGGCCGGCCTTCGTTGTCCAGAGCAAGCCCGAGCGGTATCGGTTCGCCCTTGCTCGCCGCGAGCCTGATCTTGCCGCGCGCGATCACGGTCATCGCCAGGTCGAGCACGTAGTCGCCGCGCTTGCCGCCGGGTGCCCCGACCGCGAGCGGGGCGGCCCCGTGGAAGTTGGTGCGTCCGCCCCAGGCCGGCATGGCCGGGGACGAATTGGTGAAAGCCATCGAAACCATGCCGGCCTCGATCGCCTGCATCACGTACAGGGCTGCCATGCCGTAGTGCGTGCTGCGCCTGATGCCCACCAAGCCGATGCCGGTGGTGCGCGCGATGGCGATGGCCTCGTCCATCGCGCGATGGCCGACCACGAAGCCGATGCCGTCGTCGCCGTCGATCGAGGCCACGGCCGCTGCCGGCCGATCGATCTTCAAGGAAGGCGTCGGGTTGATCGCCTTCGCGCGCAGCCGCTTGCAGTAGATCGGGATGCGCGCGACGCCGTGCGAGGCGAGGCCGCGCAGGTCCGCGGCGACCAGGTCGCGCGCGACGGTGGCGGCATCCTCGACCGGAAGTCCGTGCGCGATGAACATTCCAGTGCCGAAGGAAACCAGTTCGTCGGTGCTGAAGTATCGTGCGCTGTCGGTCATGGTGAGTGCGGGTCCGGAACGGGCGGTCGGCCGGGCAGCAATGGCGGTACGCCAGTTTGCATTTTCAAGCTTGAAAATGCAAACTTGCTGGAGTCAACGGGAGGAATGCATGTTCGAAGGCTTTCGCGAAATGATGGTGCCGACCAGCGATCCGGAATGCCGGATCAAGCTGCGCGTCGGCGGCAAGGGTCCGGCGATCCTGCTGCTGCACGGCAATCCGCTCACCCATGTCACCTGGTACAAGATCGCGCCGCGGCTGGCCGATCGCTACACCGTCGTCTGCGCCGACCTTCGCGGCTACGGCGACAGCGACAAGCCGCGCGGCCTGCCCGACCACACGAACTACTCGTTCCGGCGGATGGGACAGGACATGGTCGACGTGATGAAGGTGCTGGGCTTCGACGAGTTCATGGTCGCGGGACACGATCGCGGCGCGCGCACTGCGCACCGGATGGCGCTCGATCATCCCGAGAAGGTGAAGAAGTTCGCCAGCATCGAGATCATCCCGACGCACTGGCAACTCAACAACATGAAGTGGACCTACGCGGCCCATTCGTACCACTGGTTCTTCTTCGCCCAGCCGTTCGACTTCCCGGAGAAGCTCCTCGAAGGCAAGGAGGAGTACTACATCCGACGCAAGTTCGCCAAGCAGGGGGAAGGCAAGTTCAGCGACGAGACGATGGCCGAATACGTGCGCTGCTGCACGCCCGAGCATATCCACGGCATGTCGGAAGACTACAGGGCCACCCTTTCGGTCGACTTTCCGCTCGACACCGCGGACTGGGAGGCGGGCAAGCGCGTGACCTGTCCGATGCTGGTGATGTGGGCCGAGAAGAGCCACACCCAGCGCGAGTTCAGCGCGATCGATGCATGGCCGCACTATGCGACCGACATCCGCGGTTTCCACAAGCTGCAGTGCGCGCACTATCCGATGGAAGAGGCGCCGGACGAGACCTACGAGAAGCTCGCCGCGTTCTTGGACGAGTAAGCTCGCAACCGGTAGTGCGTTCCTGCGCTGCCGTGGAGCCCGTCGGCCGTGCGAGGCAGGGCGCGGCAACCGGGCCCGGCGCGCGGACGTCGGCCGCAATGGAGGAATCGATGGACACTGATTCGATGCACAACCCTGTGCGCCCGGTGGTGTCGGTGGCAGCCAGCGCGATCGCGATCGCAGCCACGCTGGCGCTGGCACTGCCGCTGGCCCCGGCCGCGGCGCAGAGCTATCCGGTGCGTCCGGTGCGCCTGATCGTGCCGTTCGCACCGGGCGCCGCCTCGGACATCACCGGCCGGCTCGTCGCGCAGAAGCTTTCCGAGGGCTTCAACCAGTCGATCGTGGTCGATAACCGGCCCGGTGCAGGCGGCAACATCGGCCATGACATTGCGGCGAAGGCGCCGCCCGATGGCTACACCATCGTGCTCGCCAACGAATCGCTGGCGATCAATGCATCGCTCACCCGGAAGCTGCCCTTCGACACGCTGCGCGACCTGGCTGCTATCAGTCTGGTGACGATCAACCCGAGGGTATTCGTTGCTTCGGCCGCGTCGTCGTTCGAATCGATCAAGGACGTCGTCGCCGCGTCGCGCACGAGGCCGAACAGCATACGGTACGGTTCGTCCGGCATCGGCACCGGTCCGCACCTGGCGGGCGCAATGCTCTCCAACCTTGCCAGGATCGAGATGATCCACGTGCCCTACAAGGGTGCGGCTCCGGCGCTGGCCGACGTGCTCGGCGGACAGATCGAGATGATCGCGACCACCATCCTGTCGTCGCAGCCGATGATCCAGTCGGGCAAGCTGCGTGCGCTCGGTGTCACCTCTGCGAAACGTTCGGGTACGCTGCCGAACGTACCGACCGTTGCCGAGAGCGGCGTACCCGGTTTCGAGGCCACGTCCTGGCTGATGCTGCTCGGGCCGGCGAAGATGCCGCGTGCGGTGGTGGCGCGGCTGCACGAAGAAACCGCGCGCTTCATCGAGCAGCCCGATGTGCGAAAGCGGGTCGCGGCCGATGGTGGCGAGCCTGTGGGTTCTTCGCCTGACCAGGCAGCCGCCTACCTGAAGAGCCAGGTCGAGCGTTGGGGGCAGGTGATCCGCGCAGCCGGCGTGCAGCCGGAGGCCTGAGCCGGCGATGGACGGGCCATGGCTCGGTTGTATCGCCGACGACTTCACTGGTGCCACCGATCTCGCCAGTACGCTGGTGGCGCAGGGCATGCGCACCGTGGTGCTGCCCGGAGAACCGCGTCCCGGATTTGCAGTGCCGCGGGCCGACGCACTGGTGGTTGCATTGAAGTCGCGCTCGATCCCGTCCGCGCAGGCGGTCGCGGCGTCGCTCGCGGCACTGCGCTGGCTGCAAGAGGCCGGCTGCTCGCAGTTCTTCTTCAAGTACTGCTCGACGTTCGATTCCACAGATTCGGGCAACATCGGCCCGGTGGCCGACGCGCTGCTCGATGCGCTGGACTCGCGATTCACGCTTGCCTGTCCGGCGTTCCCCGCGAACGCGCGCAGCGTCTATCGCGGCTACCTGTTCGTGGGAGACCGGCTGCTGTCCGAGTCGGGCATGCGCGATCACCCGCTCACGCCGATGACCGACCCGTCCCTGGTCAGGGTACTGTCGCGGCAGATGCGCAGCGAGGCCGGCCTCATTGGCTTCGAGACGGTGGAGCAGGGCGCGCCCGCAGTGGTCGATGCCATCCGGGGCTTGCAGAGTCGCGGTGTCCGCATCGCGATCGCCGATGCATTGACCGAGCGGCACCTGATGACGCTGGGGGAGGCCAGCGCCGGGCTGGCACTGGTCACCGGCGGCTCCGGCATGGCCATGGGGCTGCCGGCCAACTTCCGCGCGCGCGGCTGGGTGCCGTCGAAGGACAGCGCTGCCCTGCCTCGGGTTCACGGACCTTGCGCGGTGATTGCCGGCAGCTGCTCGACGATGACGCGCGAGCAGGTGGCCGCGATGTCGGCCTGGGCGCCGTCCTGGTTCATCGACCCGGCTGCGCTCGACGACCCGGATCGTGCAGTCGGGCAGGCCCTCGATTGGGCGCGGCCGAAGCTGGCCGCCGGACCGGTGCTGCTGTATTCGACCGCCGCGCCCGAGCGTGTGGCCGAGACGCAGCGGCTGCTGGGCGCCGACGCCGGGCCGTGCATCGAGCGGGTGCTGGCTGCGATAGCACGCGGACTCGTCGCGGCCGGTGTCAGGCGCCTGGTCGTCGCCGGCGGCGAGACCTCCGGTGCGGTGGTCGGAGCGCTGGGCATGCCGGCGCTGCGCATCGGACCGGTGATCGCGCCGGGCGTACCGTGGACGGCCGCCGAAGGCGGCGAGCCCATGTGGCTCGCGCTCAAGTCCGGTAACTTCGGTACTGCGGATTTCTTCCGCACCGCGCTCGACCTTGCCGGTTGATCGCGAAACGCCCGTCGAAGAAAGAAGTTTGCCATGTCGAACGAAGATCGCCTGCGCGACGAACTGGTGGTGCTCGGCCGTTCTCTGTACGACCGCGGGCTCGCGCATGGCTCGGCCGGCAACCTTAGCGTGAAGCTGTCCGATGGCTGGCTGATGTCGCCGACGAATTCCTGCCTGGGCCGCCTGGATCCTGCCCGCCTGTCCCGGCTCGATGCGCAGGGCCGGCTGGTCGACGGCGACGCGCCGTCGAAGGAAACCTTCCTGCACCTGGCGATGTACGGCGAACGGGCGACCTGCGGCGCGGTGGTGCACCTTCATTCGGTGCATGCGGTCGCGGTGTCCTGCCTCGACGGACTCGACCCTCAGGATGCCTTCCCGCCGATCACCGCCTACGCGGTGATGCAGGTCGGGCAGTTGGCACTGGTACCTTACTTTCCGCCGGGTGACCCGGCGCTGGCCGAGGCGGTACGCAGCGTTGCGTCGAAGCACCATTCGATCCTGCTCGCCAACCACGGACCGGTGGTCGCTGGCAGCTCGCTGTCCGCTGCGGTGGGCGCCATGGAGGAACTCGAACAGACGGCCCGACTGGTGCTGCTGCTCGACGGTCATCGCACCCGGCTGCTGGATCCGGCGCAGGTCGCGGATCTGCAGCGCAGGTTCCCCGGCTGAGCCTGCCCTGCGGCACAATAGGCACCGACAAGAACCGCAGGGCGCGACTGCACCGCGCCTCGGCGCCAGGGCCTGCCAGAACCGTCCTGGCCTGCACGGAGGTGATACACGTGAGCAGGAGATCGTCATCCATCGTTGCGCTGGCCGCCATCGGATTGTGCGGGGCCGGCAATGCCACCGCACAGCCCGCCTGGCCTGCGAAGCCAGTGCGGCTCGTGTTGCCGTTTCCGCCCGGCGGTGGCACCGACATCCTGGGCCGGACGCTGGCCCTGCGCCTCGGCGATGCGCTGGGCCAGCCGGTGCTGACCGACAATCGCCCCGGTGCTGGCGGCAACCTCGGAGCCGAGATGGTCGCCCGGTCGGCGCCGGACGGCTATACCGCCGTGCTGGTCGCACCAGGCTTCGTGATCAGCCCGAGCATGTACCGCAAGCTCGGCTTCGATCCGTTCAAGGACTTCGAACCGGTGTCGCTGGTCGCGTGGATCCCGAACCTGCTGGCGGTGCATCCCTCGCTGCCGGTGCAGAACGTGAAGGAACTGGTCGCCTATGCGAAGGCGAACCCGGACCGGCTGAGTTACGGCTCCGGCGGCGTCGGGACGTCGAACCACCTGGGTACCGAACTGCTCGCGGTACGCACCGGCACCCGCATGGTACATGTGCCGTACAAGGGCGCGGCCACCGCGATGATGGATACCGTCGCCGGCAACGTGCACCTGATCACGATCGGCACCGGTGCCGCGCTGGCGCAGGTCAGGGCGGGCAAGCTGCGTGCGCTCGCGACGCTCACCCCGGCCCGCGTGCCGAATGCACCGGAGATCCCGACCATCGCCGAGGCGGGCTTTCCCGGGCTTGAGGTACTGACGTGGTATGGCGTGTTCCTTCCGGCGAAGACGTCGAGGCAGATCGTCGATCGCATGAATTCGGAACTTTCGCGGCTGATGTTCGAGCCTGAGGTGCGCGAGCGACTGTCGAGCATCGGCGCCGAGCCGATGAAGAGCACGACAGCCGAGACGGCCCGGTTCATCCGCGAGGAATACAAACGCTGGGCTGAGGTGATCAAGGCCGCGAAACTGCAGATGGACTGATGCGATGACGATACCGAGATGTGGATGGCGGGTCCCGGCGGCTGCAGGCGCATGCGGTCGGCGGCAGGGCATGGAAGTGGGCGCGGCGCTCGCGCTCGCGTGCGCGATGCTGCCGGTGGCCAGTGCTTTCGCCGCGGGCACGGTGGCGTTCCCGACGCGCCCGATGCGGATCATCGTGCCCTTCGCGCCGGGCGGTCCGACCGATGTCGCGGCGCGGGTGATCGGGCCGAAGATGAGCGATGCCTGGGGCCAGCCGGTCGTCATCGACAACCGTGTCGGTGCGGGTGGCAACATCGGCATGGCGCTGGCCGCGAAGGCACCGCCCGACGGCCATACGGTGCTGTTCACCAGCAGTTCGGTCGTGGTCAACCAGACGCTGTTCAGCAAGCCGGGCTACGACGTGTTCAAGGATCTGGTCGCGGTGACCCGCGCAAACACCACGCCCAACATCCTGGTCGTGCATCCCTCGGTTCCCGCGAAGAACCTGACCGAACTGATCGCGCTGGTGCGGGCCAATCCGGGCAAGTACAGCTATGCATCGCCCGGGACGGGTACCACCGGCCACCTCAGTTGCGAGATGCTTCGCGTGGCGACGAAGATAGATATTCAGCATGTACCGTTCAACGGGGCGGCACCCGCGGTGACTTCCATCGTGGGTAACCAGACGCCGATCGGCTGCCTCGGCCTTCCGCCGGCACAGCCGCAGCTGAAATCGGGTGCGCTGCGCCCGATCGCGGTGACCAGTGCCCAGCGCTGGAAGCAGAACCCCGACGTGCCGACGATGGTCGAGAGTGGCTTCCCCGGCTTCGTCAACGACCTGATGACCGGCGTGTTCCTGCCGGCCGGCACGCCTGCGGCGATCGTCAACCGGCTGCAGGCCGAGATCGCCCGCATCGTGATGCTGCCCGATGTGCAGGACCGGCTCGGCCCGCTCGGATTCGAACCGGTGGCCAATACCCCGGCCCAGTTCGCACGGCAGGTGCGCGAGGAGGTCGAGATGTATGGCAAGGTCATCCGCGAGGCGAACATCAAGTCAGACTGACCCCGGGACCCTTCGTCCCGGCGCGTCCAACGAGGAGAATGAAGTGAATACGAATCGACCCGCACGTCGAGCCATCCTTGCGACCGGTGCGCTGCTGGGCGCAGCTTCCCTGATGCAGACCGCACCCGTGTTCGCGCAGGGCAAGGCTGCGGACGTGTTTCCCTCCCGGCCGGTGCGCATGATCGTTCCGTTCGCGCCCGGCGGCCCGACCGATATCGTGGCCCGACTGCTCGGACAGCGCCTGGGCGATCTCTGGGGCCAGACCGTCCTGATCGACAACCGGGCGGGGGCCGGTGGCAACCTCGGCGTGGAAATCGCGGCCCGTGCGGCACCCGATGGCTACACCATCCTGGTCACGAGTTCGAGCTTCGTGGTCAACCCTGCGCTGTACGAGAAGCTGCGCTGGGATCCGTTCAAGAGCTTCGTGCCGGTGACCAATGCCGCGACTTCGCCGAACCTGATCGTCGTGCACCCGTCGGTGCCGGCGAAGTCGATGAAGGACCTGGTCGCGCTGGTCAAGTCCCAGCCGGGCAAGTTCAGCTATGCGTCGCCCGGCCTGGGCACCACGCCGCAGCTGTCCTGCGAGATGCTCAAGGCGATCGCGGGCGTGGACATCCAGCACGTGCCCTACGGCGGCGCTGGCCCTGCGACCACGTCGGTGGTGGGGAACCAGAATCCCGTGGGGTGCATGGCCCAGCCGCCAGCCGTGCCGCATGTGCAGGCCGGCAAACTGCGCGCGCTCGCCATCACCAGCGCGAAGCGCTCGGCGAGCCTCCCCGATGTACCGACCATGGTCGAGCAGGGCTTCACGAACTTCGTCACCGACAACATGAACGGCGTGTTCCTGCCTGCCGGTGCAGCGCCGGCGCTGGTCGCGCGGCTGCATGCCGACATCCTCAAGGCGCTGGCCACGCCGGACCTGCGCGAGCGCTTGCAGGCGCAAGGGCTCGAGCCGGTGGGCGACACGCCGCAGGCCTTCGCGGCCTACGTGAAGCAGCAGATCGCGCAGTGGACGAAGGTCATCAAGGACGCCGGGATCAAGGTGGAATGATGAGGCCGATCGGCCTGGGCATCATCGGCGCGGGCCGCATCGGTACCCTGCGCGCACGGCTCGCAGCGAAGCACGCTGGAGTGCGGTTCATTGCGGTTTCCGACAGCGACCCGAAGAACGCGGCGCGTACGGCGGGGCTTTGCGGTGCCGCGCTGCACGGTACCGACAACGACGCGATCATCGACCATCCCGAGGTGGACGCGGTGATCGTGTCGACGCCGGAAGGCGAGCATCTGGCGCCGGTGCTGCGCGCGATCGCGGCGGGCAAGCCGGTGCTGGTCGAGAAGCCGGTCGCACTCACGCTTGCCGATGCTGACCGGGTGATCGCCGCGGCGCAGAAGGCTGGCACCGACCTGCGGGTCGGCTACAGCCGCCGCTACAAGGACCGCTACCTGATCGCGCGCGAACAGATCCTGCAGGGCCGTATCGGGAAGATCCTCGGCGCCTCGGCCCGCGTGTTCAACTCGCGCGCGCAGGCGCTGGCGATGATGGGGCGCAACCCCCATGCGACGCCGGTGGTCGATGCGCTGACGTACTACGTCGACCTGATCGGCTGGTTCCTCGACGGCGAGCCGTTGCGCGAGGTGTATGCCCGCGGTCAGAAAGGGGTGCTCGCAGCTGCCGGCCATGCCGCGGACGATGTCGACTTCGCGCTGCTGACCTATGAGCGCGGCACCGTCGTCAATCTCACCGTCAGCTATGCACTCCCATCGATGTACCCGGCGCTGGGCCATGCCGCGCGTGTCGAACTGATCGGCGACCAGGGCGTGATGATCCTCGACGACGACCACACCGACCAGCTGATGTATTCCGAGAAGGGCATGCCGCACGTGTACCTGCCCGACCATAACGTCAATATGGTGTTCCTGCAGAGCGGCACGCCCGGCGATTGGGCGCTGGGGGAGTTCTGGGGGCCGATCGCCAACGAGACGAGGGCCTGGCTGGATTTCCTCGTGCTCGGATCGCCCTGTGTGCTGCCCGATGGGCGTACCGCGCGTGCGACACTCGAAGCGACGCTGGCAATCGAAGCCTCTGTCGCTTCTGGCGGCGCGATACACCTCCCGCTGGCCGGGTGAACGGGAGACGGATGAAGACGATGCATGGTGCGAAAGTTCGGATGTCGACGGCGCTCGCGGTCGCCCTGGCGGCTGCGGCGCCCGTCGCCGCACAGCCGGCCTGGCCGTCGAAGCCGGTGCGGATGATCGTCGCGTTCGTCCCCGGCGGCGGCACGGATATCGTCGCGCGCATGCTGGCACCGCGCTTCGGCGAAGCGCTGGGGCAGACGATGGTGATCGACAACCGCGGCGGGGCTGGCGGCAATATCGGCACTGAAGTCGCCGCTCGCGCGGCCGCCGATGGCTACACGCTCCTGATGGGCAACGTGGCGCCGAACGCGATCAACGTCAGCCTGGCGCCGGTGCCGTTCGATCCGGTCAAGGATTTCGCGCCGATCTCGCAGGTGGCGATCACGCCGAACGTGCTGGTCGTGCACCCGTCGCTGCCGGTGAAGACGGTCAAGGAACTGCTCGCGCTGGCCCGGGCGAAACCCGGGGCGCTCGCTTTCCCTTCTGCCGGCAACGGCACGTCCTCGCACCTTGCCGGAGAACTGCTGAAGAACCTGGCGAAGATCGACATGCTGCACGTTCCGTACAAGGGCGGTGGTGCGGCGCTGGCCGACCTGATGGGCGGGCAGGTACAGTTGATGTTCGCGACCACGCCGGCGGCGATGCCGCTGGTGAAAGCCGGTCGCCTGCGCGCGATCGCAGTCACGACCCGGGCGCGTTCCCAGGCCCTGCCCGAGCTGCCGACGATGATCGAGGCCGGGGTGCCGAACTATGACGCGGCAACCTGGTACGGCCTGCTCGCGCCGGCGGCGACGCCGCGCGGGGTGATCGACCGGATGCATGCCGAGACGGTGAAGATCATCGGTACGCCGGACATGCGCGAGAAGCTCATTGCGCAGGGGTTCGAGCCGGTGGGCAGTTCGCCGGCGGAGTTCGCTGCGTACATCCAGGCGCAGATCGAGACCTGGGCGAAGGTGATTCGGGCGGCGGGCTTGCGGTCGTAGCGGCATGCTTCGGCTGCTTGTCGGCATGCCTTGCATGCGGAGGTTCGGTGGCCCGCCAGCCGGAACCGATCAGCAAGGCACGCCGCCTGTCAGCCCCTCCCGATGAAGTCGCCCTTGCCGATCGCCAGCCCGTTGTGCCGCAGCAGGTTGTACGCGGTCGTGTAGTGGAAGTAGAAGTTCGGCAGGATGAAGCCGAGCAGGTAGGCCTGGCCTTTCATGTCGATCGGGTACTTGCCCATCATGTACGACACCTGCCGCTCTTCGCTGCCGTCGATCTGCGCGGCAGTGAAGGTGTCGATGTAGGCGATGGTCTTCTCCACGCGAGCCTTCAGGTCGGCGAACGACTGCTCGGTGTCGTCGAACTTCGGCGGCTCGGCGCCGGCGAGGCGGCCGATGCCGGCTTTCGCGAAGTCGGCCGCGACCTGAACCTGCCGGGTGAAGGTGAACATGTCGGGGAACAGCCTGGCCTGCAGCATCGCCGGCTCGGTGATGTTGCTGGCGGCGCAGTGCGCGGCTGCCTTGTCGAGGATCGCTGCGAGGTTGGCGAGGCTGCGCTTGAAGACGGGGGCCGAGGCGGCGTACATCGAGATCGTCATGCGTATGTCTCCTGTGGTTGAAACGGGCTGGCCCGCAGGCGCGGTGGCTGGCTGCGGGCGAATAGTTCCCTGGCCGAGTATAGGCGCGTGGCTGCGGCACAGCCGCGAGCGCACGCGGGCCATGCCGGTTGCTATCATCGCGCGATGAGTGATGTCATCCAGATCACGTCGCGGGCGAACCCGACGTTCCAGCGGTTGCGGCGGCTGGCCACCGAACCGCGCGAGCGCACTCGTTGCAACCGAACGCTGCTCGAAGGCGATCACCTGATCGGGGCCTGGCTCGAGCGGGACCATCCGGTGGCTACCCTGGCGGTCGATGCGGCCGCGATCGAGCTGCCCGCGCGCTGGCCCGGCGTGACCCGTGCACTCGACGACGCGCGTGCCCGGCACATCGAGATACTCGCGTTTCCGGCCTCGCTGCTGGACCAGTTGTCGGGCCTCGACTCGCCATCCAGGCTGGTGGCCGAGATCATGCCGCGCGAGGGCGACCTCGATGCGATGCGCGGGCAGGATGTGGTGCTGCTCGACCGCATCCAGGACCCTGGCAACGTCGGTGCAATCCTGCGCACCTGTGCCGCCGCTGGCGTAGGCCACGCGGTGGCCGGGCCCGGTACTGCGGCGTTGTGGTCACCAAAGGTGATGCGCGCCGCGATGGGTGCACATGCGCTGCTCAACCTCGCCAGCGTCGACGACCTGGCGCGATGCTGCCACTCGCTGGGTGTGCCGGTCTACGGGACCTCTTCGCATGCGATGGTCACGCTCGACTCGGTCGACCTGCAGTCGCGCTGCGCCTGGGTGTTCGGCCACGAGGGTGCCGGGCTCGGGGAGGCTGTCGAAGCCGCGATAGCCGAGTGCGGCGCGCTGGTGGCGATCGACCAGGCCCCCGACGTGGAATCCCTGAACGTCGCCGCTGCGGCTGCGGTCTGCCTGTTCGAGACGCGGCGCCAGCGGCGTGCCTCGGCCAGCAGCGGCCCGGGCTCCGGCGACTGCTAGGCCCGATCAACCCTGGACGGAACGAACGCCATGCGTATCACCGACATCCGAGAAGTAGCCGTGCCGCTCAACTCCAGTCTTCGAAATGCGGTGTTCGACTTCAGCGAGATGACCACCTCTGTGGTCGCCGTGTACACCGACCAGGTGCGCGACGGCCGGGCGGTGGTCGGCTATTCCTTCAACTCCACCGGCCGCTACGCGTGCGGGGCGCAGATGCGCGAGCGGTTCATCCCGCGCATCCTGAAGGCAGCCCCCGAGTCGCTGCTCGACGCCTGCGGCGGCAACATCGATCCAGGGAAGGTGCTCGCCGCGATGATGCAGCGCGAGAAGCCCGGTGGCCATACCGAACGGTCGGTCGCGATCGGTACCATCGAAGTCGCGGTCTGGGATGCCGTCGCCAAGATCGAATGCAAGCCGCTGCACCGGGTGCTTTCCGAGCGCTACAGCGGTGGTATCGGGCTGGAGAAGATTCCGTGCTATGTCGGCGGCGGCTGGTACGAGCCCGGCAAGGGAATCCCCGAGCTGCTGGACGAGATCCGCATGAAGTTCGGCCAGGGCTACGACGTGATGAAGATCAAGGTCGGCGGTGCCTCGCTCGAAGAAGACATCCGCAGGGTCGAGGCGGCGCTGGAACTGGTCGGCGACTCGCAGCGGCTCGCGGTCGACGCCAATGCCGGCTTCGACCGGGCCCGCTCCCTCGCCTATGCAAAGGCACTCGGCCGCTACCAGCTCAAGTGGTTCGAGGAGCCGACCGATCCGCTCGATTACGCGCTGCTGTCCGAGTTCTCCGGCACCTACGGCGCGGCGATCGGCACGGGCGAGAACCTCTTCTCGACGCAGGACATCGAGAACCTGATCCGCTTCGGCGGGCTGCAGCCGACGCGCGACTTCATCCAGATCGACGTGCCCCAGAGCTATGGCATCGTGCAGTTCGCGCGCACCCTCGAGATGATGAAGCGGCACGGCTGGGACCGTAGCAGGGTGTTCCCGCACGGCGGCAACCAGATGACGCTGCATATCGTCGGCGGCTTCGGGCTGGGTGGCTGCGAAGCCTATCCCGGGGTGTTCGGTGCGTTCGCCGGTTTCGCCGATGATGCGCAGGTCGAGGCCGGCTGGTTGCGTCTGCCCGATCGCCCCGGCATCGGCTTCGAGGCGCAGGATGCGCTCTACGCGATCATGAAGGCGATGGGCTGAGCATGCGTCAGTCGCCCTCGAGCAGCCCGAGGTAGCGGTCGATCGCGGTATGGTGGACGGAGGTGTCCTTCGTCGCACCGAGCTTCTGCTCGGCCTCGTTCCATACGCGTACCACCGTCTCGGCGAGAGCGGTCTGCATGCCGGTGGCGTCCGCCACTTCGAGCGCGGTGCGCAGGTCCTTGGCCATCAGCGCGAGACCGAAGCCGTCGGCATACGTGCCGGAAAGCACGAACGGCTTCATCTTGACCAGCGTGCTGTTGTTCACGCCGGTCGAGGCGTTGATGATGTCGACCATCGTCGCGGGGTCGAGCCCGAAACGCGAGCCCGCGCGCACGGCCTCGCATGCAGCAAGGAGACCGGCGGCGGAGACGTAGTTGTTCAGCGCCTTGATCGCGTGGCCGGCGCCGAGGCCGCCGGCCACCATCGGCTTGCCCATCGGCGCGAATACCGGGCGCATCGCCTCGATTGCCGTGGCATCGCCGCCGACCATGATCGCCAGCGTGCCGTCCATCGCACGGCGCACGCCGCCCGACACCGGCGCGTCGATGAATCGGATATCCATCTTCGCCAGCCGCTCTCCCAGCTCGCGCGTGCCCACCGGCGAGGACGAACTCATGTCGATCACGGTCGACCCCTTCTTCAGCGAACTCGCGACCCCGCCGGTGCCGTCACCGGCTTCGCCGAGCAGCACCCGCTGCACCGTCCCGCCGTCGGGCAGCATCGTGATCACGACGTCGCAGGCGGCGCCGAGCGCCCCGGGCGAGCTGGCTGCCACCTGCCCGAGTTCCTTCGCCAGCGATTCGGTGAGCACGCGGTCGATGTCGAGAAGCAGCAGCCGGTGGCCTGCGCCCGACAGGCGGGTGGTCATCGGCCTGCCCATGTTGCCGAGGCCGATGAATCCGATCGTGAATTTTCCGTCCGTCATGAGTCCTCCAGATGCAGTTCAGCCGATCGGCAGTTCCGTGCCGATTCCGTTCGCGGCTGCGAGGTCGAGTACCCGGCGCCCGGTGTACAGGTCCTGCAGCGCCATGCCGTGCGATTCGTACAGTGTCACCTGCTCGGGCGACGTGCGTCCCTGGCGGCGCCCGATGATCACGTCGCCCAGTGTCGGGATGTTCTCCCAGTAGACGATGCCAGCCTCCACCCCGGCGAGCAGGTCGCCGCATTCGCCGGCGGCCACCTCGACCGAGTCGACCACGATCAGGTCTGCGCGCTTGACGCTGGCGAGGTCGATTTCCCGGCGGTTCAGTGCATTGGCGCCGGTCGCGGCGATGAACTGGCCCGGCTCGAGCCAGCGTCCGTCGAACAGCGGTTCGTCCGACCGGGTCATGGTCACGATGATGTCTGACCCGCGCACCGTCTCTTCGCGCGAGGCAGCCGGCCGCACGGTGGTTCCGACTTTCGCCGACAGCTCTTCGCAGAATGCCTTCACCCGGTCTGCGCTGCGGCCGAACACCTTCACCTCGCGGATGTCGCGCACCGCACAGACGGCTTCGAGCTGGGTCACCGCATGCCGGCCCGACCCGAACAGCCCGACCACGGACGATTCCGGGCGCGACAGGTATCTGGCCGCGACGCCGGTTGCCGCGCCGGTTCGCATCTGACCCATCCAGTTCGCTTCGAGGATCGCCTCGAGGTTGCCCTGCGCATGGTTGATCAGGTGGACGAGGAACGTGCGGGAGCGATCGGGCCGGACGTAGTAGGCCTTGTAGCCGATCGTGTTGATCTCCGGTGCCGCGCCCTGCACGATGTGCAGGTGCCCGCCGGGCTGTCGTGTGCGCCGGCGGGGAATGTCGAAGGCCTTGCCGTGCGCGCGATCGATGAACGCCTGTTCGACGCGCTCGATCGCCATCGGCATCGTCAGTACCGACCGGATGTCGGCTTCGCTGAGGTATCGGACCATGGGATTCTCCTCGTTGCGCGCACGATACCATCGGTGCGGCAATCCACTAAACTCGGGCATGCTCAGCGCTTCCATCCAACCCGCTTCGCACGACGCATGAACGACGGTCCAGCCGATCCATCCGCCGCCGGTCCGGCTGCCAGGCAGGCCGGTCCGCTGTCGGGCATCCGGGTGCTCGAGTTCGGCCAGATCGCAGCCGGCCCGTTCTGCGCGATGCTGCTGGCGGACCTCGGCGCCGACGTGGTGAAGGTCGAGAAGCCGGACGGCGGGGACGACATGCGTCGCTGGCCACCGCTGAGCGAAGGGCTGGATGGATCGGCTGGCCGCTACTCCGAGAACTTCGCATCGGTCAATCGCAACAAGCGCAGCATCGCGGTCGACCTGAAGGATGCCGGGGCCGTTGCCGGGCTGCGCCGGCTGGCGGCGGTTGCAGACGTCATCGTCGAGAACTTCCGGCCCGGCGTACTCGATCGGCTGGGGCTCGGTTACGACGCGCTGCGTGCGCAGAACCCGAAGCTTGTCTACACGTCGCTGACCGGTTACGGACAGACCGGGCCGTATGCCGGACGCGGCGCCTTCGACGTGACGATCCAGGCTGTCAGCGGCCTGATGAGCGTCACCGGCGAGCCGGGGTGCGCTGCGGTAAAGGCCGGTGTGCCGGTCGGCGATTTCGTCGCGGGCCTCTATGCCGCCTACACGACCCTTGCGGCCGTGATGGTTGCACGAGCGAGCGGCCAGGGCACCCGGATCGACTGCTCGATGCTGGGCGGGCTGCTCGGCATCGCTCAACTGCAGACCAGCGAGTTCTTCGGCACCGGCCGCGTTCCGCAGCCGCTCGGCTCGGCGCATCCGCGCAATGCGCCGTATCGCGGATTCCACGCGTCGGACGCGCCGTTCGTGATCGCCGCCGGCAACGACAAGCTGTGGCATTCGGTATGCGAGGCCGTCGGTCTCGAGGTACTGAAGAACGACGCGCGTTTCACCACGCAGGAGCAGCGTGCCCGCAACCAGGCCGAACTCTTCGATCTGCTGCAGCCGGTGTTCGGGACGAAGCCGGTGGCGTACTGGCTCGCCGAGTTCGACCGGCGGGGCGTGCCGTACGCGCCGATCAACGACTATGCGGAGATCCTCGACGATCCGCAGGTGGCGCACCTCGGGCTGGTGCATCCGATGACCTTGCCCAACGGCCGGCAGACCCGCACGGTCGGCTTCCCGGTACGGGTCGCAGGCTTCGATTTCCGTGTGTATCGCCGCCCTCCGGCCCTCGGCGAACACAACGACGAGGTGGAGCGCGAATGGCTCGGGTGACGCTGCTTGCGCAGCCCGAAGCGGGCGTATGCACGTTGCGCCTCGACCGCGCCGACAAGGCGAACGCTCTCGATGTCGAGATGGTCGACGCCATCGGGTCGGCGCTCGATGCCGTCGCCGCCGACCCGCCGCGGCTGCTGGTGCTCGAAGGCAGCGGACGTAATTTCTGCGCCGGTTTCGACTTCAACGGCTACGACACGCTCGGTGACGGCGAACTGCTCTGGCGCTTCGTGGCGATCGAGCAGATGCTGCAGAAGTTGCGCGCGATGCCCTGCGTGACCCTTGCCTTCGTACAGGGTGGTGCGTTCGGCGCAGGGGCCGACCTGGCCGCTGCCTGCACGTTCCGCGTGGGAGTGCCGTCCGCGCGATTCCGTTTTCCCGGCTTCCAGTTCGGCCTCGCGCTGGGCACGCGCGCACTGGCTGCCCTGATCGGACAGCAGGCCGCGCGCGGGATCCTCCTGTCCGGCGAGGTGGTCGACAGCGCGCAGGCGCTGGCGATCGGGCTGCTGACCGCTGTCGTCGATTCGGCGGACGGTTTCGCGGCCGAGGTCGATACGATCAACGCCCGTTTCGGGCGGCTGGACGCCGCCTCCGTTGCGCTGGTGCTGCGCAACACCGCAGCACGGGACGCAGACGGCGACCTTGCAGACCTGGTGCGCTCGGTCGCAAGGCCCGGCCTGAAGCAGCGGATCGCCGCCTACCGGGGCGAAGCCTGAGCAGGGCCGGCGGACACGCGTCCGCTGCTCAAGCCGTGTCGACCACGGCCCGAAATTGCACGATGGATGTTTTCGAGATGAGGGATATACCGTGAACCGACTTCCCGCGGCACTGGCCGCACCCATACTGGCCATCCTGCTGGCGCTGGCGGGAGGTTCCGGCATCGCTGCCGCGCAGACCCCGGAAGACAACCTGCGCAAGCTGATCGAGGCAAAGATGCCCGGCGAACGCGTGCGCGAGATCCGGCGGACCCCGCTGCCCGGCGTGTACGAGGTCGCGTTCGGCAATCGTCTCTTCTATACGGACGAGGGGCTGAACTACCTCATCGTAGGCCAGATCATCGAATCGGCCACCAATCGCAACCTTACCGACCAGCGCCTGCGTCAGCTCACCGCGATCGACGTGAAGCTGCTGCCGCTCGACGCTGCGATCAAGACCGTCAAGGGCGATGGCAGGCGGACCCTGTACGTGTTCTCGGACCCGCTCTGTCCGTTCTGCAGCCAGCTCGAACAGGAACTGCAGAAGGTCACCAACGTCACGGTGTATACATTCCTCACCCCGGTCGAGCAGATGCGGCCCGGCTCGCGCAACCGTGCGCTCGAGATCTGGTGCTCGAGCGACCGCCGACGCGCCTGGGACGAGTGGATGCTGAAGCAGGTCGCCCCGGTCTCGAAGCCGACCTGTCGCAATCCGCTCGAACAGGTCGTCAAGCTTTCCGACAAGCTCGGATTCACCGTGACCCCGACGCTGGTGTTCGCCGACGGCGCGGTGCTGTCTGGGATGATTCCGGCCGCCCAGATCGAGAAGTTCATGAATGCAGTGTCTCCGCCGCCCGCTCCAGCGAAGAAGTAGCGCATTCGCGTGGTCGGGCCGATCGGTTAGAATCGGAGCCACGACAGACGCGATTGCCGAGCGCGCAGTGGAAGTTTCGATGCCAGGGAGGCATCGACCCGGATGGTGTTGTATCTGACGATCGGCTTGCCCGTGCTTTGCATCATCGCACTCAAGGGCAGCACCGTGGTGGTTTCCCTCTACGCGCTCGAGCTCGGCGCGGGCTCGGCAACGATCGGCATCCTGATCGGGCTGTATGCGTTGTTCCCGACGCTGCTCTCGGTCGCATCCGGGCGGTTGCTCGACCGGGTCGGCTACCTGCCGCCGATCGCCTGGGGCAGCGTCGGCGTCATCGGCGGGCTGCTGGTGCCGGTGCTGATGCCCAACATGATCGGGCTCGTGATCTCGGCGGCGCTGCTCGGTCTGTCGAACGTGTACTTCATCGTGCCGATGCAGAGCCTGGTCAACCGCATTGCCACGGGCGCTGATCGCGCGCGCAACGTCGCCAACTTCAGTCTCGCGGTGTCCATCGGCCAACTGGTCGGGCCAGTACTTGCGGGCTTCCTCATCGACGCGATCGGCCACCGGTTCTCGTACCTTGTGCTGGCGATGCTGCCGCTGGGCACGCTCGCCATGCTCTACCGTATGCGCGATGCGCTGCCGCCGAAGCCGGGCGCCGATGGCCCGGTCGAGAAGCCCGACCTGCTCGGCATGCTGTCCAACCGCGGATTGCGCGCGATCTTCATCACCAGCGCGATCGCGGTAGCCAGCTTCGACCTGTACTCGTTCTTCCTGCCGATCTATGGCCACTCGATCGGTCTCTCGGCCTCTGCGATCGGGCTCGTGCTGGGCACGTTCGCCGCGGCCGCCTTCGTGATCCGCGCGATCATGCCCTGGCTGATCAAGCGCATGGGCGAGGCCGGGCTGCTGGTGCGCTCGCTGCTGTTGTCGGGGATCGCCTACCTCCTGTTCCCGTTCGTCAGCAGCGTGTGGCTGCTCGCGCTGCTGTCGTTCGTACTCGGGCTGGGGGTGGGCTGCGGACAGCCCCTGACGATGATGATGTGCTACAACCGGGCCCCGCCGGGGCGCTCGGGCGAGGCGCTGGGCGTGCGCTTCACCATCGTCAACCTCACCCACATGACGATCCCGGTGCTGTTCGGCACGATGGGCGCGGCACTCGGTCTTCTCTTCGTGTTCTGGGCCAAGGGCGCGCTGCTGGTCGGTAGCGCTGCGGCCGGATCGGTCCTGGAGCGCCGGCGTTGACCATCGTTCATGTGACGATGATCGTCATGCTCACCCACCTGGGGGTGATCGGTGCGAAGCTGCTGCTCGCCCTGTTCGCCATCGACCTTGGCGCCTCGCCGGTGCAGGTGGGCCTGACCTTCGCCCTGTTCTCGATCCTGCCGGCGATCTTCGCAATCAGCGCGGGGCGCTGGGTCGACCGCATCGGCGTGCGGGCGCCGCTGCTGATCGGCTGCGGCGGTGCCGGTCTCGCGATCACCGTGGTGTTCTTCGCGCCGGGACTGTGGGCGCTTTATCCCTGCGCGGCCCTGATCGGCGTGTTCTTCATGGTCTACGCGGTCGCCGGCCAGAGCCTGGTCGGCAGCCTCGGGGAGACAAGCGACCGCACGCGCAACTTCAGCTACTACTCGCTCGCGGTTGCCCTGGCCGGCGTGATCGGCCGGGCCGGCACCGGTGCGTCGATCGACCTGATCGGCCATCGCGCGACCGCGCTGGTGCTCGCGTTGGCTCCGCTGGCCGCGCTGGCCATGGCGTGGTGGCTGCGCTCGCGCACGCCGGTGGCTCTCTCCCCGTCGGAACGTCCGCCGCGCGCATCGGTCCGTGACCTGTGGAAGATCCCGGCGCTGCGCCGGGCGCTGATCGCGGCGGCGATCGTCGAGTCGGGCAATGAGCTGTTCGCGCTGTTCATTCCGCTCTACGGTTCATCGCTCGGGCTGTCGGCCACCTTCATCGGCATGCTGCTGGCGACCTATGCCGCTGCAACCTTCGTGGTGCGCATCGCACTGCCGCGCCTGGTCGCGCGTTTCGGAGAAGAGGGAGTGCTCTGCGGCGCCCTCGGCTGCGCCGCCCTGGTCGGCATGCTGTTGATCAGTACCGCGCAGCCCTGGGCGCTGCTCGCACTGGCTGCCGCGTTCGGGTTCTCGCTCGGCTGTGGCATGCCGCTGTCGATGGCGCTGACCTACGCGCGTGCCCCTGACGGGCGCGCCGCGGAGGCGATCGGCATGCGCCAGACGGTGAACAAGTCGATCGAAGTGACCGTTCCGGTCTGCTTCGGTGCACTGGCCGGAGTCGCCGGGCTGGCGCCGCTCGCGGTAGCCCTGAGCGTTGTGCTCGCGGTCGGCGCGGGCGTGATCGCACGCGACGCGCGCCGGCGCCCGTCGCCGCCAGGGCCGGCGCGGTCCAGGCCGCGATCAGGACCCGGGGCGCACCGATGAAGTTCCTGTCCGACCAGCTTGCGCCCGGCGTGCGCCCGCGCGAGGCGGTGTCGTGGGCGATGTACGACTTCGCGAACTCGGGTTACACCACGGTGGTGGTGACCGCCGTGTTCAACGCCTATTTCGTCGGCGTGGTCGCCGCCGGCCATTCTTGGGCGACCTTCGCTTGGACGATGTCGCTCGCGGTGTCTTACGCCGCGACCATCCTGCTCGGTCCGCTGATCGGCACCTATGCCGATCTGTACGGATGCAAGAAGCGGCTGCTCCTGTTCACCACCATCGGCTGCGTCCTCTTCACCGCTTCGCTGGCGCTGGTCGGTCGCGGCGATATCTGGCTGGGTATTGTGCTGGTCGCGCTGTCGAACCTGTTTTTCAGCCTTGGCGAGAACCTCGCGGGGGCCTTCCTGCCCGACATCGCACGGCCGGAATCGCTCGGGCGGCTGTCCGGCTGGGGGTGGTCGGTCGGCTACCTCGGCGGGCTGGTCAGTCTGGCTGCAAGCCTTGCGTGGGTGTCGCATGCGCAGGTTGCCGGGCATGGCGGCGATGCCTTCGTGCCCGTGTGCATGCTGATCACGGCGGTCATCTTCGCGCTGGCCTCGCTGCCGGCCTTTCTGTTCCTGCGCGAGCGCAGCACCGTGCAGCCACCCGCGGCCGGCGATTCGATTCCGTGGCGGGCCGCCTTCACGCAGTTCGGGCACTCGCTGCGTTTGCTGCGCAGCTTCCCCGACCTGCGGCGCTTCCTCTGGTGCATCGTCTGCTACCAGGCTGGTGTGCAGACTGTGGTGGCGCTGGCCGCCATCTATGCCGAGCAGGTGCTGAAGTTCGAAACCGCCGACACGATCAAGCTTATCCTGCTGGTCAACATCACCGCGGCGGCCGGAGCGGCAGCCTTCGGGCAGGTGCAGGACCGGCTCGGACATGCACGCACGCTGGCGATAACGCTGTTCGGCTGGCTGCTCGCGATCGGACTCGCCTGGGCGTCGACCGGACCAGGCATGTTCTGGATCGCCGCGAACGTGGTTGGCATCTGCCTGGGCGCCAGCCAGTCCGCAGGGCGCGCACTGGTCGGCTACTTCAGTCCGGCCGAACGCCGCGCCGAGTTCTTCGGTCTGTGGGGCGTCGCGGTCAAGCTGGCCTCTATCCTCGGTCCCGTCAGCTACGGGCTGGTGAGCTGGGCCTCCGGCGGCGAACACCGCCTGGCGATGCTGATCACCGGCGCGTTCTTCATCGCCGGACTGGCCGTGCTGCGCTCGGTGGATGTGGCGCGCGGCCGTTGCCGGGCGCTGGTGCCGGCACCGATTCTGTCCTGACCTGCACGAAGTCTGCCGGGATGTCCGTGACATATGCCCTCGAAACAGGTGCGGCCTGATGTTAGCGTGAGAAGTTGAAGAGTCTTATGGCGGCGTCGCCGCTGCCCACGCGGAATGGATGTCAAGATGTTCGGATGGACTGCCGACGAGCCGGACCACCCGCTGGCCGATCCGCACACGGCGCGCCAGATCATCAACGAGCTGCGCGGTGGAGACCCGGTCTCCCAGCTGGACGAAGCCATTGGTCACCTCGAGTCCCTGCCGCGCGTCGAGGGCTTCCGGCTGGTCAGGCTTTACGAGGTTATCGACCTGCTCGACCAGGCAGCCAAGCCGCACCAGCGGCGGATCACCGCCGACTACATCGGCGCATCACGCCTGGCGCACCATCAGGAGAACCGTCTCTGGAAGTCCGCTGCCGACTTCTGGCGCTCGCTTGCGCAGGCCTACCTGCGTTGCCTCGAGATCTTCCGGTCGAATCCGAAGGAGGCCCGCACCTTCGACGCGATGCTGCCGATCTGCTGCGCGCGCGTGATGCGGGCGCTCGGAGCCGAGGTGAAGTGGCTGTTCCTGCGTCACGGGCCGGTGCCGCAGCACCTGTGGTCGCATGCCTCCAGCGCCTTCGCGCTCGCGGAGGCCAGCGGTATCGCGCTGCAGCCGATCCGTGTCTACGAGGTCTCGCACAGCGATACGACGGTGCAGCAGGAATACCTGCGCCTGCTGGTCCTGGGGGCAGCCTCCACCGACACGCTGCATCCGGCGCAGTTGGAACTCGCCGAGCGCGCGATTGCGTGGTTCTCGCGCAGCTTCGTGCTGAGCGCGAACCGCAGTGGCGAGACCACGCACTACGTCGATCTTGCTGCCCGGCGTCCGCCGGCACGGCTCATGCAGTCGGTGGCGCCAGCTCCCAGCCTGCGCTACTTCGGGATATCGAAGGCCCGTGCCGAGATCGTCTCGCTGCTGCGCGTGGTGAAAGAGCGGGAATTGATCCCCGAGTCGGTGCTCCTCGGGGAATTGCATTCTGTGCCGCTGGTCATCACGACCCTGGAACACCTGCTGCGCGAGTTCGGCGCCCGTGCGCCGGCGCGCATTCGCGAGCGCCGCGCAGGCGCCGTGCGCCTGATGGTCGCCCACGGCTACAGGGCGGTGCTCGAAACCATCCAGCGCGATGCGCGGCGCGAGCCGCTGCGGTCGATCGACATCGAGACATGGATGGCCGCCGACTCGAGCCCGGGCGGCTACGGCGCGACGATCCGCTACATGCGTGGTGACTGGGTGAAGCTGGGTGCGTTCGTGGGCATCAAGCTGGAAGAGGCGCCCTACTGGGGTATCGGTGTCGTGCGCCGGATCAACCGCGCGAACGAGACCGACCACCATGTCGGTGTACAGCTGCTGGCAGCAGCGGCGTTGCCGGTCGAACTCATGCCTGCGCCGCAGGAGCCGACGGTCGACGCCGAGCCGCGGCACGCGCTGCTGCTGTCGGAGCGCCCGGACGAAAACGGTGAGGTCGACCTCGCGATCGAGGTTGGCGCCTTCTCGAGCAGCGTCCGCTTCATCGTCAGGATCAAGGACAAGCCCTATCTGCTGGTGGCTTCGCGTCTGGTGGAGGCGGGGGATGACTTCGATATCGCCCGCTTCAGGGTGCAGCGCACCCAGGCTGCCTGAACGTCTGTTTCAGCCAGCCAGCACCCTGACCAGCCAGTCGCGGATATCGATTACTTCCTGAGGGTGCACCGAGTGCGGCATCCGGTACTCGTGCCATTCGACCGGGTAGCCCAGCGCCTGCAGCCGTTCGACCGACGCGTTCGCCATTTCGATCGGAATGACAGGATCCGCCGTGCCGTGCGCGAAGAAGACCGGCACCTGCCGGTTGGCTTCTGCTGCTTCGGCCGGCAGCGACTCTCCCAGTGGCAGGTAGGTCGACAGCGCCATGATCCCGGCCAGGCGGCGGGCATGGCGCAGGCCGGTCGCAAGCGCGATCGCGCCGCCCTGGGAGAAGCCTGCGATCGCGATCCGTTCAGACGCCACGCCGCGCCTTACCTCGCGCTCGATCAGGCGCTCGATGTGCGCGATCGACGCGCGCACACCAGCCTCGTCCGGACGGCGTGAGCGGCCTTCCAGGTCGCCGAAGGCCACGTCGTACCAGGCCCGCATCACATGGCCGTTGTTGATCGTCACCGGCTGCATCGGCGCATTCGGGAACACGAAGTTCACCGCCAGAGACGGTGGCAGCCGCAACTCGGGCACGATCGCCTCGAAGTCGTGGCCATCGGCGCCCAGCCCGTGCATCCAGATCACCGCGGCCTGCGGGATCGAGCCTTTCGGCCCGGTGGCGAGTTCGATCGTTTCGAGCAGTTCGGTCGATGCCGACATGGTGTCCCCTATTTCTTCTTCGGGCGGAATGCCTTGACCACCGCCTCGTTGGTTTCGATGTACGGCCCGCCAATCAGGTCCACGCAATAGGGAACCGCGGCGAAGATGCCTGGAACGACCGGCTTGCCGTCGCCATCTTTCAGGCCCTCGAGCGTCTCGCGGATGGATTTCGGCTGCCCTGGCAGGTTGATGATGAGCGCTTCGCCGCGGATCACCGCGACCTGTCGCGACAGGATCGCGGTGGGGACGAACCGTAGGCTGATCTGGCGCATCTGCTCGCCGAAACCGGGCATCTCGCGATCGCCGATCGCGAGCGTCGCTTCTGGTGTCACGTCGCGCTTCGCCGGGCCCGTGCCGCCAGTCGTCAGCACCAGGTCGCAGCGTTCGACGTCCACGAGCTCCACCAGGGCCGCCTCGATCAGCGGACGCTCATCCGGAATCAGACGCGTGACCGTGGTCCAGGGCGAGGCGAGGGCGACAGTGAACCATTCCTGCAGCGCGGGGATGCCCAGGTCTTCGTAGACGCCGCGCGAGGCGCGGTCGCTGATGGAAACGAGGCCGATGCGCAGCATGCGCGGCGGGGCGGGCGTGGGATCGGGTGACGGATCTGCCATGGTCGGGATCGAATCGGTGGCGGACCTGCGATCGTAATCGGGATCGCCCGCGCGTGCCCTATTCGATCCGGATGCCGGCCTCTCGTCCGATCCGGCTCCAGCGCGCGAGCTCGGCGCGCAGGTATTCCCCGAAGGCCTCCGGCGTGCTTGCCACCGGTTCGGCCCCCTCGGCGGTGAGCCTCTCCACGGCATCGGGCTGGCGCAGGATACGGCCGATCTCGCTGCTCATGCGACCGGTGATTTCCTTTGCGGTGCCGGCCGGGGCGAGGATGCCCTGCCAGGCGCTGATCTCGTAGCCATCCAGCCCGCTCTCGGCGACGGTCGGCAACTGTGGTGCGAACGCGGTGCGCTTCGCGGTGGTCACCGCGATCGCGCGCAGCTTGCCGGTCTTCACGTGCGGCAGGAACTGGTGCGCGATGCCGAACGTCATCGATACCTGTCCGCCAAGCAGGTCGGTCAGGGTCGGCGCATTGCCCTTGTAGGGCACGTGGATCATGTCGGTCTTCGTGAGCCAGGTGAACATCGCCGCCGCCATGTGAGGCGAGGTGCCATGGCCGGAGCTGGCGTAGGTCAGCTGCCCGGGCCGTGCCCGGGCGAGTGCTGCGAGTTCCTTCACCGTCTTCACCGGCAGCGAGGGATGTACGACCAGCATCAGCGGCAGCGACACCAGTTGCGTGACCGGCGCGAAGCTGCGTATCGGGTCGAAAGGCAGGTCCTTGCGCATCCCGGCATTGATCGGGAAGGCGATGGTCATCATCAGCATCGTGTAGCCGTCGGGCGGTGCCTTGGCCACGAGTTCGGCGCCGATCATGCCGCCCGCGCCCGGGCGGTTGTCGACCACCACCGTCTGGCCGAGGGGTTCTGCCAGACGCTGCGCGACCAGACGGCCGATGTTGTCCGTGGTGCCGCCGGCCGCGAATGGAATCACCAGTCGCAGCGCTCTTGCCGGCCATGCCTGTGCGGGCGAGGGCTGCGCTGCGGCGACCGGCGCATCCGCGAGTGCGGCGAGCCCCAGCAGGGCCGCCGCCAGTACGGGTCCCGGGCGGGGTGAATGGCAGATGCCAGCGGGATCGCTCATGGTTGCGCCTCCTGGTGGGGTCGGGCGGCGGTCGTTGCCACAGCCTCGGAGTCCGATGCAGCCGCACGTTACGCAGAAGCCCGCAGGCCGTCAACGCGCCTCGACCCTGCGGGCCTTTGGGTAACGTTCAGCAGATGGTGGAGGCGGATGGCGCAGGGGCCTCGCGCAAGCCGGTACCGTCCTCGTCTGGCATGGCGGCGCAACCGCGGCCATTCATCTGCGCCCGGCGCAACCCGGCTTCGGCCAGCGAGAGCAGATCCTGAAAAGACTCTGCGCCCGGCGAACTGGCGGCCACGCCCAGGCTTATCGTGCACACCGCCGCGACATCGGAGCCGGCATGCGGGATGTCGAGTGCGCGTATCCGACTCTCCAGCGCCTGTGCCAGTGCGAGCGCACCCGTGGCAGAGGTGTCCGGCAGGATGCACGCGAACGCGTCGCCTCCGTAACGCGCGAACGTATCGCCGGCGCGCCGTATCCGACCTTCCAGGGCAGCTGCGATCAGCCGCAGGCAGTCGTCGCCGGCCGGGTGTCCGTAATGCTCGTTGTATTGCCGGAATCGGTCCACGTTGATCATGAGCATGGCGAGCGACGTGCCGCTGCGCTGCGCGCGCGCGAACTCGTGCTCGAGCCGCTCGTCGAAGCAGCGCCGATTTGCGGCACCGGTGAGTGCATCGGTGCGGGTCAGCTCGCGCAGCATGTCGGACTGTCGCTTGATCGTGAGGTAAGCCTTTGAACGTGCACGGACGATCGCCGGGTTGAACGGCTTGACGATGAAGTCGACAGCGCCCGCCGCGAGGCCGCGCACTTCCGCCGCGCTGTCGTCCTGACCGGTGACGAACATCACGGGGATGTCGCGCGTGGCCGGGTCGGCCTTCAGCCGTTCGCAGGTCTGGTAGCCGTCCAGCCCGGGCATCACCACGTCGAGCAGCACGAGATCGGGTTGTCTTTCCCGACATACCGTAAGGGCTGCCTCGCCACTCGTTGCCATGAAGACCTGATAGTCGCCGGAGAACGTGTGATAGAGCGCCTGCACGTTCAGCGGGTTGTCGTCTACGACCAGGATGCGCTGCCGTTCGTCGCGCGAATCCCGGGTGTCGGACTGCGGGGGCGTGGACCTGCGTGGCTCCGTGGATTCCATCTCGTCGGCGTGCTTCGGTAAAACCGTCTGCATCGGGTGCCTGAAACTCGCAAGCACGGTGTCCAGTCCTGCATCGTGCCGCCGTGAGCGGCTATTCGTCCTCGATCAGGTCGCTGGCGGCGGGCGTGGCGATGATCGCGCGCAGCGTGCGAAAGAGTTCGCGATGGCTGCGCGGCGGTTTGTTCTGCGCGAACTCGCGCCGGGCATTTCGCATCAGGGTGCGCAGTTGCCGGACGTCGCAGCCAGGATGGGCTGTTGCCAGCTCGGTCAGCGCAGACGCAGCGGTAGCGTCGTCCATCAGCCGGTCGCGCCAGCGCTCGATCGAATGCTGCAGCGCGACCTCGGCCGCGGAAGTGCCGTCCCAGATCGAGAACTGGGCCTCGATCGCGGTCGGATCGATGTCGCGCATCAGTCGTCCGATGTACTGCAACTGGCGCCGGCGCGCCTCGTGACGAGTGATCGACTGGCATTCGCGCACCGCGTCGTAAAGCGACTCGGGAAGGCCGAGCCCCTGCAGCCGGTCCTTCGGCAGGTCGACCAGCCGCGCGCCGAGTGCCTGCAGGTCGTGCGCAGCCTGCTTCAGCCGGGTCTTGCTGGGCGGCAGCGGTGGCAGGGAATCGGTTTCGGTCATGTCTGGGACGGACGTCGGCGCGTGCGTACGGTAGGTCGTGGGGTCACTGTTATCATAAGTATCGCCTTTCCAGCGCAAGATCGTGACCCCCGCGTGAGCCCCGAACGATGAGCAATGCCCGATTCAGCCTGTCCGAAGACACCTTGAAGCAGATCGCCGCGGACGCGCTCGCCCATGCGAAGGTGCTCGGCGCCAGCGCGGCGGATGCGGAAGTGAACGACGGTTTCGGCCAGGGGGTGACCGTACGCGCGCGCGAGGTCGAGACGATCGAGTACACGCGCGACAAGTCGCTCGGCGTCACCGTCTACGTCGGCCGCAAGCGCGGTTCGGCCAGTACCTCCGATTTTTCCCCGAAGGCCATCCGCGACACGGTCGAGGCGGCGCTCACGATCGCGCGCCATACGGGCGAGGACGACTGCGCAGGGCTGCCGGACGCCCACAGGCACCCGACGGCGCTGCCTGAACTCGACCTCTACCATCCGTGGGACGTACCGGTCGAGACGGCGATCGAGATCGCCAGCCGCTGCGAGGCGGCCGCCCTCGACTTCGATGCTCGCATCACGAACTCCGAAGGTTCGAACATCTACACGCAGCAGTGGCATTTCGTGCACGCCAACTCGAATGGCTTCGTCGGCGGCTACCCGACCTCGCGCTACAGCCTGTCGTGCTCAGTGATCGGCGGACAGGGCGACGAGATGCAGCGCGACGACTGGTACACCGCGGCGCGGCGCGAAGACGAACTCGAATCGGCCGAGGCCGTGGGGCGCCGTGCGGCCGAGCGCACCGTGCGCCGCCTGAATGCACGCAAGCTCGACACGGTGCAGGCACCGGTCCTGTTCGATGCGACGCTCGCCGGTGGCCTGATCAGCCACTTCGTGGGCGCCGTGTCCGGCGGCGCGCTGTACCGGAAGTCCACCTTCCTGCTCGACAGCCTCGGTACGCAGGTGTTCGCGCCGAACGTCAACTTGCGCGAAGCGCCGCACATGCCGCGGGGCCTCTCCAGCGCCCCGTTCGACGACGAGGGGGTGCCCACCGCCTCGCGCGATGTGGTCACTGCGGGCGTGGTGCAGGGCTACTTCCTCGGCACCTATTCGGCGCGCAAGCTCGGCATGCAAAGCACCGGCAATGCCGGCGGCAGCCACAACCTCGTGCTGGAGAGCGGCACGCTCGACTTCGACGGCCTGCTCCGGAAGATGGGCCGCGGACTGGTGGTGACCGAACTGCTCGGCAGCGGCATCAATTCGGTGACCGGGGACTACTCCCGGGGTGCGGCCGGCTTCTGGGTCGAGGACGGCGCCATCGCCTATCCGGTGCACGAGATCACCATCGCCGGCAACCTGAAGGAGATGTTCCGGGGCATCGTCGAGATCGGCAGCGACGTGCTCAAGCGCGGCTCCAAGACCACCGGCTCCATTCTGATCGACAACATGACCATCGCCGGCAACTGACCGCCGCGCAGGAAGGTTCGGCGCCATGCGCGCAAGGGGCTTGACCTGGATGGCTGGCCTGGCCGGCATGGGCGGCGTGCCGCCGCACGACAATGCGCGTGCCTATCTCTGGGAGCGGCGCCTGCACGGGGTGATGATCGCGGTCGCCCTGGTCGCGCTGCCGGCGGCGTTCATCGACGACGCTGCGGGCGATCCGCTGCTTCGCAGGATTGGCTTCGCGCTCGACCTGCTGATACTTGCGGCGTTCTCGCTCGAACTTTGCTGGATGCTGTATCTCGTGCGCCAGCGGCGCCGGTACCTGTTGCGCAACTGGCTCGACCTGCCGATCATCGCCGCGGCGGCAGTGAGCCTGGCAGGGCTCGACACCGGTTGGCTGGTGCTCGCACGGTTCGCACGGTTGGCACTGGTGGCGATGATGCTGGCGCGGCTGCTCGGCTCGCTTCGCAGCCTCTATTCGCCCGATGCGCTGCCGCTGGTGTTCGCGTTCGCGATCGTGTCCCTGCTGGTCGGCGGCGCCGGCTTCTACTGGCTGGAGCCGACCGTGCATTCCTATGCCGACGGGGTCTGGCTCGCCTTCGCGACCGGCACTACGCTCGGCTACGGCGACCTGGTGCCGACGGTACCATCGTCCCGGTTGTGGGCGGGGATCATGGTGCTGCTCGGCTTCGCGATGCTGTCGCTGCTGACTGCGACCCTGGTCACCGCGATCGTTGGCCAGGACGAGGCGAGACTGCGGCGCGACATGCACCACGACATCCGGATGCTGCGCGACGAGGTGCGGGCTCTGCGCGAACAGTTGCAGACGTCCGCGGGACTGCCGGACGCGGCCGCAGGCGCCGGTGAACCGCCGGCACCTCCACAGCAGCCCGGTGCTCCCTCGGGCGGCGGCAACTGATGGCCTGTGTGGCAGGGCGCGCCCGATGATCGTGCCCGGTTCGCTCTGGGTCGCCTGCACGGTGGCTGCCGCCGCCGGCCAGACGCTGCGCAACGCCATGCAGCACAGCCTGATCGGCACCGTAGGAACTGCGGGTGCGACGCATGTACGCTTCCTGTACGGGCTGCCGTTCGCCTGCGTCTTCCTTGTTGTGGTCGCTGCGACCGGCGCGATCCGCGATCCCCAGATGGGGCCCGCGTTCTGGGCCTGGCTGGCGCTGGGGGCGCTGACCCAGGTACTGGCCACCGCGATGATGCTGGTGCTGATGCAGCAGCGCTCGTTCGTGGTCAGCACCGCGTACATCAAGACCGAGCCGGTGCAGATCGCGTTGTACGGATTCGTGTTTCTCGGTGACCGGCTGGGGCTGCAGGCGATCGCCGGCGTGCTGGTGGCCACCGCCGGCGTGGTACTGATGTCCTGGAAGCCGGCGCCGGCCGGTGGCAATGCGCAGGGCGGGCGGTCGGAGCCTGCCTGGCGCGCGGCGCTGCTCGGCATCGCCACCGGCAGCATGTTCTCGATGTCGGTAGTCGGCTATCGCGGCGCGGTGCTGGCGCTCGGTGACGACCCGTTCTACGGTCGCGCCACGCTGGCGCTGGTGCTCGCACTGGTGCTGCAGGTGGCGCTGCTGTCGCTGTACCTGCGGCTGCGCGAGCCGGGCCGGCTGACCGCACTGGTGCGTGCCTGGAAGCCGTCGTTGCTCGCCGGCTTCCTCGGTGCCAGCGCCTCGCAGTGCTGGTTCCTCGCGTTCTCGCTGCAGACCGCGGCGGCGGTGCGCACCGTCGGGCTGGTCGAGGTGGTGTTCGCCGCTCTGATCTCACGCCGGGTGTTTGCCCAGCGCAGCGGCCTGCGCGACTGGGGCGGCATCGGGATGGTTGTGGCCGGCGTGGCCCTGCTGCTGGCGGGGACGTTCTGAGAATGCCATCGCTTCCGGTCCGCCAGCTGTGCCAGGTGGTGCTCGACAGCCTCTCGCGCGAATGGCCGTACCGTCCCGATGTCTGGCTCGAGTCGGCGCACGACTTCCGGTTGCCGCGCGACCGCCATCCGCTGTTTCACACCAGCTACGACTGGCATTCCTGCGTACACATGCACTGGAGCCTGCTGCGCCTGCTGCGGCTGCACCGCGACGCACTGGCACCGGCGCAGGTCGACGGCATCCGCACCCGCTTCGACCGGACGTTCACCGTGGCCGCCGTCTCCACCGAGGCGGCGCTGTTCGACCGGCCCGGCTACCGTTCATTCGAGCGGCCGTACGGCTGGGGCTGGCTGCTGGAACTCCATGCGGAACTGCACCGGCTAGCGGTCGATCCTGCACTGCCTTCGGTGCTGCAGCCATCTGCGCGGCGCTGGCTCGACACGCTCGAACCGCTGGCGCTGCGCCTGGCGCAGGCGATGGTCGACTACCTGCCGAAGCTCGGTCATCCGGTGCGTACCGGTACCCATTCGAATGGCGCGTTCGCCTGCGTGCTCGCGCTCGACCATGCACGCACCAGGGCGCATCCGGCGCTGCAGCGCGCGATCGGCGAGGCCGCGCATCGCTGGTTCGCACGCGACCATCGCTATCCGTCTGATTACGAGCCCGGCGGCGAGGACTTCCTGTCTGCAGGGCTGGTCGAGGCACTGTTGATGTACCGACTGCTCGACGGTTGCGGCTTCGCCGACTGGTGGTACCGCTTCTCGCCCTCGGCCGAGGCGCTGGGGCGCTGGCTGCTGCCGGTAGCCGTCGACCAGGCCGCCGATGCCCGCATCGTGCACCTGCACGGCCTCAACCTGTCGCGTGCCTGGTGCTGGCAGGCACTGCTGCCGGGGCTTCCGGGCGAACTGGCAGGGCCGGTGGCACGCGCGATCGATGCGCACTGGCAGGCCTCGCTCGCGGCGGCGCTCAGCGGCGACTATGCGGCAACCCACTGGCTGGCTTCATTCGTGTTGCTGGCCGAAGGCAGGGATCAACCATGACCATCCGTTACGATGCGATCGTCGTCGGCACCGGGCCGGCCGGCGCGGTGGCCGCCGAGGCCCTCGGCCGCGCCGGCCGCCGCACGCTGCTGATCGAACGCGAACACCTGCCACGGGTCAAGACCTGCGGCGGGGGCGTCACCTGGAAGGCTGCACAGGCGTTGGGGGTCGACCTCACGCCGCTGGCCGAACGCACCATCGGCACCGTCGAGTTGCACTGGCGGCTGAAGGCGTCGGCGACGATGCCCGGCCGCGAGCCGCTGGTGCACATGTTCCGGCGCAGCCGTTTCGATGCCTGGCTGGTGGAACGTGCGCTGGCCACCGGGCAGGTCGAACTGAAGGACGGCCTTGCGGTGAAGGCTGTCGAGGCCGATGCGCGCGGGGTGACCGTGCGCACCGCGCAGGGCGCGTTCGAAGCCGACTACCTCGTCGGCGCGGACGGCGCCGCCGGCCCGGTGGCGCGGTCGCTCGGGCTGATGCAGGAGCGTCACCTGCTGCCGGCGATCGAGCAGGACATCGTCGTCGATGCGAAGGTGATGGACCGCTGGCACGACCGGATGGCTCTCGATATCGGCACGTTGCACGGTTCCTACGGGTGGGTATTCCCGAAGGAAGACCACCTGAATATCGGGGTCGGCTGTTTCTCTACGCGCTCGCAGCCGGCGAAGCAGTTGAAAGACTACGGCAAGCGCCACCTCGCCTACCAGTTGCCAGGCCCGATGCGCGTGCTGCGCACCGTCGGTTTCGTGCTGCCGCTGCGACCGGTCGGTGCGCCGATCCAGCGCGGCCGGGCCTTGCTTGCCGGCGATGCGGCCGGGCTGGTCGAGGCGTTCACCGGGGAGGGTATCCACTGGGCACTGCGCAGCGGACAGATCGCCGCGCAGGCGATCGTCGACCACCAGGCTCAAGGTGCGCGCGGCGAACTCGCCTACGAGCGCCGGATCGATACCGCGCTGATGCCGACCCTGGTCGATGCCAGGCGCTGGGCGCACATCTACCTGTGGTGCCCGCGTGCCTGCTACGCGCTGCCGGTGCGCAGCCCCCGCTTCTGGGGCGCGGTGGCGAAGATCGTGCGCGGCGAGCGCGACTACACTGATGTGCGGCGGCGGCTCGGGGCGCTCGGGCGGGTCGCGGACTGGCTGCCGGTTGAGATGGGGTAGGGGATCAGGCGGATGACGCTGCCTGCGCGCCATCCGCCAGCACGTATCCGCCGCTGCCCCTGCGTTTGGCCGCGTACATCGCCTCGTCTGCGACGGCGAGCAGGCTGTCCGGGTCGTCGTCGGGGCCAGAAACCGCGATGCCGATCGATACCTCCAGCCTGTGCGCCATGTCCCTCCATTCGATCGGGCGCGCGATGGCGGCGACGCATTTGTCCGCCAGCACCCGTACCGGAAGGTCGACCGGATCGGCGATGTCGGGTGCCAGCAGCACGAACTCGTCGCCGCCGAGCCGGGCCAGCGTGTCTGCCTGGCGCACCAGGGCGGACAGCCGGCGTGCGACCTGGCGCAGGGCCTCGTCGCCGGCCTCGTGGCCATGGGTATCGTTGATCACCTTGAAGCCGTCGAGGTCGAGGAACAGCAGTACGACCCGTGTCCGGTTGCGCTTTGCCCGGGCCAGCTCCCGCACCATGCGGTCGACCAGCAGCTTGCGGTTCGGCAACCCGGTGAGAGTGTCGTGGAAGGCGATCGCCTCCAGTTGCGCCTGCTTGTCGGACAGCTTCCCGATCAGCCGGTTGAAGGCGGCCGTGAGATGGCCGACCTCGTCCGGATGTTCGACCGGCAGCGGCCGCAGCGGCAGTTCGCCGTTCGTCATGCGATCGGCCAGTTTCGCCGCCCGGTACAGCGGGCGCAGCAGCCAGGCGACCATCAGGCCGACCAGCAGCAGCACCAGCAGCGCACGCACGAAGGTGAGCCGGACCAGGAAGTCGCGGGTGTGGTTGACCGTGGCCAGCGCCTGGCTGGCCGGCACTGTCACCGAGGCATACCAGCCGGTGCTGCCGATGGCAGCGATGGCGGACAGTTCGTCGATGCCGCTGGCATTGACCGCGCGCGTGCTGCCCCTGAAGTCGGGTGCCGCCCGTTCCTGAAGGGCGGCCGGCTCGGCCACCGACAGTGGTTCGAGCATCCGCGCCGGATCGGAGGCCGCGACGACCAGCCGGTCGCGCGGCGAGACGATCAGGATGTCCGGGGCATTGGCCGTCGTGGACGGCGTCGCCGTGGTGGCGAGCGGGACGAGCGTTGCCAGGTCGACGGTGCCAACCAGCACCGCGACCAGCTGGCCGGTGCCATCCCACACCGGTGTGGCGAGCGGCAGCACTGCCTGCCGGCTGGCCGGATCCCGCTGCGGTTGCCCGAGGCCGGGCCTGCCGTCGAGTGCCGCCTGGAAACCGGGATCTGACCCGATGTACAGCCCGGCCGGGAAGATTGCGCTCGATGGACCGCGGGCGATGATCCGGCCTTGCGGATCGGCGACCATCAGCCCGTGCGGGAACGCCGGCTGCAGCGCCTGCTGCTCGGTGAGCCAGGTGCGCAGGCGGTCCGTGCGACCGGGCAGGGGGGGCGGCAGTGCAGCGGCCAGCCGCTCGAGCAGCAGCAGTCGTTCGCCGATGCGCGCGTCGGCCGTGCGTGCCACCTGGTCTGCCACCGCGAGCTGGCTCGCGGATGCCGACCGTTCGAGGTCCTCGCGCAGGAAACCGGTGATCCGGTAATAGCTGGCGATCGACCCGAGGATCATCAGGACCATGCCCACTGCAATGAGGCGGGTGACCAGGCTGGTTGCGGCTTGTCCGGGAGTCACGTCTTTTCGGCGATCGAGTTTTGCCGGCGCACGGGGCGACACAGGGGTGGAGGGGGGCGTGCCCGTCACTGCCTGCAGGCTTCACTAACATCGAGGACTTTACCACCTGCCATCCGGTTCGCATGCCAGCGGATCGGGCGGGCGAGGAAACGGTTGCAGAGAAGACAAATACCGTATAAAAATACGGTATGCCTCCTGCCACTGCCAACCTCCCCTCCGCCGCCTTCGCTGCCGCGCCCGCTCCCGTGCCGGCCTTCGCGTTCGCGTCCTTCCATCCTGCGGCTACCGGTGCCTTCCCGACGCTGGCAGACCTGCCGGTCTCGTCCCCGCGGCCTGCGGCGGCATCCCGCCCCGGGGTTGCCGGCCAGGGCTTCGTGCCTGCGGCCGGCGGCGCCCGGGTGGCGCTGGTCGCGGTGCCCTCGGTGTTCCGATGCGGCGAACTGCCGCCGGGCATCGAACCGGGTATCCCGACCGGTTTCGACGGGCTGGATGCCGAGATCCCTGGAGGCGGCTGGCCGGTCGGGGCGCTCACCGAAGTGCTGTGCGATACCTGCGGAGCCGGCGAAACGTCGTTGCTGTTACCGGCCCTGCGTTACCTGACCCGCGCTGCCGACTGGCGCGGCCGCGGGCTGTTGCTGATCGACCCGCCGCACCTGCCTTACGCGCCTGCGCTGGCCGAGGCCGGCATCGACCTCGATCTGCTGGCCGTGGTGCGCCCGAAGACCGAGGAAGATGCCCTCTGGGCGGCCGAGCAGGCGCTGCGCTCGGGCGCTGCCGGCGCGGTGCTGATCTGGGCCCGGCCGGTACGCGGCACCGACAGTGCCCAGCGCTACCAGCGGCTGCGTCGGCTGCAGCTGGCTGCGGCTGCCGGCGGGGGGCTCGGTATCGTATTTTCGGCGACCAGCGCTGCGACGCTGTCGACCCCGGCGGCGCTGCGGCTGGCGCTGTCGATGACCGCGCAGGGCAGGCTGGCGGTGACCCTGGTCAAGCGGCGCGGGCTGGCCCAGCCGAAGACCGTGACCCTGTCGCCGCGCCGGCTGCCGGTGCCCTATCTGGCGGGCGTGCCCTCCGGGCGTGGTGCT
>CANGXU010000002.1 GCA_947457885.1 Betaproteobacteria bacterium
GGTTTCCGACCTTCGTATCGGTTTCGTCGATACCGAGCGTATCCTGCGTGAGGCCGCTCCGGCCGTGCGTGCGCAGAAGCGCCTCGAGAAGGATTTCGCGCCCCGTGACCAGGAGCTGCAGCGCCTGGCCAGCCGTGCCAAGGATCTTCAGGTATCGCTCGAAAAGGAAGCGCTGACGCTGTCCGATAGCGAGCGCAACAAGCGCGAACAGGAACTGGCACGCCTGACCCAGCAGTTCCAGCGCCTGCAGCGTGAATTCCGCGAAGATCTCAACATCCGTCGCAATGAAGAGATGGCCACGGTCCTCGAGCGCGTGAACGTCGTGATCAAGCGGATCGCCGAGAGCGACAAGCTCGACCTCGTGTTCCAGGAGGCCGTGTACCGCAGCCCGAGGATCGACATCACGGAAAAGGTCCTCAAGGCATTGGCTGCGTCGGACAGATAGCGACGAGTCGGTCGACCGAACCCGCTGCGTCCCGAGCCCGATGGCGTTGAAACTGTCGGAAATCGTTGCCGTGCTCGGTGGTGAACGGGTCGGTGGTGATCCGCTGATCCGATCCGTGGGGTCGTTGGCCGAGGCGGGTCCTGGCGCTATCGGCTTTCTCGCCAATCCGCGTTATCGTGGCCAGCTCGCTTCGACCCGAGCCAGCGCGGTGATCGTCGCAGATTCCGAGCGCGAGTCGACCGGACTGCCACGAATCGTCGCGTCTAATCCGTACGCGTACTACGCCAGGGTTGCCCAGCGGCTGAATCCGCCTGCGCCGGTGCATCCTGGCATCGATCCGTCCGCGTCGGTCGATCGATCGGCGCAGGTCGATCCATCGGCGTTCATCGGTGCCGGCGCCTCGATCGGTCCGGGCGCCGTGGTTGGGGCTGGCGTTTCGATAGGTCCAGGCTGCCGGGTGATGGCGAACGCCGTCATCGGCAGCGAGACGAGACTCGCCGCGAACGTCACTCTCTGCGAAGGCTGCCGGCTCGGTACGCGCTGCGTAGTGCATCCCGGCGCCGTGATCGGTGCGGACGGTTTCGGGTTCGCGCCTGACCAGGGCCGCTGGGTCAAGATCCCGCAGGTGGGTACCGTCGTGGTGGGCGACGATGTCGAGATCGGCGCCAACACCACCATCGATCGCGGTGCGCTCGACGACACCGTGATCGGCGAGGGCTGCAAGATAGACAATCTGGTGCAGGTCGGGCACAACGTGCACATCGGGCCTTTCAGCGTGATCGCCGGCTGCGTCGGCATCGCGGGCAGCGCGCGCATCGGCAGCGGGTGCCGCATAGGCGGTGCCGCAGGCATACTCGGCCACCTGGAGATTGCCGACGGTGTCGAGGTGTCTCCGTTCACTCTGGTCACCCGCTCGATCCACGAGCCGGGGAAGGTGACCGGATACATGCCGGTGCAGGCGCATGACCGCTGGCTGCAGAACGCAGCCCAGGTACGGCATCTCGCGCGCATGGCCGACCGGATCAGGGAACTCGAAGGGCGGCTGTCCGCCCTCGAATCGAACATGGGGGACGACCGACCGGCTCGCCGGAAGGCTTCGGAGGGGGAGTGAAGTGAGCGAATCGATGGACATACACGAGATATTGCAGTATCTGCCGCACCGCTTTCCGTTCCTGCTGGTCGACCGGGTACTCGAATGCGAACCGGGTGTACGCATCCGCGCCCTCAAGAACGTGTCGATCAACGAGCCGTTCTTCCCTGGTCATTTTCCGCACCATCCGGTGATGCCGGGCGTGCTGATCGTCGAGAGCCTCGCCCAGGCGGCGGCAATCCTGTCGTTCAAGACGGTCAAGGCGCGTCCGGACGACGGGTCGGTGTACTACCTTGCCGGCGTGGACGGTGCACGCTTCAAGCGCCCGGTGCACGCGGGCGACCAGTTGCACCTGGAGGTCGAGCTTTCCAGGCACATGCGAGACGTCTACAAGTTCAAGGGCGTGGCGAAGGTGGACGGCAAGCTTGCCGCCGAGTGCGAAGTCACCTGCGTGCGGCGGGCGATCGCCTGATCGGGGCCGGGAGCAGGACATGAGCACACGTATCCATCCGACGGCGATCGTCGAACCCGGGGCGGAACTGGCCGGTGACGTCGAGGTCGGCGCGTATACCCTGATCGGCCCGGGCGTGAAGATCGGGGCCGGATCCTCGATCGGTCCGCACTGCGTGATCCGCGGGCTGACCGAGATCGGCGCCGGCAACAGGGTCTTCCAGTTCTGTTCGATCGGCGAGGTCCCGCAGGACAAGAAGTACGCCGGTGAGCCGACGCGCCTGGTGATCGGCGACCGCAACACGATCCGGGAGTTCTGTACGTTCAACTGCGGCACGGTGCAGGATGGCGGCGTCACCCGCATGGGCAGCGACAACTGGATCATGGCCTATGTGCACGTCGCCCATGACTGCATCGTCGGCGATCAGGTGATCATCGCCAACAGCACGCAGCTCGCCGGCCACGTGTCGATCGGAGACCATGCCATCCTCGGCGGCTTCACCGGCGTGCACCAGTTCTGCAGCATCGGCGCACACTGCATCACGTCGGTGGGCAGCGTTGTGCTGCAGGATATCGCACCGTTCGTGATGGCCGCCGGCAATCCCGCGGCGCCGAAGGGCATCAACGGCGAGGGCTTGCGCCGCCGCGGCTACGACGCGGGCACCGTGCAGGCGGTGAAGCGTGCATACCGCACGCTCTACCGGTCCGGACTGCCGCTGGAGGAGGCCGTGGCGGAACTCGAGCGCCAGGCCGCGGAAGTTCCCCTGATCGGCCTGCTGACCGCGTTCATCGCGAACCAGCGGCGCGGGCTCGCCCGTTGACGACGATCGCACTGGTCGCAGGCGAGCCCTCGGGCGACCTGCTCGGGGCGGAACTGATGGCCGCGGTCAGCGTGCGCCGTCCTGATGTTCGCTTCTGCGGCATCGGCGGCCCGAGGATGCGCGCGGCCGGACTTGACTGCTGGCATCCGATGGAGACGCTCGCGGTACGCGGCTACGTCGAGGTGCTGCGCCGCTATCGCGAGATCCTCGCCGTACGGCGTCGGCTGGTGTCGCGGCTGTCGCGCGAGAAGCCGGACCTGTTCATCGGCATCGATGCGCCTGACTTCAACCTCGAGGTCGAGCGTCGACTGCGGTCGAGGGGCGTTCGTACGATCCACTACGTCTGTCCTTCGATCTGGGCATGGCGTGGCGAGCGAGTGAAGCTGCTGAAGGCGGCAGCCGACCGTGTGCTCGCGCTGTTCCCTTTCGAGAAGCCGTTGCTGGAAGGGCATGGCGTCCGCGCCACCTACGTCGGACATCCGCTCGCAGACCTTCTGCCCTCGTTCCCCGATCGAGGTGCGACCCGCGATCGCCTGCGCCTGCCGGCGGTGACACCGGTGATCGCACTGCTGCCGGGTAGCCGGGAGGGCGAACTCGAGTACATGGCGGACCTGTTCGTCGAGACCGCGCGCCGGCTGCATGCCCGGCTTCCGGACGCACAGTTCCTGGTACCTCTGGTCAGCCGGGAAACGCGCACCCGCTTCGAGCAGGCGCTCTACGACCAGGACGCGCAGGAATTGCCGTTGCAGATCCTGTTCGGCCACGCACACGCTGCCTTGACCGCGGCCGATGCCGCGCTGGTGGCCTCTGGCACTGCCACGCTCGAAGCGGCACTGTTGCGCTGCCCGATGGTGATCACGTACCGGATGGCTAACTGGTCGTGGCGGCTGATGCGCGGCAAGGGCTACCTGGCTTATGGCGGTCTGCCGAACATCCTGGCCGGGCGTTTCGTGGTGCCTGAACTGATCCAGGAGCATGCGACCGCGGAGAATCTCGCGCAGGCGCTGGCCAACCTGATCGGCGATCAGGCGGTGCGGCGCGACCTGTCTGAACTGTTCGCGCGGATGCACAGCGACCTGCGCCTGGGTAGCGCGCAGCGCACCTCGAACGCAGTGCTCGAGGTGCTGGAAGGCTAGCGTGCCACGCGACCGCGTGATGCCTGCGAGCGGACGCACGGCCCGGATGGATCCGCTCGGATGCCTGCCGTCCGGACTCTGCGGGGTCGACGAGGCCGGGCGGGGTCCGCTCGCCGGACCGGTGCATGCCGCCGCCGTCGTCCTCGACCCGGACCAGCCGATCGCCGGGCTTGCCGATTCAAAGGTGCTCTCGGCCGCGCGGCGGGAGGCCCTCGCGCTGCAGATCCGGGAGCGGGCGCTCTGCTGGTCGGTGGTTGCAGTCGAACCGGCGGAGATCGATGCAGTCAATATCCTGCGCGCCAGCCTGCAGGCCATGCGCCGGGCGGTGCTGGCGCTGCAGCCGCTGCCGCAGGTGGTCTGGGTCGATGGCAACCAGTTGCCCGATTTCGACGACCATCGGTTCTCCCTGCGCGCGGTGGTCGGCGGCGATGCCCGGGTGGCGGCGATCTCCGCCGCGTCCATCCTCGCCAAGACCGCCCGCGATGCGCGGATGCGCGAACTCGCGCTGGAGCATCCCGGCTACGGCTTCGAGCGCCACATGGGGTATCCGACGCGCGAACACTTCGCCGCGCTGGAACGTCTCGGGCCCTGTGCGGCGCACCGCCGCTCGTTCGCCCCGGTGGCCCGCGCATGTGAGCGGATCCGCGGCGCCTGACCTGCAGCGGACGCCCCGTCCGGCCCCCGGCCGGGACTGCTCAAGTCGCCCGGAAAGCGTCCGTTAACGGAGGGCTGCTTGCACCCACGGGCTGGGTGCACGGACGCGGTTATCGGACGAGGCGGAGCGCGCATGCTGGTCATTGTCGGCTGGATCGGAGTTACGGTGATGGTGCTGGGCGGCTACATGCTGGCCGGAGGCAAGCTCGGCCCGCTCTGGCAGCCGGCGGAGCTGGTGATCATCGGCGGGGCCGCCTTCTTCGCGTTCCTGGTAGCGAATTCTTCGAAGGTGATCAAGGCTACGTTCGCCACGCTTCCGTCCTGCTTCAAGGGGTCGAAGTACACCAAGGGCATGTACCTGGAGCTGCTGTCGCTGCTCTACGACCTGCTGGCGAAGGTGCGCAAGGAAGGTCTGATGTCGATCGAATCGGACGTCGAGACGCCCGATCAGTCGCCGATCTTCACCAAGTACCCGATGATCCTGGAAGACCACCATGCAATGGACTTCCTGGTCGATTACCTGCGGCTGATGGTCGGTGGCAACCTGAACGCGTTCGAGATCGAGAACCTCATGGACAACGAGATCGAGACGCACCACCACGAAGGGGAAGCCCCGATCGGTGCCATCTCGCGGGTCGGCGATGGCCTTCCCGCATTCGGCATCGTCGCGGCGGTGATGGGCGTGGTGAAGACGATGGGCTCGGTCGGTGCGCCGCCCGCGGTGCTCGGCGCGAAGATCGGCGCCGCGCTGGTCGGCACCTTCCTCGGCATCCTGCTGGCATACGGATTCGTCGGCCCGCTCTCCAGCCTGCTCGAACAGAAGCTCTCGGAACAGACCAAGATGCTCCAGTGCATCAAGGTCACGCTGCTCGCCAGCCTGAACGGCTACCCGCCGCAGGTGGCGGTGGAGTTCGGGCGCAAGGTGCTGTACTCGACCGAGCGGCCGAGCTTCAGCGAACTCGAGGAAGAAGTGAAGCAGCGCAAGGGCAAGTGACGCCCGACCGCCGCCGAACGACCGGATCCCGGGGACTCCATGGCTGAAGAATCGCAGCGTCCGATCATCGTCAAGCGCATCAAGAAGGGCGGCCACGGCAAGCATGGCGGCGCCTGGAAGATCGCGTACGCCGACTTCGTGACCGCGATGATGGCTTTCTTCCTCCTTATGTGGCTGCTCGGTTCGGTCACCAAGGGCGATCTCAAGGGCATCTCCGACTACTTCAACACGCCGCTGAAGACCGCGCTGATGGGTGGTTCGTCGACCGGTGAAGCCCAGAGCGTGATCCCGGGCGGTGGCACCGACCTCAGCGCCAGCGCGGGCCAGGTGCACAAGGGCGAGAGTGAGCCGCGCCCGCGCGACGAGCGGGAACTCGAGGCCGAGCTGGAGGCCCGCGAGGCCGCCCGCCTCGCCGAACTGAAGGACAGGATCGAAAAGGCGATCGAAGCCAATCCGCTGCTCGCCCCGTTCCGCAAGCAGATCCTGGTCGACCTGACTCCGGAGGGCCTGCGCATCCAGATCGTGGACGAACAGAACCGGCCGATGTTCCCGACCGGCAGCAGCAACCTCGCCACCTACACCCGCGACCTGCTGCGCGAGATCGGTACCATCCTGAATGACGTACCGAACAGGGTCAGTCTGTCCGGTCATACAGATGCAGCGAGTTTCGGCAGCGGCGACCGTGGATTCAGCAACTGGGAACTGTCGGCCGAGCGGGCGAACTCGGCGCGGCGCGAGATGATCGCCGGCGGCATGGCGGATGCCAAGGTGCTGCGTGTGGTCGGACTGGCCTCGGCGGTCGGTTTTCCCGGCGCAGCTCCGCTCGATGCGGTGAACCGCAGGATCAGCATCATCGTCCTCAACCGCAAGACGGAGAAGGCCATCACAGCCGAGTCGGCCGCATCGCCTGCGGCACCGATTCCCGCCAGCACCGGCGCTGCGTCAAGCATTTCAACGGCCCGATGAACCTGCCTCCCGCACTTGCCGGGTTGCTGGTGCAGGCCGTCGCCACGGTCGGCACGCTGGTTCTGTACGGCCTTGCCGGAATCGCCGCGCTGGAAGCGCCCTGGATCTGCTGGGCCTTCGTGCAGGCTGCACTCGCCGTGCTGCTCGCGACGGCGATCGGGCAGGCGCCCTGGTGGATCGCGATACACAGCCTGTTCGTGCCGGCGGCTCTGCTGCTCGACCGATTCTCGGCGCCGACCTGGCTGTACCTGGCGGGTGCCGCGCTGCTTGCGCTGACCAACGGCAATGCGATGCGGGAACGGGTACCGTTGTTCCTGACCAGCCGGGCCGCCCGCGAACGGCTTCTGGCATTGCTGCCCGAGGATCGTCCGATCCGCTTCGTCGACGTCGGCTGCGGGTTCGGCGGCGTAGTGTCCAGCGTCGGCCGGGAGCGCCCCACGCTGGAATGTCTCGGGCTGGAGACCGCATGGCTACCTTACCTGGTCAGCCGGCTCCGGTGCTGGCTGTCTCCCAACCAGGCGGCCGTGGCGCGGCGCGATCTCTGGACGCATGACCTGTCCGGTGCCGACGTCGTCTACGCCTATCTGTCACCGGTGCCGATGGAGCGCCTCTGGTGCAAGGTGCTCTCGGAGATGCGCCCTGGCACGCTGCTCATCAGCAACAGTTTCCCGGTGCCGGGTGTGGAACCGCTCGCCAGTCATGGCGTGGAGGACGCCACCGGCTCCGTCCTGCATGTCTACCGGTTGGTCGGCGCGGGCGGCCCGCCCGCTCTTGACGAGGCGACCGCCGCGCCGATCGCCGTGGCGAGTGCGGCCTGCTCCTGACCCGGATCCACGATCCAGGCCCGGGCACCGATCGCCGCACGCAGCCGTTCGACGAACGCCGGTTCCGCAGCCACGCGCGCGAGCAGCACTGCGAGTGCCGAAGCGTCTCCGACGGGGAAGGTCGCTGGCCAGTCGCTGCCGAGAAGGCCGAGGTTGCCGGGGATATGCGAGGCGATCACCGGTGTGCCGGCGGCGATGGCTTCGGACACGACATTGGCCCCGCCCTCCATCCGCGAACTGATGACCATTGCTCCTGCGCGTGCGATCAGTGCGCGGGCGCGCCCCGGCGTGACCTCTCCGAGCCATCGGTAACGCGTGTCGGCTGCCATTGCCAGGCGCGCCTCGTGTTCCAGCGAAGGGTCGAGCGCGCGCCCGACCTGGGTGACGCGCAGCGGCAGACCGCTGCCCCGGCTCGCCGGCAGCAGTGACAGTGCACGCGCGGCGAGCAGCGGGTCCTTCTCTTCGCGCAGGTGGCCGACGACGCACACCTCGAAACTGCGCTGCAGTGGCCGCGTCCGGCGCCGGGCGGGAGCGGACTGATGCACGACGAACGTCCGCGCATGCAGCGCCGGCGGCAGCTCTTCGATCGCGCAGCGCTGCAGGACAACCAGGCTGTCGGCAACGCGCAGCGACTGCTGCGCGTCGGGGTCGTCGATGATGTCGCGGTAGATGTCGGTCCCCGTCAGGGCCAGCACCAGCGGACGGCGTGGACAGGCCTCGCGGAAGCGCATGATCGACGGGTGGCTGCGTCTCGCATGCAGCGCCAGCATCAGGTCGGCGGGGGCACGTGCCTCCAACGGATCGTCGGTCGCCGGATGCCACTCGGTGCAGACACGCACGCGGTGACCGATCTGGCGCAGCAGGCGCGCCCAGCGCACGGCGGTGTTGCGATTTCCGGCGCGGGATGCGGGCGGGGCGGGGGTGACCAGGACGACCTGCATGGACGGACTCTCGAGCCAAGCGCGTAAACTCGCAAGTCTACGGGCGTTGAGCCGCCCGGGTACCTACGGACGCGGGGGGCGCAGCAGATGCACAGCCAGCAGGGCGCGCAGGCATCTCGAGCCGCAGGAGGGGCTGCGTCTCCGGCTGCATCGACGCCGGTGATGCCGGGCCCGGCGGGGGACATCGCTGGCTGCCGGCACGAGCTGCAGATCGCCCGTGCACGCACGCTGGCCTTGTTCGACGCATTGCCGGCCGACGGGCTGCTCGGACCGAAGCTCGCGATCGTCAACCCCCCGCTGTGGGAACTCGGGCATCTTGGCTGGTTCCAGGAGCGATGGCTGCTGCGGCCCCGGACGGACGGCACGCTCGCACCTTCGCTGTTGAAGGATGCAGACGCGCTGTACGACTCCGCCCTCGTCGCGCACAGCTGTCGCTGGGAACTGCCGCTGCCGGGACCCGAGGCGACGCGCCGCTACCTGTCGCAAGTGCTCGAGCGGGCGCTGGAAAGGCTCGACGGCGCCGCGGGTCCGATATCGACGTCCGGTATCGGCGACCCCGATGGCCGCGGTCTCGCCTTCCATGCCACCGTGTGTGCGCAGCACGAGCAGATGCATGCCGAGGCCTTCGGCTACAGCCGGCAGACGCTCGGTTATCCGGCACTCCCGGGGGCTGGCCGCCGCGCGGCCAGCGGGTTGTCGGAGGCAGCGTATCCACGAGGCGCGCGCGTGGGCGACCGCAGTTCTGGGGCCAGCGACGCATGTTTGGCCGGTGGCCGGTTCCGGCTCGGTGCTGAACCGGACGCCGGCTTCGTGTACGACAACGAAAAGTGGGCGCATCAGGTCGCGGTGGCTCCGTTCGCAATGGCGCGGTACGCGACTGCCGCCACCGAGTTCGCGGCCTTCGTCGATGACGGGGGCTATCGGTGCCGGCAGTGGTGGAGCGATGCGGGCTGGGCGTGGCGCACGGCTGCCGCTGCGCAGGCACCCGTATACTGGCGCCCGATGCAGAGGCAGCAGGGGTGGGAGATCCGTTGCAACGACGCCTGGCGGCCGCTCGCGCCAGGAGAGCCCATCCTGCATGTCAATGCCCACGAAGCCGAGGCCTGGTGCCGGTGGGCCGGCCGCCGCCTGCCGACCGAGGCCGAATGGGAATATGCAGCCTCGGTGGCCAGTGCAGAGACCGGGACGCGGCGGCGGCATCCGTGGGGTTCAGCGGTGCCCGAACCGGCCAGGGCCAATCTCTGGTTCCCGGATCTCGTCGCCGGACCGGTGGCCATCGATGCATTCCCGGCCGGCGACAGTGCGGATGGCTGCCGCCAGTTGACCGGTAACGTCTGGGAGTGGACGGCGAGTGCCTTCGACGCGTATCCCGGCTTCACGCCCGACCCGTACCGCGAGTACTCCCAGCCGTGGTTCGGCGGCCACCGGGTGCTGCGAGGCGGCAGCTTCGCGACGGCAGCCTCGCTGATCCGCAATACCTGGCGGAACTTCTTCACCCCGGAACGGCGCGACGTTTACGCCGGTTTCCGCACCTGCGCCCTGGATACGACGAAATGAAGCACCAGACGCTCTGGTACGTGCGCCGCGATGGCAAGCTGCTCGGGCCCCACCCGCGGCAGGTGGTGGTCGACTGCCTGCTGCTGGGACGATTTTCATGGGACGATCCGGCGAGTCAGGATGGCCGCGTCTGGCAGCCCCTCAAGATGCATCCGGAAATCCTGTCCGCGATCGAGCCGCTGTCGCGCACCCGTGCGCCGGTGCCGGCGCCGGGTGAAGCGCTTCCGGTCAGCTGGCACAGCGAACGTCTTGCAGCGGCGCGGCGCTGGGCCGACGATCGCACGGGCATCGATCGTCGCACCGGAGAGGAAGCCAGGACTGCTGCCGGACTGGAAGCGGCCGGCGAGCGCCGGGCGTCCGACGAGCGGCGGCGGCAGCGCGAGCTGCTCCAGGTGGTGCTCTGGCGCCGGCTGCGGTGGAATCTCGCGCAGGCCTACGAGCGGTCGGCTTCGCCCCTGCCGTGGGCGATCCTCGTCGTCGTCCTGGTGCTGGCTTTCGCGGCTGCCGCGTTGCTGCAGCGCTCGCCGGGCGCCATCGAGCTGTCGCTGGCCGCGCGCGCCGCGAACTGCAGTGCGCCTGCGGCGCCGGGCGTCAACTGGGCCGGGTGCGAACGTGGCGCTGCCTCGCTCGCCAGCGCACAACTGCAGTCCGCAAGGCTGTCCGGGGCGCGCTTTCCTGGTGCCGACCTGCGACGCGCCGACCTCGCCTATGCCGACCTGTCCGGCGCACAGTTGTCTGGCGCGCGGCTGCGTCAGGCCCGGCTTTTCGGTGCCAACCTCACTGGGGCCGACCTGGGGGCGGCCTCTCTCGAGGGATCTGATCTCGGCTTCGCCGACCTGCGCAATGCCCGGATAGACGGTACGCGTTTCGACGAGGCGCAGCTCGGCAATGCGATCTGGATCGACGGCCGCCGTTGTGCGCCTGCTTCGGTGGGTCGCTGCGACTGACGCCAATGGTCCGATGCAGGCGTTGGACCGGTGCCGGGGTTGCCTATTGCGGGCGCGGCGCTGAACCTCCGGTGCCGAGCAGCGCCGAGACGCGGAGGCACACCTTCCGCAAGCCGCGCCACAGCCGCGGCAACAGCCACAGCATGATCCCAACGAAAACGAGGAGCAGTGCGAGGAACGCTGCCGGATGGAACAGGGCCACCCACAGCCCGCCTATCACCAGCGCGTCCTCGGTGGTCGAGGCCGCCACGTTACTGAAGGGTTCGGGCGAAGTGTTGATCAGGGCACGGCTCGCAGCCTTCGTGAAGTGTGCGCCTGACGCGAGCGCGCCGCCGGACAACGCCGCTGCCAGCGTGACCCCGGCATCCTGCTGGCCGAGGGTGGCGGCCGCCAGCAGGGCCCCGGCCGGGATGCGGATGAAGGTATGGACCGCGTCCCACAGCGAATCGAGGCCGGGTACCTTGTCCGCGGCGAACTCGAGCATGCACAGCAGCCCGCTGACCGCGATCACCAGCGGATGGCCGAGCCACTGCAGCCCGCCAGGCAGATCGACGTATCCGAAGCGGCCGAGTGCCCCTGCGAAGAACAGCACCGCGTACAGGCGGATTCCGCTTGCCCAGGCGAGGCCCGAGGCAAGTGCGAGGGTTTCGATCAACTCGGGAGATCCCATGGCGGACACCGGTCAGAATACGTGCCTGGTCAGGTTAGCATCATGCAGGATGGTCGAGGCGAGTTCCTCGATGGACTTGGCCGTCGCATCGAGGAACCGGATTCCGGCCTGGCGCATGAGGATCTCTGCTTCGCGGATCTCGTAGGCGCAGTTGTCGAGCGACGCGTACTGGCTGTCCGGCTTGCGCTCGGTGCGGATTCGGTGCAGGCGCTGGGGCGTTATCGTCAGGCCGTAGAGACGGTTTCGAAAACCGTGCAGGCTTTCCGGCAGGCCGCCCCCACGAGCGAAATCCTCGGGTATCAGCGGATAGTTCGCAGCGCGCACGCCGTACTGGAGCGCAAGGTAAAGGCAGGTTGGCGTTTTCCCGGAGCGGGAAACGCCGACCAGGATGATGTCCGCATCCTTGAAGTCGCGCGTCGAACTGCCATCGTCATGCATCAGGGAGTAGTTCACGGCCTCGATCCGGCGGGTATAGCTGACCACGTCCTCGACGCTGTGCGTGCCGCCGACGCGATGGCTCGACTTGGTGCCCAGTTCGGCCTCGAGCGGCGCGATGAAGGTCTCGAAACAGTTGATCACCATTGCGTCGGTGGATGCGCGCAAGGCGCCCGCCAGTTCGTCGCGCACCAGCGTGCTGAACACGATCGGCCGTGCGCCGTCACGCTCGCCGGCCTCGTTGATCTGCCGGGCGAGGTGGCGCGTCTTCTCGATGCTGTCGATGAACGGTACCGTCACCTCGGAGAAAGCGACTTTGTCGAACTGGGTGAGCAGGCTGTGGCCCAGGGCCTCGACCGTGATGCCGGTGCGGTCGGACACGAAAAACGCGGTTCGGCGTGAGATCATCAATGTGGCGTCCGTAAGTGATCGGCTACCATACGACCTACGGGGTCCCGGCACAACAATCGTGGCTGGGCGGCAGTTCGTGCGGGAACAAGGGGTGGCCATGGACAAGTACGTTGTCGACTTCGCGCATCTGCGCATGTCCGATGTGGGGCAGGTCGGGGGCAAGAATGCGTCGCTCGGCGAGATGATAAGCGGCCTTTCCCACTTGGGCGTGCGCGTGCCCGAGGGATTTGCCACGACCGCCGATGCGTACCGCGAGTTTCTCGCCCACGGGGGACTGGCCGCACGCATCGTCGAACGGATGAAGGGCCTCGACGTCGACGACACCAACGCGCTCGCCGCGGCGGGTGCCGAAATCCGCGGCTGGATCACCGCGGCGCCGCTGCCGGCGGCCCTGCATGCCGCGGTCGTGGAATCGTACGAGAAGATGATCGCTGCAGCGGGCCCGAACGCGTCGGTCGCGGTGCGCTCGTCCGCCACCGCCGAGGACCTGCCGGACGCGTCGTTCGCCGGCCAGCAGGAAACGTTCCTGAACATCCATGGTGCCGACAGCGTGATCGACGCGATGCGACAGGTGTTCGCTTCGCTCTACAACGACCGGGCGATTGCCTACCGCGTGCACAAGGGGTTCGAGCATGCCGAGGTTGCGCTGTCGGCGGGTATCCAGCGCATGGTGCGTTCCGACACCGGTGCGGCGGGCGTGATGTTCACGCTCGACACCGAGTCCGGTTTCGACAAGGTGGTGTTCATTACCTCGTCGTACGGGCTGGGCGAGGCGGTGGTGCAGGGCGCAGTGAACCCTGACGAGTTCTATGTCTACAAGCCGTCGCTCGCGGCGGGGAAGGTGTCGATCATCCGGCGTTCGCTGGGCGGCAAGGCGATCAAGATGGTGTTCACCGAGTCGCGCGAAGCCGGCAGGTCGGTGAAGACGGTCGACGTGCGCGAGGGCGAGCGCCGGCGCTTCTCGATCACCGATTCCGAAGTCGAACAGCTGGCGCGCGACGCGATGAAGATCGAGGCGCACTATGGCCGGCCGATGGATATCGAGTGGGCGCGCGACGGCGAGGACGGCAAGCTCTACATCCTGCAGGCCCGCCCGGAAACGGTGAAGGCCAATGCCGAGGTGGACACGCTGCGCCGCTATCGCCTGAAGCAGAAGTCCGAACTGCTGACCTCCGGCCGCGCGATCGGGCAGAAGGTCGGCAGCGGCCCGGTGCGGCTGATCGCTTCGGCAAAGGAAATGGACAAGGTCCAGCCGGGCGACGTGCTGGTGACCGACATGACCGACCCCGACTGGGAGCCGGTGATGAAGCGTGCGTCGGCGATCGTTACCAACCGAGGCGGCCGTACCTGCCACGCCGCGATCATCGCGCGGGAACTGGGCATCCCGGCGGTGGTGGGCTGCGGCGACGCCACCACGGTGCTTCACAACGGCGAGCTGGTGACCGTCTCGTGCACCGAGGGCGATACCGGCAATGTCTATCGCGGTATCCTCGAGACTGCGATCAGCGACGTGCCGCTCGACCGCATGCCAGAGCCGCCGGTCAAGATCAGCATGAACGTCGGTAACCCGGAGCTGGCCTTCGAGTTCCAGCGGCTGCCCAACGCCGGCGTGGGACTCGCGCGCCTCGAGTTCATCGTCGCGCGCATGATCGGAATCCACCCGAAGGCCTGTCTCGATTACCCGCACCTGCCGTCCGATCTCAAGCGCGCGGTCGAGGAGCGCTCCGCCGGCTACGCCAGTCCGCAAGAGTTCTATGTCGAGAAGATGGCCGAAGGCGTCGGCACGCTCGGCGCCGCGTTCTTCCCGAAGCCGGTCATCGTCCGCCTGTCCGATTTCAAGTCCAACGAATACTCCGGGCTGATCGGCGGGCCGAACTACGAGCCGCATGAAGAGAACCCGATGCTCGGTTTCCGTGGTGCCTCGCGCTATGTCGCACCCGGTTTCCGCGACTGCTTCGAGCTCGAATGCCGTGCGATGCGCAAGGTGCGCAACGAGATGGGCCTGACCAACGTCGAGATCATGATCCCGTTCATCCGGACGCTCGACGAGTGCCGCAAGGTGATCGCGCTGCTGGCCGAGAACGGCCTCGAGCGGGGCAAGGATGGCCTGCGGCTGATCATGATGTGCGAGATACCGTCCAACGCGCTGCTCGCCGACGAGTTCCTGGAGTATTTCGACGGTTTCTCGATCGGCTCCAACGACATGACCCAGCTCACGCTGGCGATCGACCGCGATTCCGGCGGCGCCATCTCGGAGTCCTTCGACGAGCGCGACCCGGCGGTGAAGAAGATGCTGTCGATGGCGATCAAGGCGTGCCGCAAGCAGGGCAAGTACGTCGGCATCTGCGGGCAGGGTCCGTCCGACCATCCCGACCTTGCGCGTTGGCTGATGGAAGAAGGAATTGGCAGCCTTTCGCTGAATCCGGATACGGTAGTCGATACCTGGTTGTATCTGGCGCAGGAGGCAGCCAGGGCCGCGAAGTCCTGATTGCGGCCGGTTCAGGCCCGCGGTGGCGCCCGTCGCGTCACGAGCGCCATTTTCCGGTGAGCCCGTCGATGGCGTCCAGGCCCTTCGTGACTGCGATCCCCAGGGCGGCGAGGACCACCAGCACGGCGAACACGGTTTCGGTCTCGAGGACCTGTCCGGCAAGGTAGAGGCGGGCGCCGAGGCCCAGCTTTCCGACCACCATCTCCGCCGCCACCACCAGGATGATCGACACGCCCAGGCCGAGGCGGGCGCCAGCGAACACCGACGGGATGGCTGCCGGCAGCAGCACATGGCGCACGATCTGCCGCTCCGACGCACCGAGGTCGCGCGCGGTGACTACCAGCCCCTGGTCGCACTGGCGCACCCCGAGCAGCGTGTTGATGATGACCGGAAAGAGGGCGCCCAGCGCGCTGATGGTCAGCATGAACGGGCCGCCGGTGCCGAGCCAGATGATCAGCAGCGGGATCAACGTGATCTTGGGCAGCGGGTAGAGGGCGGCGATGAACACGTCGGCGATCGATTGCAGCCTGCGCGACACCGACATCGCGAGCCCAATCGCCACACCGAACACCAGCCCGATCGCGAAGCCGCCGAAGATACGGTAGAGCGTGACCGCGAGATCGGTGAACGCCTGCTTGTGCAGGAACAGGTCGACCAGCGCGACGGCGATCTGGCTCGGCCGCGGCAGGTACAGCGACGAGACCTCGAACAGCCGGCACAGGGCTTCCCACGCCAGAAGCACGACGGCCACTGCGATCCAGCCGGTCAGCCGGTCGGCGGGCGCAGCGCCGGTACGCACAGGGCGCAGTGGGGCGACATCGCCCTCCGGGGTGCGGCTCTGCATCATCCGGCCTCCGCCTCCCCATGCATCGAGCGCAGTACCTCGGACTTGAGAAGCCCGTAGATGCGTTCGAAGTAGCCGGCGTAGCGGGGGTCATGGGTGCTCGCGACCGATCGTGGCTTCGGCAGGTCGATGCGGACTTCAGCCGCCACGCGGCCCGGCCGGGCGGTCAGAACGTATACCGTGTCGGCCAGCAGCACGGCTTCCTCGATCGAATGGGTGATCAGAAGCACCGTCTTGCCGGTGCGTTCGACCATTGCCGCCAGTTGCTCCTGCAGCACCAGCCGGGTCTGCGCGTCGAGGGCGCCAAACGGCTCGTCGAGGAGAAGGACGTCCGGATCCATCACCAGTGCCCGGGCCATGCCGACCCGCTGGCGCATCCCGCCGGAGAGCTGGCCGGGATACTTGCGCTCGAAGCCGGCCAGATCGACCATCCGCAGGGCTTCCTTCGCGCGAGCACGGCGTTCGGGGGGCGGCATGCCGGCCATCTCTAGCCCGAACGCCACGTTGTCCTCGACCGTGCGCCAGGGAAACAGGTTGAACGACTGCCAGACGGTCGCCATCCGTGGCGGGCGTGTCATCGTTTGGCCGTCGGGACCAACGAACGACAACGTCCCCCGGCTTGCCTGCATGAAGCCGCGGGTGATCTGAAGCATTGTACTCTTGCCACAGCCGCTCGGCCCGATGATCGCGGTGACCTCGCCAGCGGCGAACGTGCAGTCGAGGTTGTCCAGTGCGAGTACGGTAGAGCCGCCTGCTTCATAGACCAGACTGATGCCTTGCAGCCGGATCTCCGGATGCACGGCTCCGACGGTGTCGCCACTGACCCGCTTTCCGGCCTGCGTCGTGTTCACGGATCAGGCCGTCAGGGGGTTCTTTTCCTTCAGGCGGTTGAATGCTTCCTGCGCCGCGCCCAGCTCGAACACCTGTTCGCGCGTGATCTTGCCGCTGAACAGCTTCATCGTGTCGCGCCAGAATTCGGCCTGGTACATCGCGGAGTCGACGTTCGGCAGACCGTTCTCCGTAAACCAAGTCCAGCGCGGAGCGGCGGCCGAGACCAGTGCCTCAGGGACCTTGGTCGCCTCCGAGATGGTCCGGATCACGGCCGGATCTTTCGCCGCTGCCGCCTCGTTGAAGATGCGCGCCGCATGAAGGTGGACCATCGAGAAGCGCACCGCGAGCGAACGATCCTTGCCGAGCAGCTTTGCCGGCGCTGCGAAGCACGCGAGCTGCGTGCCGGGCTGGATGTCGGAGCCGGGGAAGGCGATCTTCCCGGTGTTGTTCTTCTCGGCAAGGAAGGCCAGCGGCACGGGGATATTCGCCGCGTCGACCTGCCCGGCGCCGAGCGCGCGCACCAGGTCAGGATAGGCGAGACCGGTGACCCAGTTCACGTCCGTCAGCGGATTGAGGCCTGCCTTCTGGACGCCCAGCCCGAGCAGAAACTGGTCGATGCCGCCCGGCGCCTGCAGCCCGAGGCGCTGTCCCTTGAGCATCGACATCCGTTCCGGCGTGGTCAGACCGGCGGCATGGAGCTTGTTGTTGACGACAATGGTCATCGAGCCGGAACCGGGCCGCTCCGAGCCCCGATCGAGCATGAACTTGAACGGCGCGCCGCGGGCGATCGTGTTGAAGATGCCGGCGTTGCAGGTCGCGACGGTGAAGTCGAGTTCCCCGGCGACCAGGGCGGGCACGGCCAGTGCCCCATCGGTGAAGTAGCGGTACTCGGCTTCGATGTTCATCCGATCCCAGAAGCCGCGCGCCTGCGCGATGAACAACGGCCCGGAAGAAATCAGCGGAACCACGCCGATGCGGATCTTCGCACGCGGCGCCTGCGCCAGCACGTTGACGAACGGTGCGCCTGCGAGCACCGGCGTCACGGCGGCGGCGGCTCCGGCCTTGAGCAGGGTACGGCGGATGCCCGGGTGCCGGGCGGCTTTGGCGTGCGGTGTGCGGGACATGGACAGGCCTTTCGCGGTAGGGACGCGGTTGTGCGCGCCGCTGAGTATACTTTCTGCGCAGCAAACGTCGGCAGAGCGCACCGCCGCCGCCGAACCACCGCCAGAACGCCAGGAGCCCGTCAGTGCCCAGCCATACGAAACCGTACCAGGTCTCGCCGTCGAACCCGGACGTCCAGGAAATCCAGACGATGCCCTCGCGCCGGGTCGACATGCCCTATGCGCCTGCGATGCGCGTGACCGGTGGCGCCGACCTGCTGTTCATTTCCGGCGCCACGCCATCGCCGCTGTACCACAAGCATCCGCACGAACTTCACGAGCACGACCATCCGAACGACATCGGAGAGCAGACGCGGCGCGCGCTGTCGGCGATCAAGTCGATACTCGATCAGGAAGGGCTGGTGTGGACCGACATCGTGAAGGTCACCAAGTACGTGACCGACATGCGCGACATGGACGGCATGGTCGCAGTACTGAAGCAGACCTTTGGCGACTGGACGCCTGCCAGTACCACCGTCTGCGTGAACCAGCTGTCTACGCCAGGCGCGCGTATCGAGCTCGACATGATAGCGGCCTACCGCAAGACCTCCGCAGATCCGGCAAAACTCAAGACCTGACCCCCGGAACGAAGACCTGACCCCCGGAACGGACCGGCCCCCCCCCCCCGGACCCCAGTCGCCGGGACGGCGCGACCGCCGTCCCGGTACGGGTCTTCAGGCCGCGTCGCGCCAGAGGTCGAGCTTCATCAGCTCGCGCTTGAGCACCATCTCCCTCGGCAGCCGAGCCTTCAACTGCTCGAACAGTTCGCCGTGGGACTCTACTTCCTTCTTCCAGAGTTCCGCGTCGACGCGGGTCAGCTGCTCGAACTGCTCGCGGCTGATATCCATGCCGCGGAAGTCCATGTCGTCGAAACGGGGGATCCAGCCCAGAGCGGTCTCGACTGCGCCGACGGTACCCATCGTGCGCTGGACGATCCACTTCAGCACGCGCATGTTCTCGCCGAAGCCTGGCCAGATGAACCGGCCCTGCTCGTCGCGCAGGAACCAGTTCACGCAGTAGATCTTCGGCGGCTGGCTGATCGTGTGCCCGATGCGCAGCCAGTGGTTGAAGTAGTCGCCGAAGTGGTAGCCGCAGAACGGCAGCATCGCGAACGGATCGCGGCGCACGATGCCCACGGCACCCGTGGCTGCAGCCGTGGTCTCGGAGCCCATGGTCGCTGCCATGTACACGCCGTAGTTCCAGTTGAAGCCCTCGGCAACCAGCGGCACGGTATCGTTGCGACGGCCTCCGAACACGAAAGCGCTGATCGGTACCCCGTTCGGGTTGTCGTATTCGGGATCGAGGGTCGCGCAGCGCTCGGCGGCGACGGTGAAGCGCGAGTTCGGGTGCGCAGCCAGCCGGCCGCAATCCGGGGTCCAGGGCTTGCCCTGCCAGTCGGTCAGTTCGCTCGGCGGGGTGCGGGTCATGCCCTCCCACCAGACGTCGCCATCGGCGGTCAGTGCGACGTTGGTGAAGATCGTATCCGCGTCCAGCATGCCCAGTGCGGTGGCGTTGGTGTCGGGACCGGTGCCCGGCGCGACGCCGAAATAGCCCGCCTCGGGGTTGATCGCATACAACTGGCCGTCCTTGCCGGGCTTGATCCAGGCGATGTCCTCGCCGACGGTGGTGACTTTCCAGTCATCCATCCCCTTCGGCGGAATCAGCATGGCCAGGTTGGTCTTGCCGCAGGCGCTCGGGAACGCGGCGGCTACGTAGCGCTTCTCGCCCGTCGGCGCGGTGATGCCGAGGATCAGCATGTGTTCCGCCAGCCAGCCCTGTTCCTTCGCCATGATCGAGGCGATGCGCAGCGCGAAGCACTTCTTGCCCAGCAGCGCATTGCCGCCATAGCCGCTGCCGAACGACCAGATTTCCTTCGTCTCGGGGTAGTGGACGATGTACTTGTGTTCGCGGTTGCTCGGCCAGGCGATGTCCTTCTCGCCCGCCTTCAGCGGCATGCCGACCGAATGGATGCAGGGCACGAACTCGCCGTCGCTGCCGAGCACGTCATAAACCTTCTCGCCCATGCGGGTCATGATGCGCATCGACACCACGACATACGGTGAATCCGACAGCTCGACGCCGATGTGCGCGATGTGCGACCCGAGCGGACCCATGCTGAACGGAATCACGTACATCGTGCGGCCGCGCATGCACCCCTTGAACAGGCCACCCAGGGTCGCGCGCATCTCGGCGGGCGCCACCCAGTTGTTGTTGGGGCCTGCATCGTCCTGGTCTTCGGTGCAGACGAAGGTACGGTCTTCCATCCGCGCGACGTCGGCCGGATCCGAGCGCACGAGGAAGCTGTTCGGCCGCTTCTGCTGGTTCAGCCGGATCATCGAGCCGCCGTCGATCATTTCCTGGCAAAGCCGGTCGTACTCTTCCTTCGACCCGTCGCACCAGTAGATGCTGTCGGGTTCGCACAAGGCCGCCATTTCGCGGACCCATTCCACCAGCCGGGCGTGTTTGATGTAGGCGGGCTTGCCCGACCGGCTGATCAGTTCTGCTGCTGCATCTGGATGGCTCATTGCTGCTCTCCTCGAGGTAATGCGGTTCCGCGCGCCTGCCGGGCCCGAGCGACGCCGCTGCCGTGCGGCAGCGGCGGAGGGTGAAACGAAAAAACAGGGCGCGAAAATACCCGTTTTCGAACCGGGTTGTTGCGCAATTTTGACACAACCCGGCGTGTCTGCCTCCGGCGGGGGCATCCTGCGCGTGCGAAGCGCATTCCCGGCGGGATTGTCGGCAACTTGCTGTCGAGTTCGTTTGGTCGCGGGGCCGCTTTGCGCTATGATCGACGAAACCAGCTACTGCGTCGGGAATGATCAAGTACATCTTTGTGACCGGTGGTGTCGTCTCCTCGCTCGGCAAAGGTATCGCCGCCGCGTCGCTCGGCACGCTGCTCGAATCGCGGGGGCTCAAGGTCACCCTGCTGAAGCTCGATCCCTACATCAACGTCGATCCTGGGACGATGAGTCCTTTCCAGCACGGCGAGGTGTTCGTGACCGCAGACGGTGCCGAGACCGATCTCGACCTCGGGCACTACGAGCGGTTCGTGTCCACCCGGATGCGACGGGTGAACAACTTCACCACCGGCCAGATCTACGAGTCGGTGATCAAGAAGGAACGGCGCGGCGAGTACCTCGGCAAGACCGTTCAGGTAATTCCGCACATCACCAACGAGATCCAGGACTTCATCGAACGCGGTGCCCGTGCGGCCTGGGGGGGCGAAGCCGATGTCGCGATCATCGAGATCGGCGGCACGGTAGGCGACATCGAGTCGTTGCCGTTCGTCGAAGCCGCACGCCAGATGAGCCTGCGCCTCGGCCGCGGATCCTGCTGTTTCGTTCACCTCACGCTGGTTCCTTTCATCCCGTCGGCGGGCGAACTGAAGACCAAGCCGACGCAGCACAGCGTGCAGAAGCTGCGCGAGATCGGCATCTCTCCGGATGTGCTGCTGTGCCGGGCCGACCGTCCTATCCCGGAGGACGAGCGCGCGAAGATCTCGCTGTTCTCTAACGTGCAACTCGACTCGGTGATATCTGTCTGGGATGCCGACTCGATCTACAAGATTCCTTCGATGCTCCACAAGCAGGGGCTCGATCAGATCGTCTGCGACGTGCTCGGGCTGAAGGCAAGGCCTGCAGACCTTGCCGACTGGGATGCCCTCGTGCACGGCCTCGAGCATCCCGAGCGGACGGTTCGCATCGGCATGGTCGGGAAGTACGTCGACCTGTCCGATTCCTACAAGTCCCTGAACGAAGCGCTCAACCACGCTGGCATCAAGACCCGCACGCGCGTGGTGATCGAGTACGTAGACTCCGAGCAGATCGAGAGCGGTGCGGCGTCTTCGCTGGATCACCTCGATGCCATCCTCGTCCCGGGCGGCTTCGGCAAGCGCGGCACCGAAGGCAAGATCCAGGCGATCCGCTTCGCGCGCGAACGCGGCGTGCCGTACCTCGGTATCTGCCTGGGCATGCAACTGGCCACGATCGAGTTCGCACGCAATGTCTGCGGGCTGGCCGGAGCGAATTCCACCGAGTTCGACCCCGACACGGCGCACCCGGTGGTCGCGCTGATTACCGAGTGGAAGGACCGTACCGGGCGGATCGAGAAGCGGACCGAGAAGTCCGATCTCGGCGGTACCATGCGGCTGGGTGCGCAGCGCTGCCCGGTGCTGGCAGGCACGCTGGCCGCGCGCATCTACGGCGCGGAGGTTAACGAACGGCATCGGCACCGGTACGAGGTGAACAATGCGTACGTGCCCCAGCTGGAGTCGGCTGGGTACAAGGTGTCGGCGCGCACCCCGAGCGAGTCGTTGCCCGAGATGATGGAACTGCCTGCGCATCCATTCTTCGTGGGTGTGCAGTTCCACCCCGAGTTCAATTCCACGCCGCGGGCCGGGCATCCGCTCTTCACTGCGTTCGTCAGGGCGGCGATCGTGCGTGCCGAACAGGTGCAGGCGGCCACCCACGGCGCTGCGGCAACGGCGGCAGCCTGATGAATCTCTGCGGCTTCGAGGCAGGCCTTGACCGACCGCTGTTCCTGATCGCCGGCCCGTGCGTAGTCGAGTCGCGCGATCTGGTGGAGGAGATCGCCGGCCGTCTGAAGGAGATTGCCGCGCCGCTCGGTATCCCGCTGATCTTCAAGGCGTCCTACGACAAGGCCAATCGCAGTTCGGGCAAGTCCTTCCGCGGGCCCGGCATGCAGAAGGGCCTCGAGATCCTGTCCGGTGTGCGCAGCACCTTTGGCCTTCCGGTACTGACCGACGTCCACGAGGCGGCGGACGTTGCCGAGGTGGCGGAAGCCGTCGACGTGCTGCAGACGCCCGCCTTCCTCTGCCGGCAGACGGATTTCATCCAGGCAGTCGCCAGCGCCGGCCGGGTGGTCAACATCAAGAAGGGCCAGTTCCTGTCGCCCCAGGAAATGGGCAACGTGGTCGACAAGGCGCGCGCGGCGAGTGGCTCCGACAACATCATGGTGTGCGAGCGCGGTTTTTCCTTCGGTTACCAGAACCTGGTGTCCGACATGCGGTCGCTCGCGATCATGCGCGACACCGGTTGCCCGGTCGTATTCGATGCGACGCATTCGGTGCAGTTGCCGGGCGGGCAGGGCACCTCCAGCGGTGGGCAGCGCGAGTTCGTGCCGGTGCTGGCGCGTGCGGCGGTGGCGGCCGGTATCTCCGGCGTATTCATGGAAACGCATCCACGTCCCGAGCAGGCGCTGTCCGACGGTCCGAACGCCTGGCCGCTCGGATTGATGCCGGAACTGCTCGAGACGCTGGCCGCGCTCGATGCTCAGGTCAAGTCGAGGCCGCTCGCGGAACGCCGGATCACGCGTTGAACAGCGATCCGGACGGCCTCCCGGAACCCAGAAACACAGCCTTGAGAGAACAGCGATGAGTGCAATCGTAGAGGTGGTCGCGCGCGAGATCCTCGATTCCCGTGGTAACCCGACAGTCGAGGCCGATGTTCTCCTCGAATCGGGCGTGATGGGCCGTGCAGCCGTGCCGTCAGGTGCCTCGACGGGAGCCAAGGAGGCCCTCGAGATGCGCGACGGCGACAAGGCGCGCTATGGCGGCAAGGGGGTGCTCAAGGCGGTTGAGCACGTGAACACCGAAATCTGCGAGGCGATCATCGGACTGGACGCGGTCGAGCAGGCGTTCATCGACCGTGCGCTGATCGAACTCGACGGCACCGACAACAAGGGCCGCCTGGGCGCCAATGCGCTGCTTGCCGTATCGATGGCCGTGGCCCGCGCTGCAGCCGAGGAATCCGGCCTGCCGCTGTATCGGTACCTCGGGGGAGCGGGGCCGATGCGGCTGCCGGTACCGATGATGAACGTGATCAACGGCGGGGCGCACGCGAACAACAACCTCGACATGCAGGAGTTCATGATCGTGCCGTTGGGCGCGCCGAGCTTCTCCGAGGCGCTGCGCTATGGCGCGGAGGTGTTCCAGACGCTGAAGAAGCTGATCGACGGCCGTGGACTGTCGACCGGGGTTGGCGACGAGGGCGGCTTCGCGCCCGACCTGCCGAACAATGAGTCGGCCATCGAGCTGGTGCTGGAGGCGATCGAGAAGGCCGGGTACCAGCCCGGCGAGGACATCGCCCTCGCACTCGACTGTGCGAGTTCCGAGTTCCACGAGGACGGCAAGTACCGTCTGGCGTCCGAACGGGCGGTTCTCGGCGCCGGCGAGTTTGCCGATTACCTCGGCCGCTGGGTTGCCAAGTATCCGATCATCAGCATCGAGGACGGCATGGACGAGGCCGACTGGGACGGCTGGAAACTGCTGACCGATCGCCTCGGCGACAAGGTGCAACTGGTCGGCGATGACCTGTTCGTCACCAACAGCCGCATCCTGCAGCAGGGTATCGACGCGGGCGTCGCCAACGCGATCCTGATCAAGGTCAACCAGATCGGCACCCTGAGCGAAACGCTCGAGGCCGTCGACCTCGCGCGCCGTTCGGCCTACGCGTCGGTGATCTCGCACCGCTCGGGCGAGACGGAGGACACCACGATCGCCGATATCTCGGTGGCCACCAACGTGCTTCAGATCAAGACCGGATCGCTGTCCCGGTCCGACCGCATCGCCAAGTACAACCAGTTGCTGCGCATCCAGGAAGACCTGGGCGATGCGGCCGGATACGGTGGCCGATCCGCGTTCCGCCAGCTGCGGTGACGCTCGACTGCCGCCCCCGGCCGCACGGGGCGGCGTTTTCCCGCATCGGGGACCAACGATGAGACTGCTCAGCCTCGGGCTCGCCATGCTTATTGTCCTTCTGCAGGTGCCGCTCTGGATCGGCAAGGGCAGCTGGCTGCGGGTCTGGGAAGTCGATCGCCAGCTGGTGGCCCAGCGCGAGGTGAACGGGCGCCTGCTGCATCGTAACGAGGCGCTCGACGCGGAAGTCCGCGATCTGAAGACCGGGTACGAGGCGATCGAGGAGCGGGCGCGCGCCGAACTCGGCATGATCCGGCAGGATGAATCGTTCATTCAGGTCCTGGGCGGTGATCCGGCGCCCGTGCCGCGCCCGGCGAGTCCCGGCAAGGGACTTCTGACCCCACCGACAGGGTCCCGCTGACGTTGGAATGATGTAGTTTCGAGGCGCGCCGGGCCGTCTTTCGTCCGCCGTGCGCCTTTCCGACAGTTGCTGCCGGCCCGCTCAAGTTGTGCATCGCGCTGCCGCTAACAGGTCCACTTGATCTGGAGGCACGATGCATTCTTCGTCCGTTTCCCGGCCATTGTCCGGCTATCTGGCGGTGAGCCTGGTGTGCGCCGCCGTGGCCTGCGTGGCTCAGGCCGTGTGGCTGGTGGCGATGTCACTGCCCTGGCAGGCCTTGCCCGGCCTGCTGGCCCTGTTCGCCGTGTCGACCTCAATGCTGCTGCTTCGGGCTGGCGCCCCGGTGCCGGCGGATCACGCCATGGCCGAGGACGACGGTGGCAAGCTCGCCGGGACCCCCCTCGGGCAGGCACTCTCCGTCCACCGCGACGCAATCGCCCGCGGCGTGCAGGCCGTCGGTGCAGACATCGGCCGGACCAGCGGATTGTTGCAGGAAGCCGTGACCAGCCTGACCGACAGTTTCAGCGGGATGCACGAACTGACGCAGGAGCAGCAGCGAATCACTCTGGCGATCACCGCTGGCAGCCCGAACGGCGATGCGACCGGCGAGCGGATCACCTTCGAGCGGTTCGTCGAGCACTCCTCTTCTGCGATGCAGGCACTGGTCCAGAACATACTCAACAACAGCCAGGTCGGCATGAAACTGGTCGGGCAGATGGAGACCGTCGACAGCCAGATCAAGAGCGCCCTGTCGATCCTCGCCGAGGTCGAAGGCATTTCCAAGCAGACCAACCTGCTGGCCCTGAATGCGGCGATCGAAGCAGCGCGTGCCGGGGAGGCCGGGCGTGGTTTTGCGGTCGTCGCGGACGAGGTGCGCAAGCTCTCCGGACGTACCCACCATTTCAGCGATCAGATCCGCCAGGAGATCGGGCAGGTCTGCGAATCGCTGAACGAGGCCGAGAAGGCAATCCATTCGATGGCCTCGCAGGATATGACGTTCGCGCTGCATGCCAAGCGCGAGGCCGACGACATGACGACGCAGGTGGCACAGATCAATGAAGAACTGGCACGCGCCATGGCGCGTACCTCCGAACTGGCAGGCGACATGGAAGCGCGCGTCGGCAAGGCGGTCACCGCGCTGCAGTTCCAGGACATTACCACGCAGCTTCTGGCGAACTGCCAGGGCCGGGTGGCGGTGGTCGAACATCTGTTCGAGGCGATCGGACGCGAATTCTCGGCTGTACCGGGCAGGCTGCCGGTGCAGGACGTGGTGGCAGAGCTGGTCTCGCGGACCGATGCGATGGAAGCGCGCAACCCGGTCGCCCAGAAGCAGATGGCTGGCGGCGACATTGATCTTTTCTGAGCAAGACTGGAGACGGGCAGAAACAACATGACGAAGATGATCCTTGCAGTGGACGATTCCGCATCGATCCGGCAGATGGTCGCGTTCACCCTGAAGAGCGCAGGGTATGACGTGATAGAGGCGGTCGACGGCCAGGACGGGCTGGAGAAGGCGAAGACGAAGGCGGTCAGCCTGGTGCTGACCGACCAGAACATGCCGAGGATGGATGGCATTTCGCTCGTCAAGGAGCTGCGCGCGCTTCCCCAGCACAAGAGCACGCCGATCCTGATGCTCACCACCGAGTCCAGCGACCAGATGAAGGCCCAGGGCAAGGCGGCGGGCGCGACCGGCTGGCTCGTCAAGCCCTTCGACCCGGCGAAGTTGCTGGAGGTCGTCACGAAGGTGATCGGCTGAAGCGCGTACGCGCTCCGGACGTCTCGACCTCAAACCGACGACAGGAAAACCCGATGTCGATAGACATGAGCCAGTTCTTCCAGGTGTTCTTCGAGGAATGCGCGGAACACCTCGCGAGCATGGAGAACCTGCTTCTCGAGCTCGATCCGTCCGATCCGGATCCCGAGCAGCTCAATGCGATCTTCCGCGCAGCCCACTCGATCAAGGGCGGTGCCGGGACGTTCGGTTTCACCGATATCGCGAACACCACGCACTCTCTGGAAACACTGCTCGACCGCCTGCGCAAGGAAGAGATCGCCTTGCAGCCGGAGATGATCGATGCATTCCTCCATGCCAAGGATGTGATCGCAGCCCAGCTTGCCGAGCGCAGGGGGGAGACGACCAGCGGACTCGATGGCGATGCGGCCGAGGTCGTGATGAAGTGGCTCGATGTGCTGGCAGGGGCCGATGGCCATTCGCCGGGCGATGCCAGCCCCGGACAGCTATCCCCACCGCCTGCGCCAGCAGCGCCGGATACGTCGCGTGCACCGCTCGCACGGTTCGACATCGTCGTGCATTCCAGTACGGTCGAGGAGGCCGCAATCGAGGGGTTGATCGGGGAACTGCGTTCGCTGGGCACGCTGGAAGTCACGTCCGAGCCGGATGGCAGCAATCCGCAGATGTCTCAGACGACACCCCGTACCTGGCGCATGATCCTCACCGCCGCAGTGGCCGAAGCAGCCGTGCGGGACCTGTTCGAGTTCGTTGTTCCGCTCGAGGCTGTCGAGGTTGCGACCATGCTACCGGGCGACGTACCGCCTGCGTCCGATCTGCCCCAGTTGCCTGCCGCCGCGGAGGCAGCCTACGGTTTCTTCGACGACGACGAGTCAGGTCCTGCCATCGTCGGCAGCATGCCGGCGGTCAATGGCACCGCACAGCAGGACGAGGGCTTCGGCTTTTTCGACGATGCGCCCGGCGTGCCGGCGGCATCTGCCGCAGTCGAAGCTGCGACACAGGGTTTCGGTTTCTTCGACGATGCGCCAGGCGCGCCTGCGGCGGCCGCGTCCCATGCCGTTGCGGAAGCACAGGCAGCAGCCCCTGCGTCGGTCGGCCGGAGGGTGTCGGACCGGGCCGCGAACGCACCGATGCGCGCCGGGCGGCGGGCGACCGACAAGCAGGTGACGAGCGCAGGCGACAGTGCGTCGATCAGGGTCGGCGTCGAGAAGGTCGACATGTTGATGAACCTGGTCAGCGAACTGGTGATAACCCAGTCGATGCTGATGCAGTCGGCCAGCGTGATAGATCCGGTCGCAAACGAGCGCCTGCTCTCCGGGCTGGGCCTGCTCGGTCGCAATACGCGCGACCTGCAGGAAGCGGTGATGTCGATCCGGATGTTGCCTATCTCGTTCGTGTTCAGCCGCTTCCCGCGCGTGGTACGCGACCTCGCGGGCAAGCTCGGCAAGCAGGTCGATCTGCGTACCCGCGGCGAGAGTGCGGAACTGGACAAGGGCCTGATCGAGAAGATCGCCGATCCGCTGACTCATCTCGTGCGCAACAGCCTGGACCACGGCATCGAGGCACCAGAGGTTCGCGTGGCCGCGGGCAAGCCGGCGACCGGCACGATCACCCTGAACGCGATGCATCAGGGCGGCAGCATCGTGATCGAGGTGAGCGACGATGGCGGTGGTCTCAGCCGCGAGCGGATCCTGCAGAAGGCGCGCGAGCGCGGCTTGCCGGCCAGCGATGCCATGACCGATGCGGAGGTGTGGCAGCTCATCTTCGAGCCGGGCTTTTCGACCGCCGATACGATCACCGACGTCTCCGGCCGCGGTGTCGGGATGGACGTGGTGAAGCGGAACATCGCCGAGATGAACGGCAGCGTGTCGATCGAATCGAAGGCCGGCGAGGGTACGCGGATCGCGATCCGGCTGCCACTGACGATGGCTATTCTCGACGGGTTGTCTGTCAAGGTGGGCGGCAGCACGCTGATCCTGCCGTTGAACTCGATCGTGGAATCGATCCGGCCGAGCAAGGAAGCGATCCGTACCGTCGGTGGCCGGGCGCGGACCATCGCGGTGCGCGGCGAGTACCTGAACGTGATCGAACTGCGTCGCTTGTTCTGCGCAGCCGATGCGCCAGCGGCCGAGATGCCGGTGATGGTGATCGTCGATGCAGCGGGCCAGAAGGCGGCGCTGTGCGTGGATGAACTGCTGGGACAGCACCAGGTCGTGATCAAGAGCCTGGAGACGAACTACCGGAAGGTGAACGGGGTGTCGGGCGCAACCATCATGGGCGACGGAAGGGTGGCCCTGATCGTGGATGTACCCGGTGTGATGCGGACCGGAAACGGCTTTGCGCACGCGGCCTGAAGTTGCGCCGGACACCGACGCCGCGCCAGCGGCAGTTCCGGAGCAGAACATGATCGTACGAAACGGAGAAGTGCAGATGAAGATGCAATCGATCAAGGTGGGTACCCGGCTTGGGGCGGGTTTCGGTCTTGTACTGGTGCTGTGCGTGGTACTCGCCTGGGTGGGTTATGCGAGCATGGGGAAGCAGGCGGTCCTGCTCGAGGCGATCGGCGGCAACATCCTGCCGAGCATCAAGATGCTCAGCGACATGCAGGGCAAGCAGGACCAGTACCGGCGCTGGGGGCTGCGCGCCACCTACAGTTCGACTGACGAGGGGCGAACCCAGGCGATGCAGGAGATGGTCAGCGCACGGGAAGCGCTGCTCAAGCTGACCGCTGTCTACCGGAAGGATGGTTTCCTGCTGGTCGGTACTGCCGAGGAGCCGCTGTTCAAGGTATACGAAGAGGCGCTGCAGGGCTACTTGAGGATGGAGGAGCAGAAGCTGCTGCCGCAACTGGCCAGCGGCGCGAAAGGCCGGATGGAGGCGGAGGCCGTCATGACCGCGGAGTCCTTCACGATGTTCGGCCTCGTTTCGAAGGCGCTGACGGACGTGATCGTGTACAACACGAAAATCTCCGATGAAGCCGTGGCCGCCGCGCACGCAGCGCACGACGAGGCGGTACGAACGCTCTCGTATGTGTTGATCGCGACACTGGTGATCGGTCTGCTGGCCGCGTGGCTCATCACCCGCTCCGTCACCCATCCGTTGCGCAAGGCGGTTGCCGCCGCGGACGCGATCGCGGCCGGCGACCTGACGACCCGCATCGAAGTCGATGGGCGCGACGAAGCGGCCGCGCTGATGCAGTCGATGCAGGCGATGACCGGCGTCCTCGAAGCGCTGGTGTCCGCACAGGCCGAGATGGCAAAACAGCACGAAGAAGGCTGGATCGATCACAGGATTCAGGCAGATGCATTTCCGGGCACGTTCCGGCAGGTTGCGGAGTCGGTGAACGACCTGGTGGCCGCACACATCGCGGTCAAGTACCGGGTCGTGGAAATCATCAGCGCCTACTCGAAGGGAGATCTCACGCCGAAGATGGACCGTTTGCCGGGAAAGAAGGCCGAGATCACGGTGGCGGTGGACGCGGTTCAGAGCAGCCTGGTCAACATCGTCGGGCAGATCAAGGAAGCGACCGAGTCGATCAACACCGCCGCGAAGGAGATCGCGCAGGGCAACACCGATCTCTCCCAGCGCACCGAGGAGCAGGCGTCGAGCCTCGAGGAGACCGCTTCCAGCATGGAAGAGCTGACATCGACGGTGAAGCAGAACAGCGAGAACGCGAAGCAGGCGAACCAGCTGGCGATCGGCGCCTCGGATGTCGCGGTACGCGGCGGCTCGGTCGTGGGCGAGGTAGTGCGTACGATGGACGAGATCACCACGGCGTCGAAGAAGATCTCCGACATCATCGGCGTGATCGACGGCATCGCTTTCCAGACCAACATCCTCGCGCTGAACGCGGCGGTGGAGGCGGCCCGTGCCGGCGAGCAGGGTCGGGGCTTCGCAGTGGTGGCGAGCGAGGTACGGAACCTGGCACAGCGCTCGGCCGCAGCAGCGCGCGAGATCAAGACGCTGATCGGCGACTCGGTACAGAAGGTCGAGAGCGGGTCGAAGCTGGTCGGCGAGGCTGGCAAGACCATTCAGGAGGTGGTGCATCAGGTCAAGCGCGTCACGGACATCATGGCGGAGATCTCTGCGGCTTCGATGGAGCAGAGCGCCGGCATCGAACAGGTGAGCACCGCTGTCACGCAGATGGACGAGGTGACGCAGCAGAACGCAGCACTGGTCGAAGAGGCGGCGGCTGCGGCCGAATCGCTGCAGGAACAGGCAGAGGTGCTGGCCGATACGGTGTCCGTGTTCCGGTTGTCCGAGGATGCAGCGCCGGCTGCCTACAGCGGTGCCGAGCGCCGCGGCCCGAATCGTGCCACGAACGTTTCGCGCCTGAAGCCGTCGGCACCGGCACCGGCACGGGCACCAGCACCGGTACCTGCACCGGCACCGGCGTCAGAGGCTGTCCGGCCGGTGGACGCGGCGCCCCTGCCGCGACCCGCCAGGGCCGTGAACGCCGATGAATCGTGGGAAGAGTTCTGAACAACCGCATCCAGGAGAAACGCATATGAGCAACATCAATCGAGCACCCTCGGCAACCGGAGCAACCCCTGGCACTGCTCCGGTCCCCTCGGGTACCAGCGAGTTCCTGACGTTCAAGCTCGGCGCTGAGGAGTACGGGGTCGAGATCCTGAAGGTGCAGGAGATCCGCGGCTACGACGCGGTCACCGCGATCGCCAATACGCCGGATTTCATCAAGGGTGTGATCAACCTGCGCGGCGTGATCGTCCCGATCGTGGATCTGCGCATCAAGTTCAGCCTGGGCAGCGTCACCTACGACCCGTTCACCGTGGTGATCATCCTGAACATCGCCAGCCGTGTGATGGGTATCGTGGTCGACGGGGTGTCGGACGTGCAGGAACTGGACGGGTCGCAGATCCGTCCGGCACCGGAGTTCGGCGCCGGCCTGGATACCGAGTACATCATCGGTCTGGGTACGGCGGGCGAGCGCATGCTGATCCTGGTGGACATCGAGCGCCTGATGACCAGCCGAGACATGGCCCTGATCGACGAGACAGCCTCGGTCCACTGAGCGGTACGAAGGGCGAAGACAGAACCATGCCGATTGCGCCATCACACTCCACCGAGCCGGAAGCCGACTCGCATCCGGTGCGGAAGGAGTTTTCGTTCACCCGGGACGACTTCGAGCGTATCCGCCGGCTGATCTACGACCACGCCGGCATACAGCTCAACCCGGGCAAGATGGAAATGGTCTACAGTCGGCTGGCGCGTCGGCTGCGATCCAACAATCTATCCAGCTTTCGTGACTACCTGGGTCTGCTCGAGGGGCCGCGCGGCCCCGAGTGGGAAGCTTTCACCAATGCGCTGACCACGAATCTCACGGCGTTCTTCCGCGAAGCCCATCATTTCGTGGAACTCGAGAGGCTGATCCAGCGGGTGAGTGCGACGCGCGAGGTTTCGCTCTGGTGTTCTGCCTGCTCTACCGGCGAGGAAGCGTATTCGATGGCGATCAGCGCCATCGAGGCCTGTGGAACCATGGCGCCACGGGTGAAGATCATCGCGAGCGATGTCGATACCGCCGTCCTTGCGAAGGCACAGGCAGGCGTCTACACGATGGATCGGGTCGATCGGATGGCACCCGAGCGTCTCCGGCGCTTCTTCCTGCGCGGTTCCGGCGCGAACGAGGGGATGGTGCGGGTACGGCCCGAACTGGCGGCGCTCGTCCGTTTCGAGAAGGTCAACCTGCTCGATGCGCGCTATCCGGTCACCGGTCCGTTCGACGCGATCTTCTGCCGGAACGTGATGATCTATTTCGACAAGCCCACGCAGCGCGGCATCCTGCAGCGGTTCGCGCCGCTGCTCAGGCCCGATGGCCTGTTGTTCGCCGGTCACTCCGAGAACTTCTACCATGCGGTCGACCTGTTCCGGCTGCGGGCCAAGACGGTCTACGAACTGGCGCACGCCCGCGCGGAGACTGCATGAGCCATGAGCGCCCCGAGACCATCGAAGGATTCGCGAAGACTCTGTACTTCGACCATACCTTCGAGGCCCCTGCCGCGAAACTCCTGCCGGGCGAGTTCTATGTCACCGGCAGCGACATGGTGCTGGTGACCGTGCTCGGGTCCTGCGTGGCCGCGTGCATCCGCGATCCCCAGACCGGCGTGGGGGGCATGAACCACTTCATGCTGCCCGAAGGCGGAAACGCCGATGAGGTCGCCAATGCGTCCGCCCGCTATGGCACATATGCGATGGAGGTGCTGATCAACACGATCCTGAAGCAGGGTGCACGCCGCTCCAGCCTGGAGGCCAAGGTGTTCGGCGGCGGCAATGTGCTCGAAGGGCTTACGGTGGCTAACGTCGGGCCGCGCAATGCGGCCTTCGTGCGCGCATTCCTGAGTACGGAAGGTATCCCGGTCAGGGCCCACGACCTGGAGGACATCTATCCGAGGAAGGTTTATTTCTTTCCGCGCACCGGGCGGGCCATGGTGCGCAAGCTGAAGACCGCCAACGACAAGGGCCTGATCGCACGTGAGCGCGAGTACAGCCGGCGCCTGGTTACCCGGCCTGCCAGCGGGGCGGTGGAGCTTTTCTGATGAATTCCGCGACGCCTTCTTTCCAGCCCGGGGTACGTTCCCGCATCCGTGTGGTCGTCATCGACGACTCCGCGCTGATCAGGCGCGTGCTGACCGAGATCATCAATTCACAGCCCGACATGGAAGTGGTGGCCCAGGCGCCGGATCCGCTCGTCGCACGTGAACAGATCCGGGCGCTCAACCCTGACGTGATCACGCTCGATGTCGAGATGCCCAGGATGGACGGGCTGGCCTTCCTGGAAAAGCTGATGCGGTTGAAACCGACGCCGGTGGTGATGGTGTCGACACTGACCGAACGCGGGTCGGAGACGACGCTGCGCGCGCTGGAACTGGGCGCGGTCGATTTCGTCTCGAAGCCCCGGATCGATATCGTGCATGGCATGCAGGAATATGCTGGCGAGATCACCGACAAGATCCGTGCGGCTTCGGTCGCACGGGTGCGAAGGCTCGTGGGGCCGGCGTCCGAACCGGCCGGCGGCGCCGCAGACGCGCTGCCATCCCGACCGGTGTCCGGGTGGTCGACGGAGAAGCTGATCATCGTCGGTGCGTCGACCGGCGGCACCGAGGCCCTCCGCGAGTTGCTGGAGCCTCTGCCGCCGGACATCCCCGGCATCCTCATCGCACAGCACATGCCGGAAGCGTTTACCCGCTCGTTCGCGCGCAGGCTCGACGGACTGTGCCGGATCACCGTCAAGGAAGCCGAGGACGGAGAGCGGGTGCTTCCGGGGCACGCCTACATTGCGCCCGGGCATTCGCATCTACTGTTGCGTAGAAGCGGCGCGAACTACATGACGACGCTGTCGCAGTCGGAGCCGGTCAATCGTCATCGCCCGTCGGTCGATGTCCTGTTCCGCTCCGCCGCGACACATGCCGGCCGCAACGCGATCGGGGTGATACTCACCGGCATGGGGCGCGACGGCGCGGCCGGGATGCGCGAGATGCGCGACGCCGGTGCCTGGAATATCGCGCAGGACGAGGAGAGTTGCGTCGTGTTCGGCATGCCGAAGGAAGCCATCAACGGCGGCGGGGTCGACGAGGTCCTGCCGCTGAAGTCGATCGCCCGCGCCGTCATCGGCCAGATCACCGCGAGCGGTGGTCGTCAGAACCGGGTCTGACCCCGGCCGCTCTACAGTCGTTATTCCATCGTCGATACCACCCGGCATCCGCCATCCTCTGCAGCATCGATCAAGGAGTTCTTCATGCAGACCCGAGTCAGCGTCATCAACGAACGTGTACGGATTTCGCTGTCCGGCCGTTTCGACTTCAACGCCCACCGCACGTTCAAGTCGGCCTATGAAGGCCAGATCGGCTCGAGCGAGGTCTCGGCGATCGAGATCGACCTCGGCAACGTCGACTACCTGGACAGCGCCGCGCTGGGCATGCTTCTGCTTCTTCGCGACCAGGCGAGCGGCGCCCACAAGACAGTGATCCTGAGCAACTGCCGCGGCGTGGTTCAGCAGATCCTCGACATCGCGAACTTCAAGAAGCTGTTCACGATCCAGTAGTCGGCACGGGCCGCGGCAATGACTCCGATGCCGCCCGCCTGTCCTCACGAGGGTTGACCCAGGATGGACCTGACATCGCCGCCGCTGCCTGCCGGCCACGCAGTGCCTGAGGAGGCCGCCGGTGCCGGCGTGATCCTCATCGACAGCGACCTGGCCGTACGGCGCGACCTGCAGGTGATGCTCGAGGCGAACGGCGCGCGGCTGTTGGCCGTATCGTGTGTCGCCGAGGCAGTGGAGCTGGCCGATCGCGGCGAGGCCGCGGTCGTGCTGTGCGCGATGTCGGAGGGAGATGGGGCGCTGCGTGCGCTCGCGGAACGTCGCCTGGACAGCCGGCCAGCGTGTCCGTGGACGCTGGTCGCGCTGGTGCCGGCGTCGGCCGTGGAAGCAGACATCGAACGCCTCCATGGGCTCGCGGACGACTTCCTGCAGTTGCCGCTCAGCGTCGGATGGCTTGGTGCCCGGTTGCGGATGTACCTGCGCATGGGGGCGTATGTCGAGCGCACGCAGGCGCAGCGCACGATGCTCATGCGCCATCAGGACGAGGCTGAGGAAGAGCAGCGTATCGCTAGCTACCTGATCTCCCGACTGGAACGCCTTGATCCGCTCGCCGAGCGCCTGATGCATGCCTGGGTCTCGCCCGCGCACCACCTGAGCGGCGACGTCGTCGCCGTCGCGCGCTCGCCGGATGACCGGATCAACGTGCTGCTGGCCGACGGTACCGGCCATGGCCTCGCCGCGGCGATTTCCGTGCTGCCCGTCAGCGAGGTGTTCCACCGCATGACCGACCGCGGCTTCGACATCGCGAGCATCGTCACCGAGATGAACCGGAAGCTGCGCAGTTGCATGCCTGCCGACCGCTTCGTTGCCTGCGTGGCTGCCTCGATCGACATGCGCGATCGGGTGATCGAACTGTGGAACGGGGGTTGTCCGCCTGTCATGCTGCTGGGCAGCGACGGCAGCATGGAGCGCATCTGGCGATCTCGCCACATGGCGCTCGGCATCCTCGACGACAAGGACTTCGACAGCTCGATCGAGCGTTTTTCGTACCGGGAGCAGTCCCAGCTGATGGTCGTATCCGACGGTCTCTCGGAGGCGCTCGGGCAGGACGGCAAGCATCGCTTCGGCGATCGCGAACTGCTCGAGGCGGTACGCGGCGAGGCAGCGCCCCGGCTGTCCCGGGTCGTCAGCCGCCTGCAGGCGTTCACCGGTGGACGTGCCCTCGAGGACGATGCGTCCGTGCTGTTGGTCGACTGCCTGCTCGAGCCGCTCGCCGAGCCTGTCGTTGAAACGCCCGCAGCGACAGGTAGCGTGCGTACGTCGCACTGGGCACTCGAGTTGCGGCTGGGACCGACTCAACTGCGCAAGCTCACGCTGGCGCCGTTTGCCAGCAGCCTGGTCGAGCAGCTCGGCATTCCCCGCAGTCTGCGTTCGAACGTGTACTGCATGCTGTCGGAACTCCTCGCCAACGCGCTCGACTACGGCGTACTCGGCCTGGACCCGGCAGTGCTCGACATGCCCGGCGGCAGGGAGCGGTTTCGCGATGACCGGGCAGCCCGGCTGGCCGGGCTGTCTTCCGGCAGCCTTTGGATCAAGGCGGCCGTCGAGCCCTTCGGTGGTGGCGAGTACCTGCAGGTCGAGATCGAGGACTCCGGTACAGGTTTCGACATCGAAGGTCTGGAGGCCCGGCTGGCCGGGCTCGGTGCCGCGGATGCAGTACGGCGCGGCCGTGGTCTGGAACTCGTGCGGTCGGTGTGTACCGAACTGCGCTTCGACCAGCGGGGGCGACGCGTGGTCGCGATCATCGCGCTGTCCGCGGGCCGCTGACGCCGCCGCCGGGGCTGCAGTTGCCGTGACGCGCGCTTTTGCACTAAAGTCCGCGCGGATCGAACGACGGGACAGGCAAAGATGGCTGCACAGCGGATTGACGGCAAGGCGCTCGCCGAACAGGTGCTCGCGGAGTGCCGGACCAGGGTGGACGCACTCGCAGAACGCGGAATCCGGCCGGGGCTGGCGGTGGTGCTGGTCGGCGACAACCCGGCATCGCGCGCCTATGTACGCAACAAGGTCAGGGCCTGCGGCACGGTCGGCGTGCATTCCGAGGTGGTCGAGCTGCCGGCCACGGCGTCCCAGGCCGAAGTGCGCGAGGTGGTGCGGCGGTTGAACGATGACCGTTCGATCCACGGCATCCTGGTGCAATTGCCGTTGCCGTCCGGACTGGACGAGGCGGCGATCCTTGCCGAGGTGATGGCCGCAAAGGACGTCGATGGCTTTCATGCGCTGAACCGCGGCGACCTGCTCGGCGGGCACACCCGGTTCCCGCCGTGTACGCCCGCAGGCATGATGCGCATGCTCGATTCGATCGGCGCGAAGCTCAGCGGCAAGGAGGCAGTCGTGGTGGGGCGCAGCAATACCGTCGGAAAACCGATGGGACTGCTCCTGTTGGGCCGGGACGCTACCGTCACCCTCTGCACATCGAAGACGCGCGACCTCGCCTCGCACACCCGCCGGGCCGATGTGCTGGTGGTGGCAGTCGGCCGTCCGGGCATTGTCGCCGGCGACATGGTGAAGCCGGGTGCGATCGTGCTCGACGTCGGCATCAACCGCACGACCGACGGCAAGCTGGTCGGCGACATCGATTTCGGCTCGGTCGAGCAGGTGGCCGGTTACGTGACGCCAGTGCCGGGCGGTGTGGGTCCGATGACGGTGGCGATGCTGGTGGTCAACACGATCGGGGCCGCGGGCGGCTGACCAGCCGCGCCGCGGGGCACGGCTGGCACCTCAGCCGGGCAAGTACGGTACGGGTCAGGTCGTTGCCGGTGCCGGCTGGCGCTCCAGCCGGGCAAGGCAGCGGGCGATCCACTGTGCAGTGAGCTTCTCCTGTACCGAGTTCTGGCGCAGCCGCTCGTTCAGTGCCGGGAAGTCCACCTGGTCGAGCGACTGGTCCTGGTTGAAGCACGAGAAGACGTAGGTAATCCGGCCGGTCTCGCGGTCGCGGTGGGGCTGAAGGCACTGCGCGCAGATCTCCTTCATCATGCACTGCATCGGCGAGTTGATCGAACCGATCGCCCGGTGGGTCGATTTCAGATGGCGTGCCAGTACGCCATGCCGCGCCGCGCCGACGGCGGCCATCATCCGGTCGGAGCCGATCGCGATGATGCGGTCGACGTCGGTCACCTGGATCGATGCTTCGCCGAGCTGGCCGTCGGCATACGCTGCGATCGCCTCGACGATGTTGGCGCTGATGGTCCTGTCCTGTGACCGGCTGGGCTCGAAACCCGGGGACTCGTCGCAGCACCAGATGACGGTATCGGCTGCAGCCTCGATCTCCTCGACCTTGTAGCGGTCGATGCGTTTCTTGTACCCCGCGAAGTAGAGCACCTTCGATCCGGCGGCGCGCAGCGCCTGACCGATCGAGAACAGCACCGCGTTACCCAGACCACCGCCCACCAGCATGACGGTTTCGCCCGCGACGATCTCGGTCGGCTCGCCGGTGGGCCCCATCAGCACGATCGGCTCGCCGGGACGCAGCGTCTTGCACAGGTCCGACGAGCCGCCCATTTCGAGCACGATGGTCGATACCAGCCCGCGCTGCGGATCGACCCATGCACCGGTCATCGCCAGGCCCTCCATCGCGAGGCGGGTGCCGTCGATCCTGGCGGCGTTCATCTCGTAGTTCTGCAGGCGATAGAACTGGCCCGGCCTGAACCGGGACGCAGCGCGGGGGGCCTTCACCACCACCTCGATGATGGTCGGCGTCAGGCGGTTCACCGCATGCACGGTCGCGCGCAGTTCGCCGTTCAGGCGATCGAGGAAGGCGGTTTTGTCCGGCGCCGGGCAGGCGGGCAGCGCGGCGAGCACGCGCGAGACGGTCGGGTAGCCCTGCTTGGCCGACCCCATCGCCTTCACCACGTTGCCGAAATAGGACGGATGCAGGTCGCCGAAGAAGCTGATGAACCGGCCGTCGTCGCGGCGGGACATGAACACGTTGGGCTGCTTCGGCTTGGAGATCGATCGCTCGGGGCGCACGGGATTACCCTGTTCGTCGCAGGCCCTGAAGTAGCGGCCATCGAGCACGAACGTCTGCGCATCTTCGCGCGCCAACACCGTGTTCGGGTTCGTGCCGGCGGCTATCAGCACGGTACGGGCGGGCAGCGCCACGTCCCCGGCATCGGTCCATTGGCCATCGTCGGACCGCGACTGGCGGGTCATCGTGATCGACTGCACATGCTGCAGCTCATCGACATCGATGCGCAGCGGCGACAGCCCTTCCGCGAACACGATGCCTTCCTCCAGTGCCTTGTGCACCTCTTCGTGGTTCAGCGTATAGGACGGCGAGTCGACCAGGCGCTTGCGGTAGGCCAGCGTGACGCCGCCCCAGCCGGCGATCATCGCGGCCAGCCGCGGAGGGCGGCCCTCGGTGGCGGCCGAGCGGCGTTCGACGCGGATCGCCTGTGCATGGGCGATGAATTCGTCGGCGATCGCGCGCTCCTCCGCGTTCCAGCGTGCGCGCACTGCGTCACTGCCCTGTTCCGCGGCCAGCGTCTCGTAGCGGGACAGGAACTTCTCGACCTGCACCGGATAGTAGGCGAGCGATTCGGTCGCCGTGTCGACGGCGGTGAGCCCGCCGCCGATCACCACCACTGGCAGGCGCAACTGCATGTTGGCGATGGAATCGGCCTTGGCGGCACCGGTCAGCTGCAGCGCCATCAGGAAATCGGAAGCGGTACGCACGCCGCGGGCGAGGCCGTTGGGCATGTCGAGGATGGTCGGCCGGCCGGCACCGGCGGCCAGCGCGACATGGTCGAAGCCGAGGTCGAACGCATCCTGCGCGGTGAGCGTGCCGCCGAAGCGAACGCCGCCGAACATCGCGAACTCGGCGCGGCGCTCGAGCACGAGCCGGATCACCTTCAGGAAGTTCTTGTTCCAGCGTACGGTGATGCCGTACTCGGCAACGCCCCCGAAACCGGCCATGACCCGGTCATCGAGCGACTCGTACAGGTCCTGCACGTCGCGCACCGGATGGAAGGGCACCCGCCGACCGTGGCCATCCACGCCGGACAGTTCCGGCGGCAGCGGCTCGATCTTCAGGCCGTCGATGCCGGCCACCACATGGCCGTCGTTCATCAGGTGGTGCGCCAGCGTGAAGCCGGCCGGACCCAGGCCGACCACCAGGACCTTGCGGCCGGTGGAGGCGCGCGGCAGCGGCCGCCGGAGGTCGAGCGGGTTCCAGCGCGTCAACAGGCTGTAGATCTCGAAGCCCCAGGGCAGTTCCAGAACGTCCTTCAGCGTCCGCGTCTCCGATTCCGGGATGTTGACCGGTTCGGTCTTCTGGTAGATGCAGGCCTTCATGCAGTCGTTGCAGATCCGGTGGCCGGTGGCCGGCATCATCGGGTTGTCGATGGCGATCAGGGCCAGTGCGCCGATCGCATGGCCCATCGCCTTCACCTCGTGGAACTCGGAAATGCGCTCCTCGAGCGGACAGCCGGCCAGCGCCACCGCGAACGGGGACTTCTTGTACTGCGCGGCCGCGGGCAGTGCATCGAGGGTGGCTGCATCGCCCTTCAGCTTTTCCTTCAGCCCCTTCGAGCAGGAGTCCTTGCCCTGGTGGTGGCACCAGATGCAGTAGTGCGCCTGGTCGAGTGCGCCGACCAGGTCGGTGCCGCGATCGGTCAGCGCGAATCCTTCGCGATGTCGCTGGTGCGCTTCGCCAAGCGTGAATGCCCGGTAGCCGCCAGAGGTATCGGCCTCGACCGGGACGAGGTGCAGCGGATCCGTCTTGTGCGGCGTCTTGAACAGCACGCCGGCAGCGTGCCGGCGGCGGCCCTCCGGCGTGGCCAGCGCCCAGGCAGCGTAGTGCAGGGCGAGGACGACGCGGTCGGCGTGCGCCGGCTCGGCCTGCCAAGCGGACACGTGCCGTGCGAACGCGGTTTCACCGAAGGGTTCGCCGAACCACTGCCCAAGCGTGGACGCTGCCGCGTCCGCGTCAAAACCGACCAGCGCCTCCGGCTTTACCTTGGTCGCTGCCTGGCGCTGCACGAACTGCCGCTTGCATTCGTACAGCGGCGCCAGTTCGCTGTGGCGCGCCGAGAGCGCGCGTACGGCTTCGCCGATGCCGAACAGCTCGCCGACGAAGTCGTCTACCCAGGGCGAAAGCTCGATCAACAGAGCAGCCTCGGCCGCTGCGTCCAGTGCGTTCGGGGCCTCGCGCGCACAGCGCAGCCGGGTACCCAGCCCGGCATCGCCGGCGTGGAGCCATTCCAGGAAGGCGGCGTCGAGTGCGATGAGGCCTTCGTGTTGATACAGTTGTTCGAAGCGGAGCCCGTGGGCGAGAGAAAGCATCGGAGATCGTTCGCAGTTGCGGTTGGGCGGGGATCCGGCGGCACCGGGCAGGGCGACGTACATTCGCCCGCACGACGGGTCGTGCCGAGACCCGCGCCGATCGGCAATGATAGTGCGGATCAGGCGACTGCGACCTGCAGGCGCCGTGCGTACCACGGACTGTCCCCGATGCCGGCCGGAACCGAGCCGTCCCGGCCAGACGGCTGGCAGCAGGCGTGGACGCGCGGTAAGCTCCCGGACCGCACTCCTCAAGCGTTCCCATTGCCGTGATGTCCATACCCGAATCCGATCATCCCGGCATTGCCCTGTGCCTTTCCGGTGGCGGCTATCGCGCAGTCCTGTTCAATGCCGGCGCCGTGCTGCGACTCGCCGAGGCTGGGCTGCTCGTGCGCGCGACCCGCGTCTGCGGTGTGTCCGGTGGCGCGATCGTTGCCGCACTGGTCTCGGTGCAATGGTCGCGGCTGTCGGCAGACGGCTTTGCTCCGGCTGCGGTCCGGCGCGAGATCCTCGGCCCGCTGCGCGCGCTGGCCAGCCGGACGCTGAACGGGCGCTCCGTGGTCGGCGGCCTGCTGTTCCCGCGCTCGCTGAGCGAATGGATCTCACATAACCTCGACCGTGAGCTGTACCGCGGTGTCCGGTTCGGCGACCTGCCGCTGGGGCCGAGGCTGTCGATCGGCGCCAGCCAGCTGAACTCGGGCAGCCGCCTGGTGTTCGGCAACGAAGTACGCAGCCGTGCGGGGGCGATATCGATCGGCGACCCGAGCTACCCGGTGACCGATGCGGTCTGTGCATCGATCGCGATGCCGCCTGCGTTTCCGGCGCTGCGCGTGAGTGGCAGCGCCATCGACGGCGACTCACATGCGATGCAACTGGCCGACGGCATGCTCTGCGATCCGCTCGCACTGGCCGATGCACAGGGCTGCAGGACGCTTTGGGTCAGCGACGGGGGCGGCGCGCTGGTCGATCAGACGTCCATCGACGGCAGGAGCGAGCAGGCCGCGCGCGCCATAGAAGTGTTGCAGCATTCATTGAGCGTGGCGCCCAGAAAAGGGTTGTTGTCGGCCTTCCGGGAGGGGCGACATGCCGGCGCCTACTGGTCGCTGCGCGCGGCCACCGCCGACTACCCTGCCGACACCTGCCTTGTCTGCCCGCCAGCGCGCGCGGCCGAACTGGCGGCGCTGCCGACCCTGTTCACCGCGATGCCCGACGAGTTGCAGGAGCGACTGATCAACTGGGGCTATGCGATATGCGACATTGCCCTGCGCTCCTGGTACGACGAGGCGCTGCCGCACCCCGCCGAGTTCCCGTACCGCGACCGGGGCCTCTGAACAGCGCCTCGGCCCGTACCGTGGGCACCTGCCGCCGCGTTCAGCCGGCGTGGTACACCGCACGTGCCGCATCGACGCCCGCACCGCGCGTGAACCGGTGGTGCTCGCCCGCGAGTACCGCTTCCAGGGCCGCCAGGGTGGTCAGCACCGCATCGCGACGTGCGTTGTAGCCCATCGCGCCGATGCGCCAGATGCGTCCGTGCAATGGACCGAACGAGGTGCCGATCTCGATGTTGAACTCGTCCAGCATCGCGGTGCGTACACGGTCCCCGCTGACGCCTTCCGGGATCCAGACGCCGGTGACGTTCGGCATCTTGTTGGCCTTGTCGCCGAAGATCTTCAGGTTCATCGCCTCGAGCGCTGCGACGATCGCGCGGCTGGCAAGGGCGTGCCGTGCGTACACTGCCGCATGGCCCTCCTGCAGGAAGATGCGCGCGCATTCTCGGGCTGCATAGAGCATGGAGGTGGCTTCGGTGTGGTGGTTGAGCGCTCGCTCGCTCCAGTAGTCGATGATCATCGCGAGATCGAAGTAGTTCGACGCGATGATGCCTCCGGCTCCAGGCTGGTAGTCGGCCGGTCGCAGGCCTTCCTCGACATGCCGGCGTCGCATGATCACTTCGCACAGCGAGTCGGACAGCGTGATCGGCGCGATGCCCGACGGGCCTGCGAGGCATTTCTGCAGCGCGCCGGTCACGCAGTCGATCTGCCATGCGTCAACCGGCAGCGGGGTGCCGCACAGCGATGCAGTGGCATCGACCTGCAGCATCACACCATGGCGTCGACACAGGGCTCCCAGTTCGGAGAGTGGCTGCAGCATCGTCGTCGAGGTGTCGCCCTGGCAGCAGGCCAGCAGCTTCGGGGAGAAGGCGCGGATCTCGGCTTCGATGAGTGCGAGGTCGAACACCGTGCCCCATTCGGCCTCTATCACCCGCACTTGCGCGCCGACCCGACGCGCGATCTCGGCCTTCAGCTGGCCGAATCGTCCGAAGCTCGCCACCAGCACACGGTCGCCCGGCTCGATCAGCGACACCATCACGGTCTCGATCGCCGAGCGGGCCGTACCATCGATGCACAGCGTCTGTGCATTAGACGTCTCGAACACGCCGCGATAGAGGTCCTGCGTATCGCGCATGTACTGGCGGAACTGCGGATCGAACTGGCCGAGCAGCTGTGCCGACATCGCGCGCAGCACGCGCGGATCGGCATTGATCGGGCCCGGTCCCATCAGCAGGCGGGGCAGCGGATTGAGCTCGGACAACGCCTGCGCGGGTATCGAAGGTGACATGGGTTCAACCGTGTTGTGAGAAGTTCAGGAAAGAAGCTGCGTCGGCCAAGTGTAGAACAGCGTCGCGCCGATCGGTCGAAATCGGCCTGCGCCCGTGCCGGACGCCAGCCGCCGTCACGGGCGGGAGAGGGGCGGGGGGCTACAATGGCACATTGCGGTCGTCGAGGCAGGGGCCGCAATCTGCGCGATGCCTGTGTCTGCCCGTCACCTCTCCGGCCTTCCATGCCCGACCCGTCCATCCTCTGCTGCCTGGCGGAGCGCGCGTGCAATTGAGCGACGCCGCCCGCGCGGCCGGCATCTCGACCGGTTACCACGATATCTGGGGGCAATGGCGCGCCGCGCCTGACGATACGTTGATCGCGGTGTTCGACGCCCTCGGTTATCGCGGTGCACCCGATGCAGCGGCGCTCGCGCGGTCGGTCGAGTCGCGGCGGCGCTCCGAAGAGCTGCGTCTCGTCGCTGAGACGGTGGTGGTGGAGGCAGATGTGGCGGTGGCGATCCCGCTGTCGCGAGCAGGCTTGCGCGCGTTTGCGGGCGATGACTGGCCGGCGGTCGTCGACCGGGTCGACTGGACCGTGTTGACCGAATCGGGTGCGCGTCTGTCGGGCTCCTGCATGCCGTTCGAGCCGGATCCCCTGCTTGCGCTGCCGGCACTGCCGGCGGGTCGGCACCGGCTGTCCGTGCGCGTCGAAGGCATGCCGGTGCCTCCGGACGGCGTGCCGTACCAGCCTGCCGCGTCTGCAGTGCTGCTGTGTGCGCCGCCGCGCTGCCATCTTCCGGAGCCCCTGCGCGACAACGGCCGGCAGTGGGGCATCGCGGTGCAACTCTACGGCCTGCGTTCGCTGCGCAACTGGGGCATCGGCGACTTCACCGACCTGCTCATGCTGGCCGACTCCGCCGCTGCGCTCGGGGCGGGAGTGGTCGGCCTCAACCCGCTGCATGCGCTTGCACTGGACCGCCCCGAACAGGCCAGCCCATACTCGGCCGTGAGTCGCCTGTTTCTGAACCCGCTCTACATCGATCCCGAGCGCATCGACGTGTTCACCGATCCTGCGGTCGTGCCTGCGCTCTGCCGGCAATTCGCACCCGAGGTGGAGCGCGCCCGGCTGCGTGCCGCCGAGCGGGTCGACTACCCGGGCGTCGCACGATTGAAGCTTGCGGCGATGCGCGCGATCTACGACGCATTCGTGCGCGACGAGTGCGCCGGGACGAGTCTGGGCACGACCGTTCATGCGCCAGGCCGATGGCAGCGCGAATTCGAGGCGTTCGCCACGTCGAACGATACTCTGCGCCTGCACGCTACCTACCAGTCGATCCAGTCCGCGCTGCATCAGGCGGACCCTTCGGTCTGGGGCTGGCCCTGCTGGCCTCTGCCGCTGCGCGATCCGTCGGGTGAGGCCGTTGCACAGTGGCAGCGGGAGCATGCGCACGACACCGGGTTCCACGTGTTCCTCGAATGGCAGGCATCGCGCCAGTGGCAGCAGGTGCGTGCCTGCGCCACGCGCGCCGGCATCCTGCTTTACGGAGATGTGGCGCTCGGCGCCGATCGTGGCGGTTCGGAAGTCTGGGCCGCGCAGGGCGCGCACGCGCTGGCCATCAGCGCCGGGTGCCCGCCGGACGACTTCAACCTGCAGGGGCAGGACTGGGGCCTGCCGCCACTGCGGCCCGACCGCCTGCGCGCCGACGGATGCGCGGCCTTCCGGTCGGCGGTCGCGGCCAGCATGGCCCGCTTCGATGCGCTGCGCCTGGACCATGTGATGAGCCTGATGCGGCTGTTCTGGATACCGCCGGGCCCCGGTCCGACGGCCGGCGCATACGTCGACTACCCGTTCGATGCGATGCTGGCGACGCTGCGCATCGAGAGCGAGCGCCATGCATGCATGGTGATCGGCGAGGACCTCGGTACGGTTCAGCCGGCGGTGCGCGATGGGCTGCAGTGCGCCGACGTGTTGTCCTACCGGTTGCTCGTGTTCGAGCGTGACGGGACGGATCATTTCCGGCGGCCGCACGAATACCCGCGCCTGGCGCTGGCTTCCATCGGCAGCCACGACCTGTCCCCATTGCAGGGGTGGTGGGTCGGAGATGACCTCGCCCAGCGGCGGCGCCTCGGCCTGCTCGACGAGGGCCAGTACGAGCGCTTCGCCTCGGATCGCAGGCAGGCGCGCGCGGCGCTGCTCGGCGCGCTCGCCGAAGCCGGACTGATGCCGGAGGGTGAGTCCACGGATGCCGGTCGTTATCCGACGTTACCGTCTTGCCTGGTCGACGCGGTGCACGCCTTCCTCGCCCGTACTGCCTCGATGTGGACGATGGTCAATCCGGAGGACGTATTCGACCTGGTCGATGCGACCAACCTGCCCGGGACGACCTTCGAACATCCGAACTGGTCGCGCCGGCTGCCGGTGCCGGTCGAGGCGTGGCTGGCGCATCCACGCTGGCGGGCCATCGCCGGAACCCAGCGCGAGCGCTCCGGCGGGCTGCGCTGAGAGCGCCTCAGTCAGCCTTCGCGCCGGCCACGCGCGCGACTTCCGCCCATCGGGCGATCTCGCGCCGGATGAAGGCGCCGAACTGTTCCGGGGTCTGCGCGGCCGACGGCGTGGCACCCTGCTGGGCGAATCGTTCACGCACCTCAGGCGATGCAACGGCTTTGATTACCTCGAGGTTCAGCCGCTGCACCACCGGCCGCGGCGTGTCGGCCGGGGCCAGCATGCCGAACCAGATCGTCAGTTCATAGCTGGGCAGGCCCGCTGCCTCGATGACCGTCGGCACCTCGGGAAGTATCGACAGCCGGCCACGCGAGGTGACAGCCAGCGCGCGCACCTTCCCGGAACGGATGTGCGGAATCGCCGTGGGCAGCGGTTCGATCTGGATCTGCACCTGGCCGCCGATCAGGTCGGCGATCGCGGCCGCGCCACCCTTGTACGGTACATGGACCATGTCGATCTTCGCCAGTGCCTTCAGCAACTCGGCACCCATGTGCTGCGAGGTGCCGGTGCCCGCCGATGCGTAGTTGAGAGAGCCCGGTTTCGCGCGGGCCAGCGCGATCAGCTCCCGCATCGAGCCGGCCGCAACCGAGGGCGTGACCAGCACGACGCTGGGTACTTCAGCCAGCGGGGCGATCGGTGCGAATGCCTTGACCGGGTCGTAGGGCAGGTTGCGGTACAGCGCCGGGCTGACCGCGACAGTGCTGGTCGCGCCGAAGGCGAGGGTGTAGCCGTCCGGATTGGCGCGCGCCGCGATGCCCAGCCCGAGCGTGCCGCCGGCGCCTGCCCGATTGTCGATGATGACCGTCTGCTTCAGTTGCTCGCCGAGACTCTGGCCGATGATGCGCGCGACCAGGTCGTTGATGCCGCCCGGCGGGAACGGCACGACCAGCCGGATCGGGCGGTCGGGATAGGTACTTGCGGCCGGTGACTGCGCGGCAGCGGCCGGCCCCCCCGTGCTGAATGCGGCAAGCACGACGAGCCCGGCAATCCACCCGGTGGCCGCTGCCAGTGGCACTGCGCGGGCGCAGCGATGCCGACCGCTCTTCGTGTCGACACAACCGGTGACGCTGCTGTCTGCTGCCATGCCCATCTCCATGTCCATGCAGTTTTCGGTGGAACGCGATCCCGCGCGGCGCCGGGTGCAGGCGCACGTGCATCGTGCGGTGCCCAGCATGGCACACTTGGAACCCTTCGGCGAACCCTTGCAGCGATCCTGCGCGGGGCCGGTTTCAGGGAGCAGCATATGCGGGTGGCGATCATCGGGGCAGGAAGCATCGCGCGCATCGCGCTGGAACACACCCAGCGCGGGACGCTGGGCGATGTCGAGGTGGTGGCGCTGATGGGGCGCAGCATGAACTCGCGCGGCCGCGCACTGGCGGAGGCGAATGGCTGTGCGTTCGTCGCCGATATCGACGGGCTGCTGGCGACCGCGCCGGACGTGGTGGTCGAGGCGGCCGGCCATGAAGCGGTACGCCTCTACGCGGAGGCTGTACTGGCGCGTGGTCTCGCGCTGGTGGTGCTTTCCTGCGGCGCGCTCGCGGATGACGCGCTGCGCGGCCGGCTGGAGGGAACGGCCCGTGCCGCCGATGGCCTGCTGTACGTGCCCTCGGGCGGCATCTGCGGGCTCGACGGGGTCAAGACGATGGCCCTTGCCGGCATCGACGAGGCATCGATCGCGGTGACCAAGCCGCCGATCGCATGGAAGGGTATCGCTTATGTCGACCAGCTGGGCATCGATCTGGCGGGCCTGCGCGAGGCGACCGTGCTGTACGACGGACCGGTGCGGGAGGGTGCCGGCCACTTCCCGGCGAACGTGAACATCGCAGCCGGGCTGGCGCTGGCCGGTATCGGCTTCGATCGCACGCGGCTGAAGGTGGTGGCCGATCCTGCGCTCACGCGCAACACCCACTTCATCGAGATCCGCGGCAAGGCGAGCGACATCTCGATCCGGCTGGCGAACGTCGCCGATCCTGAGAATCCGAAGACTGCGTGGCTTGCCTGCTACAGCGCGCTGTGTGCGATTCGAGAGGCGAAGAGTAACGTCCGTTACGGAACCTGAGGAACCTGAACCGGTCGCACCGGGGGCGGTCAGGCGTACAGACGACTGTGCTTTGGCACCCTCGCCATCAGGTATTCCATCTGGTCGACGAGGATGCGGCGGTTCTGCAGGATCATGTGCTCATGGCGGTTGGGCACATACGGCAGGTAGAGCAACGGCATGCGTGCGGCCTCGGGCGTACGGTTGTCTTTCTTGCTGTTGCAGGTCCGGCAGGCGGTCACCACGTTCATCCAGCGGTCTTCGCCGCCGCGCGACAGCGGCACGATGTGGTCGCGCGACAGTTCCCGCTCGCGCAGGCGATCGCCGCAATACGCACAGACCTGCCGGTCGCGCACAAACAAGGCCGCGTTGATCAGTGCCGGTTCGCGCTGGAATTCCTTGGCGAACGAGCCCGCCCCCTTGATCGCGATGATGCTCGCGGTCGAGAGTTCGGAGCGCTCGCCGGTGCTGCGCGACAGCCCGCCATGGTAGGTGCGCACGATGCTGCCGATCGACCATGCCACCTGATGCTTGGCGTGGTAGGTGATCGCCTCTTCGACCAGCAACCATCGACGCGGTAGCCCGCCCGGATCGACTTCCAGGATCAGCGGCTCACCTCGGGCGCGACTACCGAATGCAGTCATGGTTCCCGAACATTAGGAACGATGGCGCGTGATGTCAAGCCGGATCGGCGTGGCAGGCCAGGCAGGAGCCCGGTCTGCGGCCAGGTCCGAGGCCGCCTGGCGGAAGAGAGTGCGAGTCGAACGCACGGAGGACTGGATCACAGCCCTCACCGGGTTTGAAGTCCGGCCGTCCCACCGGGGACGTTTCCCTTCCCGTGCTGCGGATGAATTATCTCACGCGTCCGGCTGTGCGTCCGTCTGCGCGGCCTCGCGGTAAACGTCGGACACCTTGCGCCGGAGCTTGCGTGCGTCGCCGACGCGCAACGTGAGCCCGGCGCTGTCGAAGTGTTCCAGGATCTGGATGGCGAGGCTGCGGCCGATGCCTGCCTGATCGCGGTACTGCGCCGCATTGAACTGGCCACCTGGGACAGCCTGGGCAGTGGCCTCCACCAGCCGGGCGAGCGCGACGATCGCCGCCCGCAGGTACACGCGCTGCGGGTCGATGCGCACCAGTTCGCCGCGCTTGATCCGACGCTGGAGCATGGCCTGCAGGGCCTTCTCGTCGAGCTTCAGCGTGGCGGCAATCTCTCTCACCTGCGGTGGCGCATTCGGGGTCTTCGTCAGCAGCGGCCTGACCCGCTTCCACATCGCCTCGTCGGCACTGTTTGCGGACGCGTCGAAGCCCGGCAGGCGGGCGAGGCCTCCGGTGAGTTCCAGCGTGCGTGCCTGTACCGCATCGCGCAGCACCGCCTGCAGGATCTCGTCTGGCAGCGCAAGGCCGGCGTTCTTCTGCAGCACGGCCAGTTCGATGCCGGTCGCCTGCGGGGATTTTGCGTGGAAGCTGCGCACCTCTGCGAGCAGGGCCTCGCGCATTGTTGCGAGCCGGGCGGGTTCGAATGCGCGCCGCAACTCGCGCCCGAGTACCTGCAGCCCGGCCGCCTTGTACAGCCGCTGCGCGGCTTCGGCTGTGAGGTTGAAGCGGCGCTCGAACAGCGCGACATCGATGCCGGCCGCAGCGTGCGGCAGCAGGGCCTGGAGCACGTCCGGCGGCGCGCCGCCGTCGAGCGCAGCGAGTTCCAGCTGGCGCTCGGCCATCCGCCGGCGGCGCGGTGGTGGGAACGGATCGATCACATGCCCGCCGCCGATCGTCCGCTGGGCGGAGAAGTCGCGCACGATGAAGCGGTCCCCGGCGATCGCACCGACCGGCTGGTCGAGCACGAGTTGCGCGACCTCTGCAGTGCCCGGCGCGACGGACAGGTCGCGCCGGGTCGAGAGGCGGCCGGTGACATCGGCGGTGCCCAGGTGCAGGTGCACCGGCGTCCAGTGGCGCAGCGGGTTCGGTTCCGTCGCCAGCGCGCGCAGGTGCACGTCGATGCGGCTGGTCGGCGCATGGATGGCGGGGTCGACCAGCCATTCGCCCCGCGTGATCGCGTCTTTCTGCAGGTCGGCGCCGGTAAGGTTGACCGCGCACCGGGCACCAGCTGCCGCCTGTTCTACCGTCCGCCCCTGGACCTGCAGCCCGCGCACTCGCACGGCAACGCCAGACGGTGACAGGGTCAGGGTATCGCCGACCTTCACGCGGCCGGCGAAGATGGTTCCGGTGACCACGGTGCCGCTGCCGGCCACCGTGAAGCAGCGATCGATCGCGAGCCGGAAGTGCCTGCCTTCGGAAGCGCCCAGCCGCTGGGCGGACAGCCGTGCCACGAGCGTCTCTCGCAAGGCGTCGATACCATCGCCGTTCATCGCCGACACCGGCAGCACTGGGGCGTCGCGCAGCACGGTATCGGCGACCAGCGCGCGCAGCTCCGCGGTCACGGCCTCGATCCGTTCGGGCGCAACACGGTCGACCTTGGTGATCACGAGCAGGCCCTGGCGAACGTCGAGCAGGTCCAGGATCGCCAGGTGCTCGCGCGTCTGAGGCATCACGCCGTCGTCGGCGGCGACCACGAGCAGCACGAAATCGATGCCGGATACGCCGGCGAGCATGTTGCGCACGAAGCGTTCATGGCCCGGCACATCGATGAAGCCGATCGCGCTGCCGTCGGGCAGGCGCAGGTGCGCGAAGCCGATGTCGATCGAGATGCCGCGCCGCTTTTCCTCGGGCAGGCGATCGGTATCGATCCCCGTGAGCCGCTTCACGAGCAGCGTCTTGCCGTGGTCGATATGGCCTGCGGTGGCGACGATCATCGTGCGCTCAGCCAGCCAGCAGCGGCAGTTGCGCGAGCAGCACTGCCTCGCCGTCGGCTTCGAGGCAGCGCAGGTCGAGCAGCAGGGCGTTGTCGTGGATGCGGCCCACCACCGGCCGCGGCAGGGCGCGCAGCCGTGCCGCGAGGCGGTCCAGGCTGCCGCCCCGGCTGGCGAACCGGATCGACAGCGCGGCCGAAGGCAGGCGGTCGACCGGCAGCGACCCGCTGCCGATCTGGCTCGAGCATTCGACCACCTCGACCGTCGCGCGTTCGCCGAGTGCCGCAGCGAACGCAGGCTTCAGGCGGATCGCGCAGGCATGGATATCCTCGCGCGGGCGGGTGAGCAGCCGCAGCGCCGGCAGCCGCTGGCGCAGACGGTCGGGATCGAGGTACAGGCGCAGCGTGGCTTCCAGCGCGGCGATGGTCATCTTGTCGAGGCGCAGCGCCCGCTTGAGCGGGCATTTCCGGATGCGGTCGATCAGCGCCTTGCGGCCGACGATCAGCCCGGCCTGCGGACCGCCGAGCAGCTTGTCGCCGCTGAAGGTGACCACGTCGGCGCCGTCGGCCAGTGATTCCTGGGGCGTCGGCTCGTGGGGCAGGCCGTAGGGAGCCAGGTCGACCAGCGACCCGCTACCGAGGTCTTCCAGCATCGGCAGCTCGTGGGCGTGGGCGATGCCGGCGAGCGTTCGGGTGTCGACGGTCGAGGTGAAGCCCTCGACCTGGTAGTTGCTCGGGTGCACGCGCATCAGGGCAGCGGTCGAACGCCCGATGGCCTCTTCGTAGTCGCGACCGTGGGTACGGTTGGTCGTGCCCACTTCCCGCAGCTTGCAGCCGGCGCGGCTCATGATGTCGGGCATGCGGAACGCACCGCCGATCTCGATGAGTTCGCCACGCGACACGATGACCTCACGGCGCGCCGCCAGCGCGGTCAGTGTAAGCAGCACCGCAGCCGCGTTGTTGTTGACCAGGGTCGCGGCCTCGGCGCCGGTGATCCGGCACAGCAGCTTCTCGACGTGGCTGTCCCGTTCGCCGCGGCGGCCGGTGGCCAGGTCGAACTCGAGGTTGGACGGCTGGCCCATCACGGCCATTACCGCCTCGATCGCCTCCGGGGCTGCCCACGCACGGCCGAGGTTGGTGTGCAGCACCGTACCGGTCAGGTTCAGAACCGGCAGAAGCCCGGGCCGGCTGTCCCGCTCCAGCAGTCGTTCGCAATCGCCGAAGAACGCGGCGGGTTCGAAGACCGCTGCCGTCGTCCGCAGCCGGTCGATCCCGGCACGTACGGCATCGAGCGCGAGCGAGCGGCCATGCCGTTCGATCAACCGCTGGCCCTCGGGCGACCGCAGCAGGCGGTCGACCGAGGGCGGATGAACTGTTGCAGCGGCTGGTTCGTTCACGGCATGGTCTAGTCTTCCCAGACCTTTTCGGGAAGCGGCAGTCCCTTCAGGTCTTCCGCCGTCAGCGGCTGGTCGGGCTCGATGCCCATCCTCGACAGCAGGAACTGCAGCTGGCGGGTGTGCTGGGCCGAATGCCAGGCGCAGCGCTCGAGCAGCACCGATAACGGCTGCGTCCCGAAATAGGTCTGCACGACCTGCTTCGCTGCCGGGTCTGTCTTCTCGTGCTGCGCCCACCAGTCGTGGAGCCGCTGGCGCACCTCGGCTGCGTAGTCGGCCACCTGCTGCGGGCGGGTGATCGAATCCTCCGGCGGCTTCACCGGCTGTTCGATCGTGAACTCGATCCCCTGCACCGCTTCCAGCATCGCTTCCTGGATGCGGACCAGATGGTGAGCCAGCTCGCGGTAGGTGCGCTTGCGGCCGGACATCGGCAGCAGTTCATTGAACTTGTCCTGCGGCAGTTGCGGCACGAAGCGTTGTGCACCCGCCAGTACCACCTCGGCGCGCTGCACCAACTGCGCAGGGGTAAGTGCCGGACCGCCGTCGAACTGCAGGCCGAGGAACTTCGCCACTTCGGGGATCACCTGGCCGAGTACCCATTGATCGCCGCGAGCGACGACGGGGGTGGTCTTGGCGCCAAGCGCCGTCAGTTCGGCGAGCCCTGCGGGGTCGTTGAAGATATCGATGATGTCGAATTCGATATCGAGTCGCGAAAGAAACTCTTTCGTCCGGAGGCAGCTCGTTCAGCCGGGCTTGGTGAAGAAGCGTATGCGTTGTGCCTGGGCCATCGTGGTCTCCCTGGATCGGTTGCATTGCGGTATCCCGCAACGAGTCGGACATTTTAGTCCATCGCGGCATTCATCGCGCGTTCGCCGTGCGATCGTCGTCGGCAGCCGGTGCGGGACGGGCGAGGGCGGTGGATGGCGGCGGGGGCGGACGTATACTCGGGGCGGACCGCGGACGCACCGCCGCGTCGATCGACGACATGGGAGGAGTGTGAGCATGCGCAGGAACCGGATCAAGCAACTGTGGCGCGAAGGAAAGCCGGCGGTCGGCGGATGGCTGTCGATCCCGCACTGCTTCGCGGCCGAAGTGATGGCTCATACCGGCCTCGACTGGCTGTGCATCGACATGCAGCACGGATGCATCGACTACTCCGATGCGGTGCCGATGCTCACCGCGATCTCCACCACCGACGTGACGCCGCTGGTCCGGGTGCCGTGGAACGAGCCGTCGATGATCATGAAGGTGCTCGACGCCGGTGCCTACGGCGTGATCGTGCCTATGGTCAGCAACCGCGCCGAGGCAGAGCGGGCGGTTGCGGCCTGCCGCTACCCGCCGCACGGCATGCGCAGCAACGGGCCGAACCGGGTGCTGTACTACGCCGGCGCCGACTACCAGAAGCATGCGGACGAGGAAGTCGCCTGCGTGGTGATGATCGAGACGCCGGAAGGCATCGAGAAGATGGACGAGATCATTTCGACGCCCGGGGTCGATGCCGCCTACATCGGGCCGACCGACCTCGCACTCGCGCTCGGCCTGCCGCCAGTGATGGACAACGACGAGCCCAGACATATCGCGACGGTCGATGCGATCCTCGCGTCGTGCAAGCGCCACGGCGTGGTCGCCGGCATCCACACCAACAGTTCGAAGTTCTCGCAGCGCTACATCGACCAGGGCTTCGGCATGGTGATGCTGGCACCCGACCGCGTCGCGATGTCCAACTACGTGAAGGCCGAGGCCGCGCGGCTGACCGGCTGGTCGCCCATGAAGCCGGTCGGGGCGCCCTCCGGCGGCGGTTACTAGGCCGAACGGATCCACCGATGTTCCTGTTCGAACACGACGCGAAGTCGCTGCTCCAGGCGTTCGGCGTCGCGGTGCCGCTCGGTTGCTGGGTGGGCGCCGATGGCGCGCTCGAAGGCGTGATGCCTGCGGGCCCGCTGATCGTGAAGGCGCAGGTGGCCGCTGGCGGGCGCGGCAAGGCCGGCGGCATCCGGCCTGCCGCCGACGCAGTGGCTGCCCTCGAGGTGGCGCGTGTCCTGACGGCGGCCCCGCTTGCAGGGCATGCGGTCGCCGGCTGCCGGGTCGAGCAGGCCATCGCCGGTGCCACTGAAGTCTATCTGTCGCTCACGCTCGATGCGTCGCGTGCGCAGGTGCAGGTGCTGGCGTCCGACCACGGCGGAGTCGACATCGAATCGGCCGCGCCGGACGCGCTGGTGCGCGAGTGGGCCCCGATCAATGCGGCTGCGATCGCCGCGGCGGTGGGCCGCGCGGCGCAGCGGCTGTCGCCCGCGAGCCGCGAGGCGGTGGCCGATGCCGGCGAACGGCTGGCGGCGGCGTTCGTCGGGCTCGATGCACAGATGGTCGAGATCAATCCGCTGTTCGTGCTTCCTGCGGGCGAGCCGGCGCGATGGCTGGCGGCCGATGCGAAGCTCATCACCGACGACAACGCCCTGTACCGGCAACCGGTCCTGTGCCGGCTGGTCGAGCGCGCGGCCACGCGCTATCCGGAAGCCGCACGCAAGTGGCGGCATGGCTGCGACTACGTGGTGGTCGATCCGACCGGCGAGATCGCGCTGCTGACCACCGGTGCCGGCCTGAGCATGATGCTGATCGATGAACTGCGTGCGCAGGGTCTGCATCCGTACAACTTTCTGGATGTGCGCACCGGAGGCCTGCGCGGCGATCCGCAGCGGCTGGTCGACGTGCTCGGATGGATGCGCGACGGCACGCAGGTGCGCGTGCTGCTGGTCAACATCTTCGCGGGCATCACCCACCTGGGTGAATTCGCGCGCCTGCTGGTGCAGGCGATGGACACGGTGCCGGCGTTCAGTGTGCCGGTGGTCGCGCGGCTGGCCGGTCCGGGTTTCGACGAGGCGGTCGAGGTGCTCGGTGCGCGGGGCTTCAAGGTCGAGACCGACCTGGCGCGGGCGATCGACGCAGTGCGCCACGAACTCGCCTCCCCCGATGTCCGGGTGCCCGGGGTGCTGCAGTGATTCCGCGCCCGCCCTTTGCGCTGTCGGTCGACCGCCACACCCCGGTGCTGGTGCAGGGCATCACCGGGCGCGCCGGGCAACGCCATGCGTGCATGATGCGCGATGCCGGCACCTCGATCGTGGCCGGTGTCAGCGCACGCGCCGACGCCCGTCCGGTGGATGGCATTCCGGTGTTCGTCGATTGCGCGTCTGCGGTGGCGGCCACCGGTGCGGTGGCCAGCGTGCTGCTGGTCGGTGCCGCGCAGGTCCTGCCGGCGGTGAGCGAAGCGCTGGCGGCCGGTATCCGGCTGCTGGTCACGCCGACCGAAGGGGTGCCGGTGCATGACGCCGTCGAGATCCGCAACCGCGTCGATGCGGCAGGCGCGACATGGATCGGCGCATCGACGCCCGGCATGGCGATACCGGGCGAGGCCAAGCTGGGTTTCCTCCCCGATGTGTCGCTGGCACCCGGGCCGATCGCCATGGCATCGAAGAGCGGCACGCTCTCGTACGAGGCGGGTTTTCGCCTCGTGCAGGCGGGTCTCGGGCAGTCGGCCTGGATCGGTGTCGGTGGTGACCCGGTGAAAGGCACGCGCTTCGCCGACCTTGCGCCCTGGCTCGCCCGGCACGGCCGCACTGAAGCGATATTGCTGGTCGGCGAAATCGGCGGCAACGAAGAGGAAGACTTCGCGCAGGCGATCGCTACCAGCGGGCTTGACAAGCCGGTGGTAGCGATCATCGCCGGACGCACGGCACCGGGCGGGGTCAGCATGGGGCATGCGGGCGCGCTCACCTGGGGCAGCTTCGGCACCTGGGAAGCGAAGCGGGCGGCGCTGGCCGATGCCGGCGTGAACGTATGCGCGACGATCGACGAGGCGGTACAGGCGCTGGCGCGCTCGCTCGGCCGCTGATACTTGAACAGCAACAGGCAGTTGAACGGAGGACACCTTGGATTTCCGACTGACCGCTGAACAGCGGGCACTGGTGGATGCGGTGGCACAGGTCAGGCGCGACGTGCTGGAGCCGAACGCGATGAAATGGCTCGATGGCACCTGGCCCGCCGAGAACCTGAAGGCGCTGGCCGAGATCGGCGTGATGGGCATGGCGGTGCCCGAGGAGTACGGTGGATCCGGCATGGGCATCTTCGAGACTGCGCTCGCACTCGAGGAGATCGGCAAGGCGTGCTACGTCACGGCCATGGCGGTGCTCGGCGAGGTCGGTACCCAGACGCGGATCATCTCGACCTACGCGCCGGAACATGTGAAGCGCGCGATCCTGCCCAGGGTTGCCACCGGCGAGGCCATCCTGTCGATCTGCATGACCGAACCCGATGCCGGCACGGACGTGGCGAACTACCGCACGAACACGCGCGTCGATGGCGAGAAGGTGGTGATCAACGGGGTGAAGACCCTGATCAGCCGCGCCGACATCGCCGACATGATGGTGGTGTTTACCCGGGTCGACAGCGTGCCTGGCGGCGCGGGCATCGGTTGCGTGCTGGTCGAGAAGGGCGCGCCCGGCGTCACCGCGACGGCCAAGTACCACACGATGGGTGGCGAGTACCTGTGCGAGGTGGTGTTCGACAACTGCGTGCAGCCACGCGAGCACCTCGTGATCACCGACAACGGCATCAAGCGCCTGATGAGCGCGTTCAACACGCAGCGCATCCTCAACCCGGCCATCTGTCTCGGCCTGGCCGAAGGTGCGCTCGAGGCGTCGGTCCGCTACCTGCGCGACCGATCCGCATTCGGCAAGCCGATCGGCGAGTTCCAGGGCATGCGCTGGAAGGCCGCCGACATGTTCGTCGACATCGAGGCTGCGCGCAGCCTGCTCTGGCGGGCCGCGCATTCCGGCGACCAGTTCCCCGACCCGACGCTCGCGGCGGCAGCGAAGATCTACTGCAACGAGATGGGCATCCGCGTCACCAGCGAAGCGGTCCAGGTGCATGGCGGCTACGGCTTCACCGACGAGTTCGCGGTGTCGCGCTTCTTCCGCGGCGTACGCTACGGCAGCCTCGGTGGCGGCACCACCGAGACGCTGCGCAACCTGGTCGCGCGCAAGCTGGTCGACGACATGGACCTGGCCACCGGACTCGCGGGCCTCGGTACCTTCTGATCACCCGATTACACACTCTAGGAGAACGGCAATGGATCTCGGACTCGGCGGCAAGGTCGCCATCGTAACCGGCGGCAGCGAAGGCATCGGCCGCGCGACCGCCATACGGCTGGCCGCCGAAGGCGCAAAGGTCGCCATCTGCGCACGCCGGCAGGGCCCTCTGGACGAGGTCGCGGCGACGATACGGGCAGCAGGCGGCGAGGTGACCGCAGTCAGCGTCGACGTGATGTCGGCCGAGGCGCTGAAGGCGTTCATCGACGGCGTTGCGGCCAAGTACGGCCGCATCGACATCCTCGTCAACAACGCCGGGACCTCGATCTCGAAGCACTTCAGCGAGATCGACGACGCCACTTGGCACCTCGACCTGGAGCTGAAGCTGATGGGTGCCATCCGCGGCTGCCGCGCGGCAATTCCCTACATGCAGAAGCAGGGCGGCGGACGCATCGTCAACATCACCACGATCGGCGGCAAGCAGCCGCGGCCGAGCTCGACGCCGACATCGGTCACGCGCGCCGCCGGTCTGGCCCTGACCAAGGCGTTGTCGAAAGACTACGCGAAGGACAACATCCTGGTGAACACGGTCTGCATCGGCCTGATCAAGAGCGGGCAGCACGAGAAGCGCGCCGATAAGGCGGGCACCCCGCGCGAGGTGTACTACGCCGACAAGGCGAAGGCGGCCGGTGTTCCGCTCGGGCGCTTCGGCGAGGCGGCAGAGGCCGCGAACGTTATCGCCTTCCTGGCCTCGGATGCCGCCAGCTATGTCACCGGCACCAGCGTCAACCTCGATGGGGGTACCTCGGGCGCGCTGTAGGATCGGGCATCGGCGGCGCTCCGGCTCAGCACTCGCGAACGATCAGCGGTACCCACATCTCGGCCGGCGTGGTGCCGCCGTGCACGCCGATCAACCGATGGCGGTTCTCGCCGGGCAGCCAGTCCTTGATCGTCCATCCGGGACGCATCATCAGCAGGTAGTCGCCGATGCGACGGGCGAAGGCCGGGTGGTCGGCGCCGTTCGGTTCTCCGAACCATCCATCCGAGACCGCCTGGGCAGAAGGCAACAGGTCGAGTGCGTGCCCCAGTTCCGCGACGACTGCGCGCTCGAATGCTGCGCCCATCCCGGGCTTGACGTAGGCATACGATAGCCGCCGTTCGCCGCACAGCGGATGCGCCAGCATCGCCGCGATGCCCGGATGGCGCTCGATCTCGATACCGCGCTCTTCCGGCGAATCGATGAATCCGTGGTCGGCCGTGACCAGTACCAGCGTATCGGTGCCGGCCAGCCGCTCGATCATCGAACGGAAGCCCTGGTCGAACCGCCACAGTTCCGAGGCCACCTCCAGGCTGTGCGTGCCGTGGTCATGGCTGTTGGCGTCGATCTCCGGGTAGTACGCGTAGATGAACTGGCGCTCGTCGGACGAATGGACCGCGCGCACCACCTGGTCGAAGAACTGGTCGCGCGTCTGGTAGGGGAAACGCAGTGCCGGACCGTTGTGCGCAAGGTTGTAGTCGGAATCGATGATCCAGCGCGGCGACACGGTGGCCGCGTCGCTGGCGAGACGCGCCGCCAGCGGCACGGGATGCTCGAAGAAATGCAGCGGGTTGATGCCGATCTCGCGCAGGAAGCGGCGGTCGCCTCGGGTGCGGAACGGCAGGATGGTCGCCACTGCCGCGATCTCGTCGAGCCAGATGTTCCAGCCAGTCAGCCCGTGTTCGCGCGGCGAATGGCCTGTCAGGAAGGTGGTGATCGCCGTGGCCGTGGTGGACGGAAACACGGAATTGATCCGTCCTGCCCTGTGCCCCACGAACGCCGTGTCCCGCCCGTGCGCGCAGAGGTAGTCGTCGCCCAGGCCGTCGATGACCATCAGCACCACCCGGCGCGCTGCCTGTACTCGTGCCGGGGGCAGCAGGTCGAGCACCGGATGCCCGGTTGCGTGCTGGCCGGGCCGGGTACCCATGCCGGCCTCGATCGAGGCCATCAGGTTGACGAGGCTGCCTCCGCGGTAATCGGGACGTACCGCCTCGGCTGCCTTCAAAGGGTCAGGGCCGCGTGGACGTGCTGCGCTCGACCGTACTGTCGGGCGCAGCGCTGCGGACCACGACCGGAATGGCATGTCGCCCGAGACGGACCTTGGCAACCTGCGGTACCGGCTCCGCCCGGAACGACGGGCAGGCGTACAGATCGATGTCGCCCTTGCTTATCGGGTAATCCGCACAGGTAAGCTGTCTGAAGAACCAGTTGCCGTAGATCCTGCATCTGGAATGTCCCTGCTCGTCACTGTCGAGGAACACGCAGGCCTTGAACAGGCAGCATTCGCCGCAATGACTGCACTCACCCTCGATTTTCCAGGACGTGCTCTGCTCGGCGGCGCGCTTTTCGCTGTAGAAGCGACGAGCGATCACCTCGGCCTTCGCCATCGCCTGCAGCGTGCGCGCAAGCCGGCCAATGGTCTGCCGGTAGTTGCGCACATAAGCGCGATCCCAGGCCAACAGGCTCACGACAACAGGGGATACCGGGAGCCCGATCCACATCACCGAGAGGAGGATTGTTTCCACGACGCGACCGAGGGCATGCATCAGATTCAGGAGTTCCAGTGCCTGTCATTGCCCGGCGCGCAACACCGGGATGTCACGTCCGCGGGTGCGAGGCGACACTACGAATGGGCAGGATGATACCGATTGGGCGTGCATCCGGAAACCGAAATCGGCCTGCACGAACGCATGCCGCGGCGCAGCCACGGCATGCCTTAACCCCTGGTTAACGCAGCGGCGGCGCGTTTGCGTCTGGGTCAGGGCGGTCAGACCGCAGCACCGACCAGCGCCCCGATGGCCGCGGTGACCGCCATTGCCAGGGCCCCCCATGCGCTGACCCGCCATGTTGCGCGCCCGATCGGGGCGCCACCGATGCGGGCGGCCGCAGCGCCGAGCAGCGCGAGAGCGCCGAGCGAACCTGCAGCGATGACTGGCATCGCGCTGGCTGCCGGGGCCAGCAGTGCGCACAGCAGCGGCAGGACAGCACCGGCAGCGAAGCTCGCGGCGGACGCGAGCGACGCCTGCAGCGGCCGCGCAGCCGTCAGGTCCGAAATGCCCAGTTCCTCTAGCGCGTGTGCCCCCAGGGCATCGTGCGCCATCAACTGTGAGGCTACCGTCCGTGCGACCTCGGGCTCCAGTCCACGACGAACATAGATTGCGGCGAGTTCGTCCTGCTCCAGGACGGGGTCGGCACGCAGTTCGGCGCGTTCCCGTTCGAGGTCGGCCTGTTCCGAGTCCGCCTGCGAACTCACCGACACGTACTCGCCGGCTGCCATGGACATCGCACCGGCGACAAGCCCAGCCACGCCGGTCGTCAGGATCACATCGGGTGCAGCCGAGGCGGCGGCAACCCCCAGCAGCAGGGACGCGGTGGACACGATGCCGTCGTTCGCGCCGAGCACGGCCGCCCGCAGCCATGTCGTGCTGCCGAATCGGTGGCGTTCGAGGTGCAGCCTGTCGTGACGCATGTCTTCTCCTGTCTGCTCACGCGTTAGCGGGGCGCTCGGCACGGATGGCGAGCCAGATGCCCGCCAGCACGATCGTACCCCCGGCGACCTGCAGCACCGCAACCGGTTCGCCGAGAACCTGCCATGCGAAGGCGGCCGCCACCACCGGCTGCAGCAACAGTCCGACCGACGCGAGGGTGGGCGTCAGGTGCGCGATCGCATGGGCGATCAGGCTCTGCCCAGCTACATGGGAGACCAGCGCGAGTCCGGCGAGGATTGTCCAGCCGTGCAGCGTCGCCGGCAGCAGCGGCTCTCCGCTCGCGACGGCCAACGGCAGCAGGACTGCTGCGCAGACGAGGCTGCTCCACGCCATCACGCTCGCGGTCGACACGGCGCTGCGCACCCGTGCGACGAACAGCTGGTAGGCCGCATAGAACATCGCCGTACCGATGCCCAGTGCGTCGCCGATCAGCCGCAGCGTGCCCTCCGTCGCCGGCGCACGTCCGGATGAGGGCGCGAAGGAGGTGGTGCCGATCGACGAGCCTACGAGCACGATGATGCCCGTCAGGGCCACGGCGAGCGCGAGCAGGAAGCGCGCGTTCGGCCGCCGCCCGGACATCAGCCATACGGCCAGTACGACGAAAACCGGCGCGAAGTTGGCGAGCAGCGTTGCGTTGGCCACGGACGTGAGCACGATCGACCCGTGCCAGAGCGCGAGGTCGCCGGCGAAGCAGGCGCCGGCGGCAGCCAGCGGCCAGCCGAAGCGCCGGCCTGCTTCCAGGTGGTCTGGCAGTGATGCCCGCGCGGCCCATGCCCACAGCAGTGGCAAGGCGAGCGCCACCCGCCAGAAAGCCGTGGCGACAGGTCCCAGTTCGGACAGGCGCACCCAGATCGCGGACGAGGCGATGCAGAATGCGCCGACGAACAGGGCCAGCAGGCCCGCGCGAAGCCTCACGCGGGCTTTGCGTTACGGCACTCGACCAGGTACCAGAGCCCCAGGGGTGGCACGGTGGTGACGCGCGTCACCTGAAGCGGCGTGCCGGCCAGTACTGCCTCCAGTGAGAGATCGGTGCGCCATCCCAGGTGTTGCGTGATCGGCGAAAGCAGGCGCTGCCCGAACGCGATCAGCCGGTTGCGATGATGCAGATGGCTGACGATGACGATGCGTCCACCGGGCTTGCAGACGCGAACCATCTCCGCCATCAGTTGCCGGCAGTCGGGCACCGCTGTCACGACATAGGCAGCCATCAGGGCGTCGAAGCAGGAGTCGGGGAACGCCATGCGCATGGCGTCCATGCGCAGGATGCAGGCATTGGTGACTCCGTGTGCGCTGATGCACGTCTGAGCCTCGCGCAGCATGCCGAGCGAGAAGTCGACCCCCACCACGAATGGGTCCGGGCCGTACATCGGCAGCGCGATGCCGGTGCCGACGCCGACCTCGAGGACTCGCTCGCCCGGACGGGCGTCCAGCCATTGCACGGCGGCCTTGCGCGGCCCGTCGAAGACACGACCGAACAGACGATCGTAGATCTTCGCGTACGCGTCGTAGATCCGCTCTAGGCGGGCAAGATCCAACGGAAGGCTCCGGGGTGGGCTGGAAAGGTGCGGATTATGCCATGCACGCAGCGCGCGGCCGCCGGATGCCGGGCGGCCGCACCGGTCAGTCCCGGTTGAGGTCGGGGCGGCCCGACTCGACGACGAACGACGCCACCGTACGGATCGCCGACTGATCGTCGGCCGCGTCGGCGATGCCAAGGAATCCGGTCTGCCAGCGCGAGGGGGTGACCTCGCAGCGGGCATAGCCGCGCTGGCGGCTTTCGAAGAACCGGACATGCGGATTGGCCGGCAGCACCTTCATCGTCGACTCGTAGGGTATGCCGCGCGAACTGATCGACGTGCCGACGAATTCCGGCATCACGACCGGAGAGCGCGGATCATCGAAGTCCTGCCTGAGTTCGTTGGCCCAGAACGAATGGATGTCGCCGCCGATGGTCACCGGGTTGGCGACCTTCGCGGCCGCGAGCCGGGCGAGGAAGCGCGCGCGTGGCGCCGCATAGCCGTCCCAGCCGTCGGTCCAGTGGACCGGCTGGCCAACGGCATCGCGGTAGGTCAGCTGGGCCATCATCAGCGACTGCGCAAGTATGTTCCATCGGCTGCGGCTCCCAGCGAGCCCGTCATCGAGCCATTTCTCCTGCGCGTTGCCCCAGAGTGTCGCCAACGGGTCGAAGCGCGCGCCGCAGTTGGGCACCATGTTGCCACCGCCGCGCCGTCCCTCGCCGCACGGCTGATCGGAACGGTACTGCCGGTTGTCGAGTACATGGAAGGTGGCCAGATCGCCGAACGCCAAGCGACGGTACAGGAGCATGTCAGGACCGCGCGGCAGGCTCGCGCGCCGCAGTGGCAGGTGCTCGTAGTAGGCCTGGTAGGCCGCCGCGCGCCGCTGCAGGAACCACTTCGGATCGTCGCGGTTCTGCGACTGGTCAGCCGCATAGTCGTTCTCGACCTCGTGGTCGTCCCAGGTCACCACCCAGGGAAAGTTCCGGTGCGCGGCGCGCAGGTGCGGATCGGACCGGTAGCAGGCATAGCGGTTCCGATACTGCGCCAGGGTGACCGGCTCTTCCTTTGTTTCGTGCCGTCGGGCGACCTTGCCGGCACTGGAACCTTCGTAGATGTAATCGCCGAGATGGAGGACGAGGTCGAGGTCGTCCTGTGCCATGTGGCGGTAGGCGCCGAACAGGCCGTGCTCGTAGTGCTGGCAGGAGGCGAATGCAAAGCGCAGCCGCGCGGCTTGCGCCCCCGGCGCTGGCGACGTCCGGGTGCGTCCGGTCGGGCTGGCTGCGCCGCCCGCGGTGAACCGGTACCAGTACCACCGATCCGGATCGAGTCCCTCCACCTCGACATGCACGGCGTGGCCCAGGCGCGGGTCGGCTGTCGCGCGGCCGCGGCGCAGGACGCGGGTGTGCGCTTCGTCCGCGGCGACGGTCCAGTCGACGCCGACCGGCAACTCGGGCATGCCACCGCCCTCAGTGGGCCGCGGCGCGAGCCGGGTCCAGATGACGAAGCCATCGGCCGACGGATCGCCGGAGGCCACGCCGAGCGTGAACGGATCGTCCTGCGTTTTCCATTCGGCGGCTGCGGCCGGAGTGACCGTGCTGGCAAAGATGGCCGACAGGCCGATCAGGCAGCGCCGGCGTGCCAGGGAGTCGAGGGTTGCGTCTCGGAAGAGGCGGGGAGGCTGTCGCATGCGCAGGTCTGCATCCAGTGGGTAATGGAATTGTGTCGCTGCCACGCATGCCGATGCCTGGCACGATCCGCAGCAAAGGTATCATTGCGCAAAACAACTCAAGCGTACGGAAGAGTGATGACGATTGATTGGCATGCATTCACACCCGGTGCCGCGCTGACCGGCGGACTGCTCATCGGGTTCGCTGCTGCCTTCCTGGTGCTGACCATCGGCCGGATTGCCGGCATCAGCGGCATCCTCGGCAACGTGCTGCCTGGCGCGCTCGCGGGCAGGCCGGGGTCCGGCGGCGAGCGCGGATGGCGCATCGCCTTCCTGCTCGGGCTGGCGGCCGCGCCTGGCCTCGCCGCCGTGTCGGCAGTGCCGATGCCGCCAGTGGAGTCCCTGGTCGACTGGCCTTGGCTGGTCGCGGCAGGCCTGCTGGTCGGGGTGGGTACGCGCATCGGCAGCGGCTGCACCAGCGGGCATGGCGTCTGCGGCCTGGCGCGCGGCTCCCTGCGCTCGCTTGCAGCCACGCTGACCTTCATGGCGTTCGGCATCGCGACCGTGTGGCTGCTGCATCACGTGCTGCAGGTGCCGGCATGAAGGCAATCGCGGCATTCCTCTGCGGACTGATGCTCGGCGTTGGTCTGATCGTTGCCCAGATGACCAATCCTGCCAAGGTCATCGCCTTCCTCGACGTCAGCGGACACTGGGATCCCAGCCTGGCTCTGGTGATGGGCAGCGCGCTGCTTGCCGCGTTCGTCGGCTTTGCCTGGGTCGAGCGGCGGGGCCGCCCGATGCTGTCCGGCGAACTCGCGTTGCCGCCGCGCTGGCCGGTCGATGGTCACCTGCTGGGCGGGGCCGCCCTGTTCGGCATCGGCTGGGGTATCGGAGGATTCTGTCCCGGGCCGGCGATCGTCGGTACCGCGGCGCTGTCGGGCGACGCGGCCGTGTTCACCGGGGCGATGCTGGTGGGCATGTTTGGCGCCAACCGGCTGGCCGCCGCGAACGCTGCCGCCCGCCGCACATTCTCGCGCGAGGCTTCCGACGCCGCGCAGTGAGCGGCGCGCACGCCGTGCAGACGGCGCGCTCGACCGGCAAGCCGTGCCTGGTGGTTGCTGTCCCGGGCTTGCGGCTGCAGTCTGCAGTCAGAGCAGCGAGTTCGCGCGGAACGTTGCCAGGGCCTGCCGGGTCGCGAAATCGCCGAGCGAGGGCGGGACGCTGCCGCCAGCCGCCGTTGGGCGCTCGCCGGACAGCGTCGAGCGGTCGAGCAGGGAGCCCGCGCGCTGGGCGAACAGGCCATCGAGGTTTCGCGCGTAGTCGGTGATCAGTGCGAGCACGCCGGCCGGGTTGGTGCGGAAAGCCTGTTCGAGTGCCGTGCGGTCTACCTGGAATCCGCCGCCCGGCGTGGGGGTCAGCCCGAGCGCAGTCAGCGACCCCGCGGTTGCCCGGCCATTCACGGAATCGGTGAGACCGGAGGCCAGCAGTCGCTGGCTCAATTCCGCCCCCGACAGGAAATCGAGTTCTTCGCCATTGCCGTCGCTGACCTGCCCGAGGCTGGATATCGACTGGTCCAGCACTGCGATCGCCTGCGCCATACGAGTGGCGTTCGTGGCTGCCGCAGCGACGTTGCCGTTCGACGCCGACGCAAGCAGCGCGCCGACGGCACCGGCGACCTCGCCCAGCGGGGACAATTGCACGCGCGCACTCTGCGCCGCCACCGCGGGCGCGGCAAGCTGCGGGAGTGGCAGCGCCGGAGCAGCCGCCACCCGCAGCGTCGGCCTCATCGCTGCGATGGTCTGGTAGGCCACGCTCTGGGGCGACGCGATGTCCATCACATCAGTATAGCGACTGCACCCGTCGTGCTGCCTTCCCGTATCCCGGCCACCGCCAGCCGATGATTACTGCAGTGGCGCCAGCTTGCCCTCGCGCACCAGCCGTGCATAACGTTCGACGTCGCTCACCAGGAACTTTGCGAACTCGGCGCCCGGATGGGGCACCGGCTCTGCGGCGATCTGGGTGAGGCGCGTCTTCAGGCGGTCTGTCTGCATCGATCGGATCACCGACTGCTCGAGCGTGGCCAGCACGTCCTTGGGCGTGCCAGTCGGCGCAAACAGCGCGAACCAGCTGCCGAACTCGAAACCGGCGAACGTTTCCGAGATCGAGGGGACGTCGGGCATGGCCGGCGAACGCTTGCGTGCGGTCGTCGCCAGCGCCCGTACCTTGCCGCCGCTGATCTGGCCGACGGCGGATCCGGCGAGATCGAACAGCATGTTCACGCGGCCGGCTATCAGGTCGGGGTACACGGCACCGCTGCCCTTGTAAGGCACATGCGTGATCGTAACGCCGCCGCGATCCTGGAACAGCTCGCCGGCGAGGTGGCTGCTGGTCCCCGGACCGGAGGAGCCGAAGAACAGAGCTCCGGGCTTGGCTTTCGCGGCGTTGACCAGGTCGGTCACAGTCTTCCAGGGACTGTCGGTAGCGATCACCAGCAGGTTGGGCACCGTGGCAATGCCGGCGACCGGCACCAGGTCCTTGCGCGGGTCCCAGTTGAGGCGCATCAGGCTGACGTTGGTGGACACGGACAGCGACCCGAGGAGCAGCGTGTATCCGTCCGGCCGGCTCTGCTTGGCCACGTACTCGGCACCGATATTGCCGCCGGCACCCGGGCGGAGTTCGATGATCACGTTCTGACCGAGCAGTTTTGTCATTTCGATGCCGAATTCACGGCCGAGCACTTCGGCGGAGCCGCCGGGTGCGAAGGGCACGATCATCGTGATCGGACGCGTCGGGAACGTCGGGGCAGCGCCCTGGGCAAACGCGCTGCCAGCCGCCGCGAGTGCGGCGGCTGCGGTTGCGATCGAAAGAATTGCGGAGCGGGTGTTGTTCATGAGGGTCTGTCTCGGGTGGAAGCAGCGCCTGCATGGCGCGCGATGGATAGTATCAAGCGAAAGGCATCAACTATGCCATTAGTCGGGCCGTCGGGCCGTCGGACCGTCCGGCGCGACCGGCAGTGACGGCCATACGACGCGTCCGCCGACCAGGGTCAGTTCCGAACGGAGATCCATCAGTTCGTCGTCAGCGACCGACAGCGGATCGCGATCGAGCACCGTGAGATCGGCGAGCAGGCCCGGCGCGAGCGTGCCCTTCCGGTTTTCCTCGAAGGTCAGCATCGCGCCGGACACCGTCGCGGCGTGCAGGGCCTGGCTGCGGCTGATCCCTTCTTCCGGCGCTACCGGTGCGCCGCTGTAGCGGTTGATGCGGGTGACTGCCTGCCATATCGGCCAGAACATGGATACCGGCACGTTGTCGGTGGCCAGAGATACCGGCACCCCTGCCTCGATCAGCGACCGCAGCGGCGAAATCTCGTGCGAGCGCCCCGGGCCGAGCTTTTCTGCCAGCAGATGGCCCTCTTTGTACACGTAGCGATTGGTGTGGCTGGTGGTGACCAGCCCGAGGTCGCGTACCCGGCCGATATCTCCTCGCGCCAGCGAAGACAGGTGGCCGAGCACCCATCGCTGGTCGCGGATCGGCACGATTCGATCCACCTCCTCGAACAGGTCGAGCATGTTTGGCCAGATCGCCACCACCCGGATGCGGCGCTCGGCACAGGCGATCAGCAGCGCACGCGCCTTCTCACGCGCGAGCGCGGTGTCGTAGTTGAAGCCGGCCCAGCCGGTATAGGGCATCGAGCGCGCCCGTACCCGGTTGTCGGCGACGATGTCGATATCGACGAACAGCCCGGTGATGCGCAGCAGCGCGTCGCCGCAGGCCGGTTCGGTGAGGCCGGCGCACCAGGCATCGAGCAGCCGGCCATAGTTGTCGGGATGGGTGCCGCCGGACAGCGCGCCCCAGTCGGGGCTGGCGACCAGGGCGGTACGCATGGTCAGCGCGCCGCGTCCGTGCACTGACTTGTACGCGCGGATCAGTTCGGCGGCTGCGCCGTGCTCCTCGAAGATGCTGGTGGTGCCGAACGCGTGGTACGCCACCATGGCCGCCGGCAGTGTCGCCGCACGGTCGGCCTCGCTGAACCCGGGCACGCAGCGCATCAGCGAGTGTTCGACGATCGGCATCATCGTCTGTTCAGAGAACACGCCGTCGGGTTCGCCGCTGGCATCGCGTCCGATCGTGATCGTCGGGGTCGGGGATATCGTGTGCCGGTCGATGCCGGCGCAGGCAAGGGCACGCGAGTTGGCGATCGAAACCAGCGGCGCGGTATGGCGCCAGTAGCCCCAGATGGGACGGATGAATACCGGATGGTCGGGAGCCGCTTCGTCGAGTTCGTGCCGCGTCGGCCAGCGGTTTTCGCGCAGGCAGCCCGGGGCATCGAAGTATGCTGGCGGGGTACCGATCGGCATGGTGACGATCCACTCGCCCGGCGCACGCGTGCGCGCCAGTGCGGCGATCCGCTCCTGGATGTCTGCGATCGAGCGCACCGGCCCGAGCGACGGGAACACCTGCTTGAGGCCCTCCCGGTCCATGTGGGCATGCCCGTCGACGAGACCGGGCAGCACGGTCCGCCCGGACAGTTCGTGAACCTGCGTGCCGGGACCGATGTACTGGGTGATCGCTTCGTTGGTACCCACCGCCACCAGGCGGTCGCCCTCGATCGCCAGCGCCTCGGCCAGCGGGCGCGCGGGATCCTGGGTGAGCAGGCGCCCGCCGCGCAGGACGCGATCGGCGGCGCGTCGGAGCGCTCCGGTCATCGCTGGCTCGCGGTCGGGGACATCGGAGTCACCTGTGACAGGGCAGAGCGCGGATGATAACCGCGGGCGCACTCATCGCGGCGGGGGCGGGCGATGGATGAATCGGCAACTGGGACTGCCAGTACGGCGGGGCCTTTGGCACGATCGGCGCCGATGATTACTGCCTGACAGGCTGTTGTCGCGACTGTGAACGGTCGACGTTGCCGTATAGACTCCGGCCCTGTTCGTCCCCTTGAAGTGCCTTTGCACCAGCACCGCACCATGACCGACCGTTCGACGACCCGCTCGACCGACCAGCCCCACCTTGCCAGGCATGCGGGCGTGGCCGCGTCCGGCAGGCGCAAGGACGCTTGCGGCTTCGACGCGCCCTGGGCGGTCGAGGTCGGCCCGTCATCAAGCCTGACGACGGTGATCGCCGGCGGCCATGCGACGGCTGCGGCAGCGGTGATGCTCGCGCAGGCACCGATTGTCCTCGCAGTGGCGCTGTACGTCGCGATCGCCGCCAGCGCAGTGCTGCATCTGGCACGGCTGGCACGGGCAGCACTACCGCAGTCGATCGTCGGACTGGAAGTTGCCGGGAACGGCCGGGTGCACGCCAGGCGCCGCGACGGGCAGACCCGCGTGGGCTGGTTGCTGCCATCGACGGTGGTGGGCAGCCGGCTGACGGTGATCCGGCTGCGGCTCGACGGGCAGCGATTGCCCTGCGACTGCCTGCTGCTGTCCGATAACTGCGATCCCGAGGCGTTCCGGCGGTTGCGCGCCGGGCTGGTCTGGCAGGCTGGACCGGCGCTGCAGCAGCGCAAATTGCGGGCAGATTGAACTAATTGGGCCCGTTCGCTGTCTGTTGGAAGGTGGCATGGTGTTCCGTAGCCGCGGGGCGCCGGGCCCCGTTTCTCTGCGCGAGCGCCTGTAGATGAGCGACCGCGAGATTGACCACCAGTTGGTGTTGCGTGCACAGCGCGGCGACAAGCTCGCGTTCGAACTGCTGGTGAACAAGTACGAACGCAAGTTGCAACGGCTGCTGTCAAGGCTGGTGCGCGATCCGGCCGAGGTCGAGGACGTCACCCAGGAGGCGTTCATCAAGGCCTACCGCGCACTCCCGACGTTCCGCGGCGAAAGCGCTTTCTACACATGGCTCTACCGCATCGGCATCAACACCGCGAAGAACTACCTGACCGCCCAGGGCCGCAAGGCCCCGGCGACGGTGGATATCGACCCGGAGGATGCCGAGGCTGCGAGCGAGAACGAACTCGCGCGCGACAGCAGCACGCCGGAGCAGGAAATGATGAGCCGGCAGGTTGCCGAGACGGTGAACGCAGCGATGGATGCGCTTCCAGAGGAATTGCGCTCGGCCATCATGTTGCGCGAGATCGAGGGCATGAGCTACGACGAGATCGCGGCAATCATGAACTGCCCGATTGGTACCGTGCGCTCGCGGATTTTCCGGGCGCGCGAGGCGATCGCCGAGCAGTTGCGCCCTTTGCTGGGTACCCACAAGGACCGGAGGTGGTGAAATGAAGGACGTCTCCGCCCTGATGGATGGCGAACTGGAACGCCGTCGCGTGCGCTCCACCATCAGCAGGCTCGAGGGGCAGGACGAACTGCGCGATGCTTGGGCAACGTTCCATGTGATCCGCGATGCGCTCCAGGGTAACGCAGTCGGCTCGTCGCGCTTCATCGAGAAGTTCCATGAACGCCTCGAACAGGAGCCGTTGTCCGTCGTGCCGAGATGGCGTGCCGGGCTGCCCAGGGCGCGCGCGATGGCGCTCGCCGGGGTGGCCGTGCTGCTGGTCGCCGGCATGTTCGCGTGGATGTCGCCCGGCGAGCGGGTGCCCCCCGCGACCTTCGTCGATGCCGGTCTGAGCGACTCGGTGGCCATCGAGTATGCAATGGCGCACCGGCAACTGGTACCAGCCTTCGTAGCGGGACCGCCGGCGCACGTGCCTGCAGCACCGGGCACCGGCGCAACGGCCGGTAGCGCGCGATGAAGCGCATGTCCGTGCGCGCGGCAGGGTCGCTGTCGCCCGCTGTCAGTCGACAAAGGCGGCTGGTGCACGCGGGTGCCCTTCTGCTGCTGTGCACGCTCGGGGCTGGTACCTTCCGGGCGCCGGCGGCCGCAGCCGCGCCGGCCACCGACGCGCAGGCCTGGCTCGTGCGCGCCTCGGCAGCCGCGCGCACCGCCAGCTACAGCGGTGTCTATGTCTACACCTGCGCCGGCATCACCGAGACCGCGCGGGTCACGCGCCTGCGCAATGCCAGCGGCGATGCCGAGCGCATCGAGTCGCTCGACGGTACGCGGCGTGAGGTGGTGCGTCGCGGCGACGAGATCCACTACTTCTTCGTTGATTCGAAGACGGTACGCGTCGACCGGCGCGTTTCCGGTCGCGGCTTTCCCGATTTCCTGCCTCAGGATCCATCGACCCTGGCAGCCCACTACTCGATCGAGGCGGGTCCGGTCGACCGCGCCGCCGGGCGCACGGTTCAGGTGATCCGGTTGCGCGCCAGGGATGGCAGCCGCTACACGCAGGAGATCTGGGCCGACCAGCAGTCGGGCCTGCCGGTGAAGCGACGGGTGATCGACGAGCGCGGGGACATCATCGAGCAGTTCGTATTCACCGAACTGACGGTGGGCGAGCGTCTGAGCCCCCGTCAGGCAATGCCCAGCCGTCGGACCGGCTATGCGGGCTGGACGGTCGAGAACAGTTCTGTCGAGGAGGCTCGACAGCCAGGCACGGGCCCGCTCGCCCAGGCACAGGCAAAAGGGGGGGATGCTGCTCCGGCGCCCTTCCCGGAGCCGCGGATGCTGCCGCCCGGCTTCCGTAAGGTAATGCAGGTATCGCGCACGTTGCCGGGGCACGATCGCCCGGTGATGCAGTCCGTCTACAGCGATGGCCTCGCCACGCTTTCCGTGTTCGTCGATCCCGACGTGGCACGCGTGGCTGGCCATGAGGGCATCAGCCAGCGGGGAGCGGTCGGAGTCATCACCCGTGCTGCGGGAGACCGTGCGGTGATCACGGTCGGTGAAGTGCCTGCAGCCACGCTGCGAAAGGTGGCCGATTCCATCGGTCCGCTCGCTTCGCGCTGAAGAGACTTGGGCGGCTGGAGGACGCGGGCAGGTCGTCCGGACTTGTTTTTGGCGGTCTCGGCGCCTATGTTCCATGCGCGCCTGTTGCGCGCAGCGCGCCGGTTCGGCTCGCGCGCGCGCTACCGGCCTCGTCGGTCCTGGTCTGTTTTCCACGCATCCATGGTTGCCAAATGATCCGTCGCCCGTATGTGTTTCTGACTGCCGTGCTGCTGGCCTTGTCCCTCCTTGTTCCGGTCGAACCGGCGCGTGCCCAGGTGGTGCTACCCGATTTCGCCGACCTCGTCGAGCGGCAGGGCGGTGCGGTGGTGAACATCTCTACTACCCAGGTCGTGCGCAGCGGCGGACGCGGGCTGCCGCAACTGCCCAACATTCCGGAGGATGACCCGTTCTTCGAGTTCTTCCGTCGATTCCTGCCGCCGAACCAGGGCGCCCCGGGTCCGCGCGACCTCGAGTCGCGCTCGCTGGGTTCCGGCTTCATCATCAGTGCGGACGGGTTCATCCTGACCAATGCCCATGTGGTCGAGGGCGCGGAGGACATAACGGTGCGCCTGACCGACAAGCGCGAGTTCCGGGCGAAGGTGGTCGGGGCCGATCGGCGAACGGACATCGCGCTGCTGAAGATCGAAGCCACCGGATTGCCGCGCGTCGCGTTGGGCGATGCGAGCCGTCTGCGGGTCGGTGAATGGGTGGTGGCGATCGGTTCCCCGTTCGGATTCGACAACAGCGTGACAGCGGGCATCGTGAGCGCGAAGGGGAGGGCCTTGCCTCAGGAAAACTTCGTTCCGTTCATCCAGACCGACGTCGCGATCAATCCCGGCAATTCTGGCGGTCCGCTGTTCAACCTGCGCGGCGAGGTGATTGGCATCAACTCGCAGATATACAGCCGCACCGGCGGATTCATGGGCCTGTCGTTCGCAATCCCGATAGATGTGGCGATGGACATCGTCACGCAGTTGCGAAGCACCGGGCGTGTCGCGCGTGGTCGGATCGGCGTCGTCATTCAGGAGGTGACCAGGGAACTGGCCGAGTCGTTCGGGCTCAAGAAGCCCATGGGCGCTCTGGTGAATTCCCTCGAGAAGGGCGGGCCGGCGCAGTCGGGTGGCATAGAGCCCAGTGACATCATCCTGCGGTTCGATGGCAAGGTTGTCAATACGTCGGGCGACCTGCCGAGGATCGTCGCGGCAACGCGGCCCGGCAGCAGGGTGCCGGTCGAGGTGTGGCGCAAGGGACAATCGCGCGAACTCACCGTTACGGTGGCCGATACGCCGGACGAGCGAGCCGCCGCGCGTGGTCCGCAGCGGGGCCAGCCCGGACCGCAGGGGCAAGCGCCGCAGGGGCAGGCGCCGCAGGCGCAGCCTCCCAACGTGTCCGGGCGGGGCCAGCCGCGGCAGGGGCTCAGCGTGATCGACCCGACCCCGGAACAGCGTGCGCAGCTGCGGCTGGCGGCCGGCGTGCTGGTCGAGGAGGCACAGGGAAATGCGGCTAGGGCCGGAATCCGGCGTGGCGACGTGGTGGTCGCCATCAACAACGTTGAAATCAAGACGGCCGAGCAGTTCAACGCGCTGATGGGTCAGTTCGAACGTGGGCGCAACGTCGCTCTGCTGGTGCGTCGCGGCGAGAACTCGATCTACATTCCGCTGCGGATCGAGCCCGGTAGCTGATTCGCGTAGGCTGCGGCGACCGATTCGGGCCGAAGCAGCCGGCAGGCATTTCAATGGCGCGGCTTTTCTGCTAGGATTCAGTGTGTTAAGTGGGCTGCGGCCCACTTTTCATTTGTGCACCGGTTTCTCGCGCCGCGGCGGTTCTCTTGCGCCCGCTCGTGGCTGCGTCGCATCCGGCCGGTCGGGCCTGCCGATTGGCCCGCCAGTTACTTTCCGAACGATCCTGTTGCCCCGACGATGACTGTCACTGCTTCCGTTTCCCACGTGGTCGAGACCGCCCTTGGCGGGCTCGGCTACGAACTGGTCGACCTCGAGTTCGGTCAGGGGCGCTCGCGGTTGCTGCGGGTGTTCATCGACAAGCCGGAAGGTATCGGCCTTGCAGATTGCGAGCGGGTCAGCCGTCACCTCACCCAGCTGTTTGCGGTCGAGGCGATCGACTACGACCGGCTCGAAGTATCGTCGCCGGGCCTGGACCGGCCGCTCAGGAAAGTCGCCGATTTCCAGCGCTTTGCGGGCGAGCAGGCCAGGGTCACGATGCGGGCACCGATCGCCGGGCGGCGCAATTTTTCCGGCGCGATTCGCGCGGCAGACGAGCTCGCGTTCGAGCTCGACGTCGAAGGTCAACCGGTCAGGCTGGAGTTCGCGAATCTCGATCGCGCCCGGCTCGTTCCGAAGCTGTAGTGGAGGGAAAGAAATGAGTCGCGATATCCTGCTGATGGTCGATGCGCTGGCGCGCGAGAAGAATGTCGAGCGCGAGATCGTGTTCACCGCGCTCGAGATGGCGCTCGCCTCGGCTACCAAGAAGCGTTTCAGGGAAGACGTCGACGTGCGCGTGTCGATCGATCGCGAGAGCGGCGACTACAGTGCCTTCCGGCGCTGGCTCGTCGTGCCCGACGAGACCGAGGAAGTGATCATGGAGCAGCAGTACCTGCTCTCCGAGGCGAAGGAAGAGCAGCCAGACATCGAGGTTGGCGACTACATCGAGGAGGCCCTCGAGCCGGTCGACTTCGGACGGATCGGCGCGCAGGCCGCCAAGCAGGTGATCCTGCAGAAGATCCGCGACGCCGAGCGCGAGCAGATCCTGAGCGACTTCCTCGCGCGCAAGGAACATCTCGTCTCGGGCGCGATCAAGCGGCTCGAACGTGGCAACGCGATCATCGAGACCGGACGGCTCGAAGCGGTGCTGCCGCGCGACCAGATGATCCCGAAGGAGAACCTGCGCGTGGGCGATCGCGTGCGTGCATGCCTGCTGCGCATCGACCGCGGCGTGCGTGGGCCGCAGTTGATCCTCTCGCGGATATCCCCCGAATTCCTGATCCGCCTGTTCCAGCTCGAAGTACCGGAGATCGAGGAAGGCCTGCTCGAGATCAGGTCGGCTGCGCGCGATCCCGGCGTGCGCGCGAAGATCGCGGTCAAGTCGAACGACCAGCGGATCGACCCGATCGGCACCTGCGTGGGCATGCGTGGTTCGCGCGTGCAGGCGGTCACCGGCGAGCTGGCCGGCGAGCGCGTGGACATCATCCTGTGGTCGGCCGATCCCGCGCAGTTCGTGATCAACGCGCTGGCGCCGGCCGACGTCAGCAGCATCGTCGTCGACGAAGAAAAGCACACGATGGATATCGTCGTCGACGGCGAGAACCTTCCGCAGGCGATCGGACGTGGCGGACAGAACGTGCGCCTGGCGAGCGAACTGACCGGCTGGCAGCTCAACATCATGACGCTGGACGAGTCGCAGCGCAAGAAAGAGCAGGAGACCGCGTCGGTGCGCGCCCTGTTCATGGAGCGTCTGGATGTCGACCAGGAAGTCGCCGACATTCTGGTGGAGGAGGGCTTCAGCACGCTGGAAGAGATCGCCTACGTCCCGATCACCGAGATGCTGGAAATCGAATCGTTCGACGATGACACCGTGAACGAGCTGCGCACCCGTGCGCGCAATGCGCTGCTCACCGAGGCGATCGCCAGCGAGGAGCAGGTCGGTCATGACGTCGAGGATCTGTTGACGCTCGAGGGCATGGACAATGCGACGGCACGGCAACTGGCGCGCAGCGGCATCAAGACGAAGGACGACCTGGCCGACCTCGCCGTCGACGATCTGGTCGAGATCACCGAGATGGATGCGGACCGCGCGAAGCAGCTGATCATGACTGCCCGGGCACCGTGGTTCGCGCAGCAGTCGAACTAGTCGACAGAGACACAGAACTTGCGGGCAGACGGCCCGGACACGGCAGCCGTGCGCAAAACCAGGCGGGATCATCCCGCCGACCGGAGCATCAGATGGCAGAAATGAACGTATCCCAATTCGCGAAAGAGCTGGGCGTGCAGCCAGCACTGCTCCTCGAGCAGTTGCAGGCCGCCGGCGTCAGCCGGCCGCTCGCGGAGAACGCCCCGCTGACCGAACAGGACAAGACCCAGTTGCTCGACTACCTGCGTCGGTCGCACGGTGCAAACGAGAGCAAGGGCAAGATCACGCTGACCCGCAAGCAGACGACCGAGATCAAGAAGGCCGACGCCACCGGCCGCCCGCGCACGATCCAGGTCGAGGTGCGCAAGAAGCGCGTGTTCGTCAAGCGCGATGCGAACGAGGCGATACCTGCGGCAGAGGCCACCGGCGCCGCACTGCCGGCGGCTGCCGAGGCTGCGCCGGAAGCGATCGTCGAAGAGGTCGTCGTCGCTGCGCCGGTATCCGAGCCGGTACCTGAGCCGATGCCGATGCCAGAGCCGGAGCCCGAGCCCGTCATGGTGGCCCCGCCCGAGCCTGAGCCTGAGCCCGCGCCGATGGCAGACACGGCCATCGCACCTGAGGCGCCTGTCCCGGCCGTCGAGTCCGCCGAGGCTTCCGCCGCCGCGCCAGCACCAGCCACCCCGACACGCACCGTCGTCCGCAAGCGCCCGGGCCCGGTCCTCGACGCCGCTGAACTCGCCCTGCGCGAAGCCGAGACAAAGCGGGCCGAAGCCCTCGCGGCACGCCAGCTCGCCGAACTGAGAGCCAAGCAGGAGGCCGAAGCCCGTCGTCGGCAGGCCGCCGCGGCGGCGGCGATCGCTGCCGCCCAGCCGGCTCCGGCGCCGGCCGCTGCGCCAGTGGCGGCAGTCAGGCCCGGCACCGAACAGTTGGCGCCGACTCAGCCCGGCACGCTGCACAAACCGATCGTGAAGCCCGAAGACAGGGCAGCGAAAGCCGAAAAGAAGACTGTCAAGAAGAAGGAAGTCACGCCCTGGCAGGATCCGAACCTCCGGCGCCGTTCGATCAAGACGCGCGGCGACGTGATGGGCGCTCATGGGTGGCGTGGCGGACGCGGGCCAGGCGGTCGTGGCCGCGGTGACGACGACGCATCCAGTGGATACAGCGCGCCCGAGCCTGTCGTGCACGAGGTGCTGGTTCCCGAAACGATCACTGTCGGCGCGCTGGCGCAGAAGATGTCGATCAAGGCGGCCGAGGTGATCAAGCACCTGATGAAGCTCGGCACGATGGCTACCATCAACCAGGTGCTCGACCAGGAGACTGCAATGATCCTGGTAGGCGAACTCGGCCATGTCGCAAAGCCAGCCAAGCTGGACGATCCGGAGGCGTTCCTGGTCGTGACCGAGCCGCACGCCGAAGTAGTGCTGGAGCCGCGCGCCCCGGTGGTGACGGTGATGGGTCACGTCGACCACGGCAAGACCTCGTTGCTGGACTACATCCGCCGTACCCGCGTCGCCAGCGGAGAGGCTGGAGGTATTACTCAGCATATCGGTGCCTACCACGTCGAAACGCCGCAAGGCATCATCACCTTCCTCGATACCCCGGGCCATGAGGCGTTCACTGCGATGCGTGCGCGTGGCGCCAAGGCCACCGACGTCGTCGTACTGGTCGTTGCTGCGGACGACGGCGTGATGCCGCAGACCATCGAGGCCGTCCGCCATGCGAAGGCTGCAGAGGTCCCGCTGCTGGTTGCGATGAACAAGATCGACAAGCCGGAGGCGAATGTCGAGCGCATCAAGCAGGAACTCGCTGCCCAGGGCGTCGTGCCCGAAGACTGGGGCGGCGACACGCAGTTCATCGGAGTGTCCGCGAAGACCGGGCAGGGCATCGACAAGCTGCTCGAAGGCCTTCTTCTGCAGGTCGAGATCCTCGAGCTCAAGGCACCGCGCGTCGCCCCGGCACGCGGGCTGGTGATCGAGGCACGGCTCGACAAGGGCCGCGGTCCGGTCGCCACCGTGCTGGTGCAGTCGGGTACGCTGAAGCGCGGGGACGTGATCCTGGCCGGTACCTCGTTCGGCAAGGTTCGCGCGATGCTCGACGAGAACGGCAAGCAGGTCGCGGAGGCCGGGCCATCGATCCCGGTCGAGATCCAGGGCCTGTCCGACATCCCGAGCGCCGGCGAGGAAGTGGTTGCGCTGTCCGACGAGCGCCGGGCGCGCGAGATCGCGCTGTTCCGCCAGGGCAAGTTCCGCGACGTGCGGCTGGCGAAGCAGCAGTCGGCCAAGCTCGAGAACCTGTTCGACAACGTCGGCGAGGGCGCGGCGAAATCCCTCGCGCTGGTCATCAAGGCCGACGTGCAGGGTTCGGTCGAGGCACTGGTGCAGTCGCTGCTCAAGCTGTCCACCGACGAGGTGAAGGTGACCATCGTGCACAGCGCGGTCGGGGCGATCACCGAGTCGGACGTGAACCTCGCACTCGCGTCGCGGGCAGTGGTCATCGGATTCAACACGCGTGCCGACGCCACCGCGCGCAAGCTGATCGAGAGTTCCGGCGTCGACGTCCGCTACCACGACATCATCTATGACGTGGTCGACGAGGTGAAGGCTGCACTGTCGGGCATGCTGACCCCGGACCGGAAGGAATCGATCCTCGGGCTGGTGGAGATCCGCCAGGTGTTCCGTATCTCGAAGGTCGGCGTGGTCGCCGGCTGCTACGTGACCGAAGGCCTGATCAAGCGGGGCGCGCAGATCAGATTGCTGCGCGATAACGTCGTGGTCTATACCGGGGAACTCGATTCGCTGAAGCGCTTCAAGGACGACGTGCGCGAGGTCAAGGCCGGATTCGAGTGCGGCCTGTCGCTGAAGAACTACAACGACATCGCGGTTGGTGACCAGCTCGAGGCGTTCGAGGTGGTCGAAGTCGAGCGCTCCCTGTAGTGCGGCGAGCCAATCCCAGGGCGCGGCGGGTCGCCGAACAGCTGCAGCGCGAGCTGTCCGGACTGATCCGCCTCGACGTGGACGACCCGAAGATCGGGCTGGTCACGATCACCGACGTCGAGGTAACCGGCGACCTCGCGCACGCGAAGATCTTCTTCACCGTGCTCGATGAAGACGACGCGCGCAAGGCCGACACGCTGGCAGGCTTGCAGCGCGCAGCCGGTTTCCTGCGTGCGCAGCTGGGCCATCGCCTTCTGCTGCGCAGCGTGCCGCAGCTGCACTTCACCTATGACGAGTCGGTCGAGCGCGGCGTCAGGCTGTCGCGGCTGATCGACCAGGCCAACGAGCCCGGTTCACAGTCCTGAGCGGGGTTTCCTGAACATGGTCCCTGGCAAGGCCGGCGGCCAGCGCCGCCGGGCGCCAACCGTCGACATCGACGGCGTGGTGTTGCTCGACAAGCCCGAAGGGCTCAGCTCGAACGCGGCGCTGCAGCGGGCGCGACGCAGCTTCAGCGCGTCCAAGGCAGGGCATACCGGCACACTCGACCCGATGGCCACCGGACTGCTGCCGGTGTGCCTCGGCGACGCGACCAAGTTCTCGCAGGGTCTGCTCGACGCCGACAAGGCCTACCTGGCCACGGCCCTGCTCGGCGTGGCCACGGACACCGGCGACCGCGAGGGCCAGATCGTCGCGCAGCGGCCGGTCGACGCGACAGTCGCCCAGGTCGCAGCCGCCCTGGCCTCGCTGACGGGGCCGCTGGAGCAGGTGCCGCCGATGTACAGCGCGCTGAAACACCAGGGGCAGCCGCTCTATGCGATCGCCCGGGCCGGCGGAGAGGTGGTGCGCGCGCCCCGCGCGGTCACGATCCACGCGCTCGACCTCGTCGAATGGGACAGTCCGCGCCTGACCTTCAGCGTCAGCTGCAGCAAGGGTACCTATGTCCGCACGCTGGCCGAGCAGATCGCGGAGCGGCTCGGTACGGTCGCACACCTGGTCGCGCTGCGGCGCACGGCCGTGGGTCCATTCACCCTCGCGTCCTCGGTGACGCTGGCGGCGCTCGAGGCGGCGGACCCACTGCAGCGACAGCAGTACCTGCGTCCGGCAGATGCGCTGGTGCAGTCGCTGCCGGCGGTCGTCCTGTGCGCCAGCGATGCGCTCGGGCTGCTGCAGGGTCGCACACTGCAGCCTTGCCCGGCGGCGGCTGCGACGCCAGCCGACGGCGATGCGCCCGTCCTCGTGCGGCTGTACGGTCCGTCGAGCCTGCCCGGCCTGCGCGGCACGGCCGATTCGGACAGGGCCTTCCTCGGGGTGGGGGCGGTCGAGCCGGGGCCCGATGGGGCCGCGCGCGTGCGCCCGATGAGGCTGATTGCCCACGCTGCGTCGCCGGCCGGCGGCGAAAACGACGCAATCCGCCCGCCGGCGGGCGAAACCACTTGAGTGTCCCCCTGATTTCAAAGTAAAATCCGGGGCTTTTCTTTTCAACTCAACACATCGGGGCTTTTCATCTCCATGGCTCAAACCGCAGAACAGAAGGCCGCTGTCGTCAAAGAGTACCAGCGTGGTACCGCCGACACCGGTTCGTCGGAAGTGCAGGTTGCGCTGCTCACTGCGCGCATCAACGACCTGACTTCCCACTTCCAGAAGAACATGAAAGACCACCACTCGCGCCGCGGCCTGCTGAAGATGGTCAGCAAGCGGCGCAAGCTGCTGGATTACCTGAAGGATCGCGATCTCGCCCGCTACCGCGGCCTGATCGAACGCCTCGGGCTGCGCAAGTA
>CANGXU010000003.1 GCA_947457885.1 Betaproteobacteria bacterium
CGGGCTGCGGGTGCCGAAGTCGAACTGGGCGAACACGATCGACGAGGGGCCGTTCGAGGCCTACGCGGTGACCTGTGGCGTCACCTTCACTTTCGGCGGCGTCAAGGTCGACGAGCAGGCCCGGGTCGAGGACACCGGCGGCAACCCGATCCCGGGGCTGTTCGCCGCCGGCGAGATGGTGGGCGGACTGTTCTTCCACAACTATCCCGGTGGCAGCGGACTCACCTCCGGTGCGGTGTTCGGCCGCATTGCCGGTACTTCGGCGGGCACGTCGGCCGGCGCACGCGTATCCGGCGGCTGACGTAACATCACAGGTTCAGTAACCCAATCACCTGACGAGGAGCTCCCGATGGACCAGACCCAAGGTGCCGGCGCCGAGATGGCCGTCCCCGGCGGCGATGCGAAGATCGCCAACCGCAATGCGTACGATCCGTCGCGCAGCGTCAAGGAGCAGGTGAGCGAGGCCGAGTGGAAGGCGCGGGTCGACCTCGCCGCCTGCTATCGGCTGATGGCCCTCTACGGCATGACCGAGATGATCGCCAACCACATCTCGTCGCGCGTACCCGGCACCGAGGGCGAGTTCCTGATCAATCCGTACGGCATGCTCTACGAAGAGATGACCGCGTCGGACATGATCAAGATCGACATCGATGGCAACGTGCTGTTCAACGCCACCAAGTTCGGCGTGAACAAGGCCGGCTACGTGATCCACAGTGCCGTGCACAAGGTGCGCCACGACGTCGACTGCGTGATCCACACCCATACCATCGCCGGCATGGCGGTTTCGGCCATGAAGTGCGGCGTGCTGCCGATCGCCCAGACCTCGATGCGCTTCGGCGACATCGCCTACCACGACTACGAAGGCGTCGCGCTCAACATGGAAGAGCAGGAGCGGCTGTGCGCCGACCTCGGCGACCGCGAGGCGATGGTGTTGCGCAACCACGGCCTGCTGACCGTCGGGCCGACCGTGGCGGAGTGCTTCAACAACATGTGGCGCCTGGAGCGGGCCTGCCAGATCCAGATCGCCGCGCTGTCGTGCAACACCGAACTGTCGCTGCCGCCGAAGGAAGTGGTCGACCAGACCACGCACCTGTACCAGCGTGGTACGCGCCGTCCGTTCGGCCTGCTCGAGTGGCCGACGATGCTGCGCAAGCTGGATCGCGAGAATCCGGGCTACGACGCCTGATACGCGGGTTCCGGTGCGCGATTCCCGGGGGGAACCCGGGGATCGCGTGCCCACGTAGCGAACCGGTCAGGGACTTCGATCCGGATCGGTCTTGATGCCGGCTACGGGCTCCGGGCACATCACCTCGCGTCCGGCGCGGATCATCGCCGCGAGCATTTCCTTCGGGAAGAACGGCTCGCCGGCCAGGCCGATCGCCTCCGGCGTCATCGTGGCGAACTGTCCCCTGCAACCTGCCATCGCGAAGCTGTACAGGCCCAGCATGTAGTCCGGATCGGTGTTGATGCGAGCGACTGCCGGATACAGTTCCAGGAGGCGGCTGGTGAAGGCCGCCACCATGGCGGGTTCGCAGGGGTAGGGGGTCTTGACCACGGCGCCTGAACCGAACGTGCACGGGTATGAAACGCTCTCTGGGGACGCGGCGAGCGCAGGCAGCGCCAGTGCCAGCGAGACCGCTCCTGCAGCGATTGCCTCAAGCAGCGCTGCCCTGGCCCTCTTCATGATTGGTTTCGTGTGCTCGACGATCATGGCGTCGAGTGTGTGCCCGCGATGAGGAGCAGTCTGTTCGCTGGCGAACGGAGCAAGTTTGGTAAGTTTGGGGTCAGGTCTTGCCTTTTGCCTCTCCGAGGCAAAAGGCAAGACCTGACCCCTCTGGCTGGCGCTCCCTCAGGCCGCCTTCTCCATCCGCGCATCCCCGAACGCCGACGCCGGCACGAACACCTCGCCCGCGAACAGCAGCCTCGCCGTGCGCAGGAAACTGCCGCCCTTGATGGTCATCGCATTGCCTTCGCCGGTGGTCTCGATCGCCACGCCCATCGATCCGGTCGGGTGCTCGATCATGATGTCGGCGAACGGCCCGGCCGGCGGCTCGCAGACCTGCCGCGCGACTGTCCCCGGCAGCATGATCGCCGAGCCCAGGCACAGCGCCCCGGTCACCGCATGCGCCGCGTGCAGGTTCCACGGCACGAAATAGCGCGAGGTGATCGTGCCGCCGGCCGCGCGTGGCGGCGAGAGCAGCCCGACCTTCGGCACGACCGAAGCAGACACGTCACCCATGCCCATCAGCACGCCGGCCTTGCGGCGGATCTGCTCGAAGCGCGCAATCAGTTCCTTGTTCGCATCGAGCTCCGGCTTCGACTCGTAGCCGCTGATGCCGAAGTCGGAGGCCTTCATCAGCACCATCGGCATCGCGACATCGATGCAGGTGGCTTCGATGCCGTCGATCACGTCCATCGGCTTGCCGGTGGGGAACAGCTTTCCGGTCTTGCCACCGACGATGTTGGAGAACTCGAGGTAGACCGGTGCCGAGGTGCCGGGCACGCCATGGATCGACGCCTCGCCTTCATAGTTCACGATGCCGTCTGGCGTCTGTATCGTCGCGGTGATCACCGCGCCGGTGTTCACGTTGTGGATGCGCACCCGGGTGGTCGGGCTCTGCGCCTGCACCAGCCCGGTCTCGATCGCGTACGGTCCGACGGCGGCGAGCATGTTCCCGCAGTTCGGGCTGAAGTCGACCACGGCCTTGTCCACCGAGCACTGGGCGAACAGGTAGTCGATCTCGGCGTCGGCGCGCTTCGACTTCGAGATGATCGCGATCTTGCTGGTCAGCGTGTCGGCGCCACCGATGCCGTTGATCTGCCGGGTGTCGGGCGAGCCCATCGCGGCGAGCAGCACGCGCTCGAGCACGGTGCGGTCGGAGGGCAAATCGTCGGCGAAGAAGAACGGACCCTTGGAGGTGCCGCCGCGCATCAGCACGCAGGGGATGCCGACCTGGCCGGTGCGGTTGACGAGGAGGTTGCGCATCATTCCGCCTTCGCGCCGGAGGACTTCACGATCTTCGCCCACTTGACGACCTCCTCGCGGTAGAGCTGCCCGAACTGCTCGGGCGAGCCTTCCAGCGCGTCGGCGCCGAGCGCCGCCAGCCGTTCGCGGAAGGCGCTCGAGCGGGTGATCTTCTGGATCGACGCATTGAGCCGGTTGACGATGTCGCGCGGCGTCGACGCGGGCGCGAACACGCCGACCCAGGTGCTGGCGTCGACGCCCTTCACGCCCTGCTCGGCGAGCGTCGGCACATCGGGCAGGATGCTGGAGCGCTTCGCGCTGGTGACGGCGAGGATGCGGATCTTGCCCGAGCGGATGAATGGCAGTGACGAGGTGAGCTGGTCGAACATGCTGTCCACCTGGCCGCCGATCAGGTCGCCGAGCGCCGCACCGCTGCCCTTGTACGGGACATGGATCAGGTCGATGCCTGCCACCGATCGGGTGAGTTCACCGGCCAGGTGGTTCGAGGTGCCGGTGCCGGCCGACGCGTAGGTGATGGTGCCCTTGCGCTGCTTGGCCAGGGCGATGAACTCTGCAGCATTCTTCGCCGGTACGCTGGGATGCACGGTGAGCACGATCGGCACCACCGATACCGGGGCCACCGGCACGAGGTCCTTCACCGCGTCGAAGTTCAGGTTGGTGTACAGGCTCACGTTGACCGCGAGCGAGCTGGAGCCCATCAGCAGGGTGTAGCCATCACCGATGGATTTCGAGACCATCTCCGCGCCGACGCTGCCGCCTGCGCCGGCGCGGTTCTCGATCAGCACCGGTTGTCCCAGGGCTTCGGTAAGTGCCGGTCCGAGTGCGCGCGCGGTGATGTCCACGTTGCCGCCCGGCGCGAAGCCGACCACCATGCGGATCGGCTTGGCCGGCCAGGCAGGTTGTGCACTGGCGGGCAGGCTGAACGAGGCGAGGGCCAGGCCGCAGGCGGCGAGGGATGCTGAGGTGCAGCGCTGTGCAGCGTTCATCGGATACTCCAGCGTAGAAGGGGGTCACTCGGGGCGGATGCCGGCATCCTTGATCAACCGGGCGAAGCGGGCGGACTCGGTGCGCACCAGCGCGGCGAGGCTTTCGGGCGTGCCGGTCATCGGCTCCGCGCCCTGTGCGGCGAGACGCTCGCGGAAGGCGGGCGAGGCGGTCGCCTTGCCCACGGCCTGTGCGGCGCGATCGATGGCTTGTTGCGGCGTGCCGGCAGGCGCGAACAGCGCGAACCAGTTGCCCGCCTCGTAGCCGGGCAGGCCGGACTCGGCGACCGTCGGCAGGTCGGGGAAGGTCGCGGCGCGCCGGGCCGAGGTGACGGCCAGCGGGCGGGTGCGTCCGCTCTTCACGTGCGGCAGGGCGGTGATGAAGGTGTCGAACATCAGGTCGACCTCGCCGCCCATCAGCGCGGTGAGTGCCGGGGCGCCACCCTTGTAGGGAATGTGCACCAGCTTGATGCCTGCCTGCGCGTTGAACAGTTCGACCGCGAGATGGGGCGCGGAACCGTTGCCCGATGAGGCGAAGTTGAAACGGCCGGGCGACTTGCGCGCGAGGGCGATCAGTTCCTTCACCGTCTTCACCGGCACCGAAGGGTGCGCGAGGATCACGTAGTTCAGCGTCGCGAACGGCGCGATCGGGGCGAAGTCCTTGATCGCGTCGTAGTTGGGCTTCGACAGGTGCGGGATGATCGCGAACGCGGACGAGGTGCCGAGCAGGATCGTGTAGCCGTCGGGCTGCGACCGGGCGACGAACTCGGTGCCGACCGCGCCGCCGGCACCGGCGCGGTTCTCGACCACGACCTGCTGTCCGAGCTGTTCGGTCAGCTGCTGGGCAATCGCGCGGCCCAGGATGTCGTTGGCGCCCCCGGGGGCGAAGCTGACCACCAGGCGTACGGGTTTCGCGGGCCAGGGCTGGGCCTGGGCGGTGGCGGTCATCGTCGTGGCGGTGGCGGCCACGAAAGCCAGTCCGCAGGCGGCCAGCGCCGGTCGCATCATTGCGCTGCGGGCGGTTCGTTCGGTCATGCGTCCTCCGGGAGTGGGCGGGCCCGCCGGCTATCTCCGGTTCCGGGCGGGTGCTAACATGCCACATTGTGCCGCTGACCGGAGGAGGCTGCGATGCTGCTCGAGAAACTTGCCGACTATGCTGTCCATGAACAGACGTCCCGGCTGCCCGACGAGGTCTGGCATCACGCGAAGCGCTGCGTGATCGACTGGAGCGCTTCGCTGCTGCCCGGCATGCTGTGCGCGCCGGCGACGGTGCTGATCGAGGCGCTGGAAGACGAGGTCGGCCACGGACGCTGCAAGCTGCCGGTGTATGGCCAGGCCGCCTCCACCCGCGCAGCCGCGATGATCATGGGCGCCGGGTCGCATACCGTCGAGTTCGACGACATCTATCGCGCCGGTGGCTACCATCCCGGCTCGCCGACGATCAGCGCCGCGCTTGCGGCTGCGCAGTCGGTCGATGCCAGCGGCGAGGATTTCCTGCGCGGGGTGATCGTCGGCTACGAGATCTCCACCCGCATCTGCGAGTCGGTGATGCCGTCGCACTACGTGTACTGGCATACCACCGCGACCATCGGCTGCATCGGTGCAGCTGCTGCAGCCGCCACCGTGCTCAAGTGCAATCGCGAACAGTTCATGAACGCGATCGCCAACGTCACCACCCATATGGCCGGGCTGCAGCAGGCGTTCCGCTCAGAGTCGATGACCAAGCCGATGCATGCCGCCCATGCGGCCGATGTCGGCATGATGTCCGCGCTCGCCGCCAAGAAGGGCCTGACCGGCACGCTCGACATGCTCGAGGGCGAACTCGGCTTCGGTGCTGCCATGAGCAAGAACCCCGACTGGGGCAAGGCCACCGCCGGCCTCGGCGAAAAGTACAACATCACCGAAATCACCTTCAAGAACCATGGCTCGTGCGGCCATACCTTCGCCTCGATCGACGGCGCGCTGGTGCTGAAGCACCAGCACCAGCTCAACGCCGAACAGATCGCGTCGATCCGTATCGAGACCTATGGCCAGGCGACCGACATCTGCGGGCGCGACACGGTGACCTCCGCGTTCGAGGGCCGCTTCTCGCTCAGGTTCACCGTGGCCAGCGCGCTGATCCACGGCAGCGTCCGGCTCGACGCCTACACGCCCGAGCGGCTGAACGATGCGAAGGTCAAGGACCTGATGTCGCGCATCGAACTTGTCGAGGATCCGGTGCTGACAGCCGGCTACCCGACGCAGCGCGCATCGCGGGTGAAGATGACGCTGACCGACGGCCGCAAGCTCGAGTTCTTCCAGCCCTACCGCAAGGGCGACCCCGAGCAACTGCTGACCGATGCCGAGGTCGATGCCAAGTTCATGGAACTCGCCGAGCCGGTGATCGGCGCCGGGAAATCGAAGGCGCTGCTCGCCGCCCTGTGGAAGACCGAGGCCGGCAAGGCCTCGGCGCTGCCCTTCACCCGCTGACCCGAAATCCGGGTCAGCGACATCAGGGTGACGTCGGGGTCAGACCCCAGGGTCAGACCCCGGCTTCGGTCAGCCGAAGTAGGCGTCCTCGAGCACCTGCATCTCGACGGTCTTGTTCTCCTTCGAGTCGCCCTGCATGTATTCGCCGGACGGCCCTACGCGCGAGCTCGCCTTGCCCTGCAGCGCGTAGTTCGGCGAGCCGACGCGCAGCATGACCAGCGGTCCTTCGCTCTCGACGGAGTGGAACCGGTACAGCGAGCCTTTCGGCACCAGGATGCCTTCGTTGGCGTTCAGCGTGGCCATCTCGCCATCCTGGTCGTAGAACGTCGCTGCACCCTGCAGGATGATGAAGGTGTGGTCTTCGGTGGGGTGGGCATGCAGGCCGTTCTCGCCACCCGACGCATAGACCTTCACCATCACGGTCAGGTCTTCGGTCGCCGCGACCGGAATGTTGGCGCGGCCCTGCTTGAGCAATGCGGTGCGCATCTTGAACGCCTGCGGCTTGCCCTTGTTGTCGGCGGCGATCTGGGTGAGCTTCTGGCGCAGCAGTGCCGAGTCGCTGAGTGCAGACTCCATTTCCCGGGCGACGAGTTTCATGCGGGGCTCCTGAGGGTGGCGAATCGGGGAATCGGTTGGGGGTGGTCGCAACGGGGACGTGGCAGGGAACTTGCTCCCCTTGCGTCATGACCTGCCATCATTGTACGAACAAATCGGCAGTCGCCAGAATCCCGTCCAACGGAGCAGCCATGTCACTCAGCCGAATAACTCCCGCCGCCCTGGTTCTCGCAGGCGCCACGCTGGTCGCGATGCCGGCCTTCGCCCAGCCGGGTACCGCGTTCCCGGCCAAGCCGGTACGTATCATCGTGCCCTTCGCCCCCGGCGGCCAATCGGACATCATCTCGCGCGTGGTCGGACAGAAGCTCTCCGAGCAATGGGGCCAGCCGATGGTCTACGAGAATCGCGGCGGTGCCGGTGGCACACTGGGCATCGACGCGATGCTGCGCTCGCCAGCGGACGGCTATACCATCGGTGCCGGCAGCCAGAGCGCCCTTTCGATTGCACAGCACCTCTACGCGAAGCTTCCCTACGATCCGTTGAAGGAAGTGCAGGGCGTGGTCACCCTGGTGCTCACGCCGTACGCGGTCGCCGTGAATACCCGGGTGCCGGCGAAGAACATCGACGACCTGGTCCGGCTCTCGCGCGCCAAGCCGGGTCTCCTCAACTTCGGCTCGTCCGGCGCTGGCTCGATCTCGCATATCGCGGCGGAGCTGTTCGGCGATGCGGCCGGTACGCGGCTGGTGCATGTGCCGTACAAGGGCACAGCCCCGGCGCTGGCCGGCCTGGCCACCGGCGAGATCGACCTGATGTTCACCGACCTGACGCCCCTGGGTCCGCATCTCGAATCGAAGCGCGCGCGGGTGATCGCGATCGCCGGGTCTCGGCGCAGCAGCGCGGCCCCGGGTGCGACGACACTGGCCGAGCAGGGCTTCAAGATGCAGGCGATCGATGGACGCTACGGCTTCGTCGTTCCGGCCGCCACGCCGCGCGACGTGGTGAACCGGATCAACGCCGCATCGGTCGCCGCGCTGAAGATGGCCGACGTGCGCAACCGGTTCGAGACGCAACTGGGTTACGCCATCGTCGGCGATACGCCCGAGGACTACCAGCGCGCGATCCGCAACGACTCCGAGACCTTCGGCAGGGTGATCAAGCGGGCCGGCATCAAGGCGGAGTGAACGTTACGGACGTACGCCGGCCGGCTCAGTCGGCCCGCGCCCCCGACCGCTTCACAAGCTCTCGCCAGCGCGGGATCTCGGCGCGGATCAGCGCAGCGAAGGCCTCCGGCGTACTCGACGCCACATCCACGCCCTGACTGATGAAGCGTTCCCGGATCTCGGGCGAATCGACGATCTTCGCTACTTCCCCGTGCAGCCGGGTCAGCAGCGGCCGGGGCAGGCCGGCCGGCGCCAGGACGCCATACCACGGCGTCACGTCGTAGCCGGGTGCGCCGCCCTCGGACACGGTCGGCAGTTCGGGGGCCTGCGGCGAGCGCTTGAGCGTCGAGACGGCGATCGCGCGCAGCTTGCCGGCACGCACGAACGGCATCGCGGTCAGCATGTTCGAGAACATCATCTGTACCTGCCCGCCGACCAGGTCGGCCAGCGCTGCGGCATTGCCTTTGTAGGGGATGTGCACGATGTCGATCGCAGCCGTGCTCTTGAACAGTTCGCCCGCCAGATGGGTCGGCCCGCCGCTGCCAGCCGACGCGAAGTTGAGCACGCCCGGCTTCGCGCGGGCGAGCGCGATCAGGTCCTTCACGTTTTTCGCTGGTACGCCGGGGTTCAGTACCAGCACGAACGGCAGCGTCGCGATCATCGAGATCGGCTGGAAGTCCTTGATCGGGTCGTAGTTGACCTTCGCGTACAGGCTGATGTTGATCGCATGCGTGCCGACATGGCCAATCATCAGGGTGTAGCCGTCGGGCGCCGACCGCGCGACGATCTCGGCGCCCACGCCGCCGCCAGCCCCCGCCCGGTTGTCGACCACGACAGGTGTGCCGAGTGCGACCGACAGGCGTTCGGCGATCGCACGCGACATGATGTCGGTCGGGCCACCCGGCGCGAACGGTACGACGTAGCGGATCGGCCGTGAAGGATACGGACCCTGTGCTTCGGCCGCCTGAGCCGCCGTGATCGGGGCCGCCAGCGCCAGCGCCAGCAGCGCCGACCGCTTCGATACGTTCATGTCGTGCTCCCCTCCGTGGCCGGACGATGACCAGCGGATCGAATTGATACACTGCGTCGACGCTTTTCGTCGACCGTCTTTTCGTCGACTGTCGCCACCCGGCGACAGCCCAGTCTGGAGCAACAACCGCGCCCATGTCAAAAGCCCGCCGCCACCTGGTCTGCCTGACCTTCGACTTCGATGCCATCTCGGGTTTCATCGCGCGCGGCACGCCCACGCCCTCGGCCATCTCGCGTGGCGAGTTCGGGCCGCGCGTGTCCGCCCCCCGGCTGCTGAAGATGCTCGGTGAACGCGGCCTTCCTACCACCTGGTTCGTGCCCGGCCATACCGCCGAGACTTTCCCCGATGCAGTGGCCTCGGTGGCGCGCGCGGGCCACGAGATCGGACACCACGGCTGGAAGCATGTGCCGCCCGCGACGCTATCGCGCGAGGAAGAAGAGAACGAACTCGTGCGAGGCATCGCTGCCATCGAGCGCACCTGCGGCGAGCGCCCGACCGGATACCGCTCGCCTTCGTGGGACCTGTCGCCGCATTCGATCGAGCTGATGCTCAAGCACGGCTTCACCTACGACAGCAGCATGATGGGGGACGACTACACGCCCTATTTCGCACGCCAGGGCGACATCATCGAGCTGGAGAAGCCGGCGGTGTTCGGCAAGCCGTCGAACCTGCTCGAGATGCCGATCAGCTGGTCCACCGACGACGCGCCGCATTTCGAGTTCATGCGCTACCCGAACGCGATCCGCCCCGGCAACATGAACGCCGACCAGGTACTCGGCAACTGGGTGGCCGACTTCGACTACATGCAGCGCGAACTCGACTGGGGCGTCCTCACCTATACCTGCCATCCGTTCATCATCGGGCGCGGCCACCGTATCCTGATGCTCGAGAAGCTGGTCGACACGCTGCTCGCGCGCGGTGCGGTGTTCGTGCGCATGGACGCGGCTGCGGCCGAGTACCGCGCACGCGTGGCCGCGGGCGAAGCATGAGGGCTGCGGGCACGTTGGATCCGGTCGTCCTGATCCTGCCCGGCCGGGGCAACTCCGGCCCGGCGCACTGGCAGACGCGCTGGGAGCGGCAGCGTCCCGGCTGCGTGCGCATCGAGCAGTCGGAGTGGACCACGCCGCGCCGCGACGACTGGGTCGCCTCGCTGCAGCGGACCGTCGCCGCACTCGCGCCCGCGCCGATCGTGCTGGTCGCCCATTCGCTCGCGTGCAGCCTGGTTGCCAACTGGGTGAAGGTGGGCGCTGTCGGTACGGTTGCCGCCGCGCTGCTGGTCTCGACCAGCGACGTCGATTCGCCCGACTGGCCTGCCGGCCCGATCGGCTTCGCACCGATGCCTCTGATGAAGATGCCGTTCCCGACCATCGTCGTCGCCAGCACGAACGATCCGATGGTGGCCGAACCCAGGTCGAGGATGTTCGCCGAGGCCTGGGGCGCCGCGTATCGCGTGATCGGAGCGAAAGGCCACATCAACGCCGATTCGGGGCTGGGCGACTGGCCGCAGGGACAGGCCTGGCTCGACGAACTCATCGCAGGCGTGCGCGCGGCGCGCTGAGCGCACGCCGCGCGGGCGCTGTACTGGCAACGACGGCACCTTGATGCCGGATGACTGCCGCCTTCATGGCTGCACCTCGCGCAGGCCCATCGAAAAACCGCCCGCGTGGGCGGGGTCGATCCAGGCTATGGTACCGTCACGGCTGAACGGTACGCCACGCGTCTCGAGCAGCGCCAGTGCATGCCCGAGGTCGAGCACGCCGACCGTCAGCGCGTGGAGCCCGGGCAACCTCGATGGCTGCCAGCCGTGTCTCGCCGCGAAGGTGGTGGTGTCGACCGCCTCCACCCCTGCCAGCCTGCCGAGCGCGTCCAGGTGCCGGATGATCGGCTGTGGATCGTCGGCGACGAACGTGGCCGAAAGCAGTGCGACTGCGCCATTGTCGTGGTCGAGGTAGCGCGGCTGCCAGAGGTAGCCGGGTGTCTGGTGCTCGATGACGATGTAGCGCGCTTCCGGGCAGTCGGCATCGCGGCTGAAGATGTTGCGAAAGCGCATGAGGCGCATCGCGCCATCGACATCGACCTCGCGCTCGCGTTGCACCGGAGGCTGCAGGAAGGGTGCATCCGCAGCGAGTGCCGCGTAGGCCTCGTCGGCGCTATCGCAGCGCAGCGCGAGGATATGCAGGCCGGAGCCGCGCGCCATGAAGGATGCCCATGGGTTGAACGCGCCCGGGCAGGTGATGCCGATCAGCTCGAGGTAACCGCGCCGGAACAGTGCACAGCGGTTCGAGGTGGCCCAGGGATGCATGCCCTCGCGCTCCGGCACCGCGCCGCGCTGGGGGCTGCGCGGGCAGAGCCGGAAGCCGAGCCGTTCCCATGCCGCCGCCACTGCATCGAAGTCCTCGGCGATGCAGCCGAGATGGTCGAGCGCCAGGACCGGTGCAGTGTCTACGCCGACGGGCTGCAGTGCCATCAGGCAGGCTGGCCGGCCACGATCGCCGCGGCCTGCGCCTTCAGCGATTGCCGGTCGACCTTGTTCGGGCCTGCGAGCGGCATCGCATCGAGGAAGGCGACCCGCCGCGGATGCTGGTAGGCGGGCGCGTGTTCCAGTGCGAACCGCTTGACCTCGGCTTCGTCGAGCGTGCTGTCCGGCGCCCGCACCACGAATGCAAACGGCTTCTCGCCCTTGATCTCGTCGGGCACCGGTACCACGCAGGCCTGCTGGACCCCGGGGTGGCGCTCGAGGAGCGATTCGACCTCGCCCGGGAAGATGTTCTCGCCGCCGCAGACGAACATGTCGTCGGTGCGGCCGACGAAGAAGTACGCACCGTCCGCATCGCGCCGGAACACGTCGCCCGATACATACCACCCATCGGGCGTGAGTACCTCGCGCGTCTTCTCCGGCAGGTTCAGGTAGCCGCACATGTTTGCCGGCGTACGCTGCCACAGCACGCCTTCGTCCGCATCCTTGCCGCCAGCATCGACCAGGCGCAGCTCGACGCCCTCCATCGGCCAGCCGATCGACAGGGGCGGCAGCGTGCGGTCCGGACGCGGGGCGCACACCACCGGGCCGGCCTCGGTCGTGCCGTAGGAGTTCATCACGAGCGCGCCGGGGAAGGTGGCCTTCACCTCGTCCCAGAGCTTGAGCGAGATCGGTGCCGAACCCATGCGCACCGTCTGCACCGACGAGCGGTCGCCCCGCTCGATCAGGTCGCGCTGCTGCAGGCACATCGCGAACATCGGTGGCACTCCGGTGAGCCAGGTGCAGCGGTAGCGTTCGATCGCCTGCAGGTACAGGCGCGCATCGAACTCGGGCAGCAGCACCATGCTCGCGCCCACGGCGATCGTGAAGAGCGACGTGCACAGCCCGTTCATGTGATAGAGCGGCGCGGCGACCAGCAGCCGCTGCGCGGTGAACGGTGCACCGCGCCGGGCGCGCGCGCGCAGGGCCCACAGGTGGCCGCCGTGGGTCAGTGGGACTCCTTTCGGGCGCCCGGTCGAGCCCGATGTGTAGAGCACCATCGCCACGTCTTCCGGTGACGGATGCACCGGCTCGAACGGCCCAGGGTCGAGCTGCGCGGCCAAGCCGTCCGGCCCGGTGCCATCGAAGACGGTGACTGGCAGCCGGCCGGTAAGCAGGGATCGGCCTTGCTCGTCGCACACCACATGCTTCGCCCGGCAATCGCCGAGGATGAAATCGATCGTCGCGGCCGGGAACCTGTAACTGACCGGTACTGCGACCATGCCAGCCCGTACGATGCCGAGAAAGGCGAACAGGTACTCCGCACGGTTGGCTGAAAGGATGGCCACCGCATCGCCTCGCGCCAGCCCGCTGGCTAGCAGGCCGCGCGCGAAGGCGTTTGCGGCATCCTCCACCTGGCGGTGCGAGTACTCGCGCGGCGCATCGCGATCGAGCAGGTCGATCAGCGCGACGGTATCGCCGCCGCTCTGCGGGTACAGTTCCGGGTCGTACAGGGCGCCGAGGTTGTCCGTCCCGATCATGGCCGGCTACTCGGGGCGTACGCCGGCGAGCTTCACTGCCGCTGCCCAGCGCACCAGTTCACGCTTCATCAGCGCACCGAGTTCTTCCGGGCTGCTGGCGACCGGATCGGTGCCCTCGGCGAGCAGTACGCTGCGCACGTCGGCGGCGGCCATCGTGCGCCGCAGGTCGGCATTGAGCCGGTCCACGGTCGGCCTGGGTATGTTGGCGGGGCCCACTACGCAGTACCAGCCGGTGATGTCGAGATCCTTGTACCCGGCCTCGACCAGGGTGCCGACGTCCGGATAGATCGCCGAGCGCTTCGAGCCGGTGGTGGCGATCGCGCGCACGCGTCCACTCTTGACGAACGCGACCATGGTGTTGGGCTGGCTCACCTGCAGTTCGATCTCTCCGCCGAGCAGCGCATTGAGCGCCGGTCCGCCGCCCTTGTACGGCACATGCAGCAGGTCGATGCCGGCGGCATGCGCGAGCAGCGCGCCGGTCAGGTGGTTCGAGGTGCCCGGCCCCGCGCTGCCGTAGGAAAGCTTGCCCGGGTTTCGCCTGGCCAGCGCGATCACGTCCTTGATGTTCTTCGCCGGCAGCGAGGGGTGCGAGACGATCAGCAGGGGCTGCGTGGCGACCAGCGAGATCGGCGAGAAGTCGCGCATCGTGTCGTAGCCGACCTTGGCCAGTGCGGCCGGGTTGATCGCCAGCGGGCTGGTCGAACCCATCAGCAGCGTGTAGCCGTCGGGCGCGGAACGTGCGACCAGTTCCGCCGCGAGGCTGCCACCGCCGCCGGCACGGTTGTCGATGATCACCGGATGGCCGAGGAACTCCTGCAGCCGGCGCCCGATCGGGCGCGCCATGATGTCGATCGCGCCGCCCGCGGCGAACGGAATGATCATGCGCACGGCCCGCTGCGGGAATGCGGAGTCCTGCGCGCAGGCCTGCGGCAGGCCGGCCACCAGTGCCGTCGACATGACGGCCAGGACAGCCAGGTGGCGGCACGCGCGCTGGCGGGTAATCGGCGATAGTGAGGGGGTGTGCAGGTTCAAGGCAGCTACCTCGTGCGTGATCACAGTTTCGCGGCTGCGGGCAATCGGCTTGCCATGGCGCCTCGCTCTTCTATACTTCGGACACGTCCATTTGTCACGCCCTGGCGGAGGAGCCGACCATGCATGAGAAAGAAACCTTCCGCGACTACCTCGACCGTCTGCGTGCAGCCGGGCAGCTGCTCGACATCCACGAGCCGGTCGACAGCAGGCATATCGCGACGCTGGTCGACCAGAGCGACAAGGCGCTCGCGTTCCATCGCGTGATCGGCTACGACATGCCGGTGGTGTCCGGCCTGATCCGCTCCAGCGAGCGGGTGGCGATCGGGCTGGGCGTAGAGAAGTACGCCGACATCGAACAGAAGCTCACCAAGGGAATCGCCGATCCGATCCCGCCGGTCTATGTCGAGCAGAGCAGCACGCGCGAAGTCACGCGCTACGGCGACGACGTCGACCTGTTCGACCTGCCGATCCCGATGTCCTCGGTACTCGACGGCGGACCGATGATCACCGGTGGCATCACCATCGTGCGAGACGGGCAGGGCGGGCTCAATGCCGGCATCTACCGCTACCTGCTGAAGGAGAAGAACCTCACCGGCATCGATATCGTCACCCCGAACAACCTGCGTGCGCTCGCGCACAAGGCATTCCTCGAGAAGCGCCCGCTGCCGATCTCCATCTCGATCGGCACGCATCCGTTCGAGTTCATGGCTGCGGGTTACCGCGCGCCGATGGGTGTAGACGAGATCGACATCGCCGGCGGGCTGCGCGGCGGGCCGACCCGGCTGTCGATGTGCGAGACCATCGACGTGCCCTACCTGGCCGACGCCGAGATGGTGCTCGAGGCCGAGATCCTGCCCACCGGCTGGACCTGGCCGGAAGGCCGCTTTGGCGAGTTCACCCAGCTGATGGGCGGCCTGCACTGGAACCCGCTGGTCCGGGTGAAGGCGATCTCGCACCGGAGAGATCCGATCTACTACAACCTGCACATGCCCTGGGAAGTGGCATGGCTGATGATCCCGACGCGCTGGTCGCAACTGCGCGGTGCGCTGAAGGCGGCCGGCATCCAGGTGAAGGACATCAACGTCACGCTGGGCGGCAATGGCTCCTGGCATGTAATCGTGTCGATCAGGAAGCAGGCCGGCGAAGGCAAGAATGCGCTGATGGCGGTGCTGTCGGTCGGCGACATCAAGCATGCGGTGGTGGTCGACGACGACATCGACGTGTACGACCCGCTCGACGTCGAGTGGGCGATCGCGACACGGGTGCAGGGCGATCGCGACGTGTTCATCGTCCCCGGTGCGCGTGCCAAGCCGCTCGACCCGAGCCTGCCGGTGATGCCCGCGGGCGTGGTGCCCACCGGCGCGAAGGTCGGCATCGATGCCACCATCCCGGAAGGGATCCCGCGCGAGCGCTACGAGCGCATCCGCTATGCCTACTCGGACACGGTGAAGCTCGGCAGCTACAAGCTCGACGAATCGGCGGTCAAGGCAGCCGACCGCAAGCCCCGGGCGGGCGAGGTGGAAGAGCTGGCCGCGCGTATCCTGGATCTGATCGGGCCGAAGCCGCTGTACTACGCCGAGGTGATCGACGCTTTCCCCGGATACCCGCTGCAATCGATCACCCGGGCGTTCGGCAAGCTCCACGTCGACGAGAAGCTCTGGCAGGACCCGGAAGGGCGGATGTGCGTGCGCGGGTCGGTATTCGCCGCGAAGGTGCCGGGCGGACGCTGAAGCCGTTCGAGCGCAGGGTACGGGCGTTGCGCGTATGCTGGTCCACTGGCTGCACTGTTCGCCGCCAGCAACATCAGGAGGCTTCGATGCCCAAAGGTCAGCAGCGCAGCAACAAGGAAGTGAAAAAGCCCAAGCAGACGAAGAAAGCCTTGCCGCCCGGCTCGTCCGGTGCGGTGATCCCGTCGGGTGCTGCGGCCAAGCGCGGCAATCCGCCGGCACGCTGAGGCCGCAACCTGCGGCCGCTGCCGCTACTTCGCTGCAGTGGCCTGGGCCAGGTAGGCGATCAGGTCGGCGCGTTCCTTCGCGTCGGCCAGGCCCGAGTACGGCATGCGGTTGCCCGGGATGACCGCCTGCGGATCGGCAATGAACGCGTCGCGCGTCTGCCGGTTCCATGACAGCTTGCTGCGCCGTATGGCGGGCGAGTAGCGGAAGTCGTCGATCGCACCGGCTCGGCGGCCGATGATGCCGGCCAGCGTGGGTCCCAGGCTGTTGGCGTCGGTGCTGCCGTCGAGCGCATGGCAGGACCTGCATTCGACGAACAGCTTCTCGCCGCGCTTGATGTCCGCCTGTGCGACGGCCTGTCCCGCCGACAGCAGGAACAGGCTGGCGCCCAGCAGTGCGGGCAGCCGCCCGCGGATATGTCGCTGCATCGGATTGCTCCTCACGCGCTGGTGCGTACTCATGCGGACACCAGCGGGCCGGGGTTCTTCAGGTAGCGGCTCTTGATGATGTCCGCCGTGCGGTAGGCCAGCGCACCGACCAGCCCGGTTGGCTGGTAGGCACCGTTGTGCGGGAACACGTTGGCGCCCATCACGAACAGGTTGTGCGCGTCCCAGCTCTGCAGGAACGGGTTGACCGCGCTGGTCTTCGGGTCGGTGCCCATCGGCGTGCCACCGCCATTGTGCGTCGACAGGTAGGGCACCACCGTCCACGACTGCGGCTTGCCGCTGGCAGAGCCCATCCGCGTCGCGTTCAGAGACTTGGCGAGTTCGTTCACCACCTGCGCCGCGTGCGCATTCATCCGGTGCTCGTTCTCCTTGAAGTCGAAGGTCATGCGCAGCAGCGGCTGGTTGAACGCGTTCTTGTAGGTCGGGTCGAGGTCGAGGTAGTTGTAGCGGTGCGGCATCGATCCGCCGCTGGAGGTGATGCTCATCGACGCATCGCTCCACTTCGCCAGCGCCTGCTTCCACGCGGTGCCCCAGGCGGGCGTGCCGCCCGGTACCGGGCGGTTGCCGATCGGCAGGTTCGTATTGTGGCCGGCCGACACGATGTAGCCGCCGACGAAGCCATGCGGCGCGCGGTCGAAATCCCAGTTGGCGTTGAAGTCGTCGATCACCCAGTTGGTGCCGCCCGCCGAGATGAACCGGTTGAACGTACGGCCTTCGAAGAAGAGGTTGGCACCGGTGCGCGTCTCGTAGCAGTAGTTGCGTCCGATCACGCCGGTCTGCGTGGCAGGGTCGTAGGGCTGGCCGATACCCGACAGCAGCATCATGTGCGTGTTGTTCATCGTGAAGGTGCAAAGCATCACCATCGATGCCGGCTGCTCGAGCTCTTCACCGGTGAGCAGGTTGGTGTAGAGAACGCCGGTCACGCGCTTCGCGGACGGATCCTTGAGGATCTGCGTGACCCATGCGTTGGTACGCAATTCGAAGTTCTGGCTCTTCAGCGCAGCGGGCACCACCGTGATGTGCGGGCTTGCCTTGGCATTGGCCTCGCAGCCGAAGCGCTGGCAGAAGCCGCAGTACTGGCAGCCGCCGAAGCTCGCACCGTCCGGGTTGGTGTAAGCGCGCGATGCATTGGCGGCGGGGCGCGGGAACGGGTGGTAGCCCGCCTTTGTCGCTGCCTCCGCGAACAGCTGCGAGGACAGCACGTTCTTCAGCGGCGGCAGCGGGTACTCGCGTGCGCGCGGGCTTTCGAACGGATTACCGCCAGGCTGTATCCGGCCATTGAGGTTGCCGGCCTTGCCGGACACCGCAGCCATGTACTCGAACTTGTCGTAGTAGCGCTCCAGCTCGGCATAGGAGATGCCCCAGTCGCGCAGGTCGGACATTTCTGCGGAGATGAACTTCGAGCCGTAGCGCTGCTCGTACAGGCTGCGTACCTTGAATTCGTTGTCCGACCAGCGCCAGGTGCCGCCGCTCCAGTGCAGGCCCGAGCCACCGACCGCCTCGCCGGGCAGGAACGAACCGAGCCGGCGCACTGGCAGGGCATCCTGTTTCGGCGTGTTGCGCATCGTCACGGTGTCGCGCGAGGCGTCCTGCATCATTTCCTGGCGCTGCACGTAGCGCAGTTCGTCGCGCACCTGCTGCAACTGGAAGTCCGCCTCGGTGGTGGTCATCCTGCCGCGCTCGAGCGCGACCACCTTCAACCCCGCCTCGGAGAGTTCCTTCGCGAGGATGCCGCCCGTCCAGCCGAGGCCGATGATGACCGCGTCGACTTCCTTCAGTTTCCTGGCTGCCATGTCGTGGGTCTCCGGTCAGCTGATGTCGGCGATGCCGAGCGGGTTGGTCGGCATCCTGCGGTCGCGGAACTTGTCGATGTTCTGCTGGTTGGTCGCGATCACCCCGGGGAAGTTCACCAGTTTCCAGCCGGCCTTGTCGCGGTTGCCGCCGTAGATCGGATCCGCGAACATGCCCTCCATCACGTTCTGGTAGAGCATGCCGAAGAAGATCCGTACCGGTGGACCGTTCTCGAGCGTGACCTTGCCCTGCTGCATGGCGACCAGGAAGGCCTCGCGCTGCTCGGGGGTGACCTTGTCGAAGGTCTTGCCGTAGGCCTTCACGCAGGCGGCGTCGGCGGCCGGGATCGCCGCGCGATAGAGTTCAGAGGGTGTCAGCGGCAGCTGGTAGCCCTGGTTGCCGGTGCCCTGCTTCCACGGCCCCTGCCGGTACAGTCGCTCGCCCTTGCCCCAGCCGCTGGCCAGCGCCCGGTCGATGTAGATGTGCAGCCCGAGGTCGGTGCCCTTCGGCGTTAACGCATCGGCTGGAACCATGTGGTCGACGACCGCCTCGATGAAGGCACCTTCGTCGGGCGTCAGGAACACATAGCCAGCCGTGGCGGGCGCACTGGCAGTGGCCTTGCTGCCGGCCGCCTGCGCCGAGGCCGTGCCTGGCAGCGCGGTGGTCACGGCGGCGGCGCTACCCGCGACTGCGCCCTTCAGGAACGCGCGTCGTCCTTCCGAGTCTCGATCCATCTCCTCCACCCCTCGTGTCGTGAGGATCGCCCGATCGATGCCGGGGACAGGGTGTCCGCCGGATGCCGGTGCGATGCAGCGGCAACTGTCAGGCCACTGCGCACCGTCAATGCATCAAGCGGCCAGAGGAGCGTAAAGCACTGGCTCGTCTTGGAGCGGCCCCGGGGTATCCCGCCGCAGGGCTGCGTTTCCGGCATGGTCATCCGCGCTTCGATGGCGTTCAATCCAGGCCTTCCATGAGGAGGCGTCATGCACTGGAACCCGCCGCGCGTTGCCCGACCTGCGCCGACATACCCGCCGACCCAGCCAGGGTCGAACCGGCGGGGGCGGGTCGGCAGCCCGGCCCCTTTTGGCGAGATTCACGGTGGCGGTCTCACCGGACGGATGCGCATGACACGCGTGGATCGCTTGATTGCCCGGCTGCTGGTTGTCCTTCTGGCCGTCCTGCCGGTCGTACATCCGGTGGGGGAGGCCCGCGCGGCCGGCGGCCAGTTCAACCCGCGCTGGACGAGCGCGCCGGTATCCTCCACCGTGACGGTTCGCTACCCGCTCGACAACTGGTCGCTGCTCGGCGAGATCGCCGGGCGAGGCGCGGGCGGTTTCGACCTGCGCATGCTGCAAGGCGAGCGATGGATCACCGCGGGCCGCGAAGAAGTCGGCCAACTGGGGCTCGGATCCGACGTCGTATCGAAGCTGGTGATGGCCTTTCCCGGCCATGCCGCGATGGTGTTCGCGACGTACTCCCCCGAGAACGCGCAATTGCGCATCCGTGTCGTCAAGGCCGAACGGCAGGCCGACGGACGAATCCGCAGCTACCTCGGCGACTTCACCCCGCATCACGGCGAGCGCTGGGCGGCGCAGCGGCACTACCTGTCGCCCGTCGAGGCAGCCGACGCGATCCGCGCCGGGCGCAACCCGTTCGCCGTGTTCAGGCCGACGGACGAGACAGACCCGGTCTTCTACAACATCGGCTGGAGTGCCGCCCAGGTCGCCGTCGGCCACGCCATGCGTCTCTACAACGCCCCCGCCGGATTCATCGCGATGACGGATACGCGATGGACGCAGGTCGTCACCCGATCGGGCAACCTGCTGCGACAGCGTGTCGACACGACCACACAGGCCTGGGTACGTCCACGCTGGTTCGTCGCACTGCCGGTCGACCAGCAGCCGTACGGCGTACAGGCCGCGATCTGCACCCTGCCGGGCTCGACGTCATGCCCGACGATGGAGCAACTCGCGCAGAGCGGCGTGTCGGTATCCCAGTGGGATGGGGGAAACATGCCCAGCCCGGAGGACCTTCTCTACGCGTGGACCGATTCGCGGTCGGGGTTCACGGTGCTGGCGTTTGCGCTGGTGACGGCGGCGTTTGTTTGGGTGGCGGCGAGTGCGGTGACGGCCTATGCGGGCGCTAGCAGCTTAGCAGGCCAAGTCGGGACGAGTTTTCTTTCCCCAGGTTGGGCAAGCGCATTTGCTGGAGGCTCCTATGCGGTGGGTTCAACAGTGGCTGGCGGCGGTGGTCCGATGACATCCGCACAAGAGTCATTTCTCGGTGCCACAGGCTCAGGATTTCTCGAAAGAGCGCTTCCGAGCGACCGACACGCCGCAGAGCTAGCCGATATAAGTTCCGCTCGTCATGTGCATCGAGACATAGCTGCTGGGTTGAGCGGTGTTCGTATACTGTTTGAAGGAGACTGCGCGAGAACTCGTACTGCGGATGATTGCGCGCGATCAACTGTCAACACGGGGCGAATACCTCGGACAGACACAACCTCCTTCCAGAATAACGTTGTTGAGATGCGGCAACGCTACGCTCAATGCGCTACACGAGGACTTCGTGGATCTGATCTCCGTACGTGCGCTGCACGGATGCATTAGCCCGTCAGTTGAATAGCGGTGCAATTTTTCGCCAATCGTAGTCTTCGCAGATCACGCCGGCGGCCGTTGTAGTGCGGGCGAAACCGCCGCCAACCCAGCTGCAACCATCACGCTCGCCTTTCGAAGCGACGCTCACGATCTCCGAGAAATGCGATGCTCTATAGCGCAGTATGAGGATGTCATTTTTTTGAATACCTTGGCTGGAAAGCGCGTACACGCCAGCGCCTTTTAGGCCGCCCCAATACGTGTTCATAAACATCACACTGACATAGGTGTACTGATCAGGATTTATGCACCAATCGTAAATTTTATGGCTGCAAAGTTTCTTGCCAATTGCGCTGTTCAATGACGGACGTACGTTCTCCGGGCTCACGCGATTTACCCAACCGTAGAGGACTAAGTCATCAAGTCGATTTCTACTGTCTTCGCTAAGTGTTGAGGCGCATCCACCAGACAAAAAGCCCAGCAAAACGCCGACCGTAATTTTTGTGTGCGTTGTCGGATTGAACGAAGCTCTATCTGGCGCGATCACGATTGGCGTTGTGGCTGATCAAATAGGGAAATTAGGCACTATCGCTGAAGAATTAGAGCGGGCTTGATCCCCCGCGTACTCTCAAACGTTTCCTGCACCATCAATACGTCATAACTCGCGAGGCACCTCGGATCGCGATTCTCTTCCAGCAGCACGCCCTTGGTGTCCGCCCGAGCGGACATCTGCTGCTCGGACCAGAGCATCTCCATCGAACTCCGGGTGCACTCGCCGCGGATCGTCGCGGCTGCATACCGCCGGTCGAGACAGCAGCGACCCACCAGCCTGCCAGCCACTTCGAACACCAGCTGGCCATGGGCGTACCGGGTGCCGCGTGAAACACCGTCCGCGATCTCGCCCGGGTTGCTGCCCGATCTGAAGCCCGTCGCTTCGAAGTCGATGAGAATCGGCAGGCGGCATCGGGACATTGCCGCACGATAGCGCGCCGTGCGCCGCTGGGGAAGGGCCGCCGCCAGCGTGGGGGAAACCCTTCCGCGCGTGTCCTGCAGTCTTCTACTTCGTGCGCTTGCGTGCACCCCGCGAAGCGGCAATCCGCATCCGCAGTGCGTTCAGGCGGATGAAGCCGCCGGCGTCGGCCTGGTTGTAGGCGCCCTGGTCGTCTTCGAAGGTGGAGATCTTCATGTCGAACAGGGTGTCGGTCTTCGACTCGCGGCCGACGCAGATCACGGTGCCCTTGTACAGCTTGAGCTTGACCGTGCCGTTGACCGTCGCCTGCGAGGCGTCGATCAGGGTCTGCAGCAGCTTGCGCTCCGGGCTGAACCAGTAGCCGTTGTAGATCATCCGCGCATAGCGCGGCATCAGGTCGTCCTTCAGCGCGAGCACTTCACGATCCATCGTGATCGATTCCATCGCCCGGTGCGCCTTCAGCATGATCGTGCCGCCGGGCGTCTCGTAGCAGCCGCGCGACTTCATGCCGACATAGCGGTTCTCGACCAGGTCGAGGCGGCCGATGCCGTGCTTGCCGCCGAGTCGGTTGAGTTCGATCAGCACCTTGGCCGGCGACATCTTCACGCCGTTCACCGATACGATATCGCCGCGCTGGTAGCCCAGCTCGATGTATTCGGGCTTGTTCGGCGCCTTCTCCGGCGATACCGTGAGGCGCCACATCGATTCTTCCGGCTCGAAGCTCGGGTCTTCCAGGATGCCGCCCTCGTACGAAATGTGCAGCAGGTTGGCGTCCATCGAGTAGGGTGCGCCGCCACCCTTGCGCTTCTTGTAGTCGACCGGGATCTTGTGCTGGTCGGCATAGGCGAGCAGCTTTTCGCGCGACAGCAGGTCCCATTCGCGCCACGGGGCGATCACCTTCACGTCGGGCATCAGGGCGTAGGCGCCCAGTTCGAAGCGCACCTGGTCGTTGCCCTTGCCGGTGGCGCCGTGCGAGATGGCGTCGGCGCCGGTCTTCTTCGCGATCTCGACCAGGCGCTTGGCGATCAGCGGGCGCGCGATCGAGGTGCCGAGGAGGTACTCGCCTTCATAGACGGTGTTCGCGCGGAACATCGGGAACACGAAGTCGCGTACGAATTCTTCCTGCAGGTTCTCGATGAAGATCTGCTTCACGCCGAACATCTGCGCCTTCTTGCGCGCAGGTTCCACCTCTTCGCCCTGGCCGATGTCGGCGGTGAAGGTGATCACCTCGCACTCGTACACGTCCTGGAGCCACTTGAGGATCACCGAGGTGTCGAGGCCGCCGGAGTAGGCGAGGACGACTTTCTTGGGGGCGCTGCTGTTCTTCTTGGCCATGGATTCGGATGTCGGGCGGGTGGGTGAAGGGAAGGGCGTAGAGGTGGAAACAGGCAGTCGGCGGACAGCCGCTCAATCGAGCCGTATCGACAGCTTGCGGATCAGCGGTGCCCAGCGTGCCGCCTCGGAACGGATCAGTGCGGCGAATGCTTCCGGGCGGCCGCCGGCGGGGTCCAGCCCGGCGCCGGCAATCCGGCTGCGCGCGTCCGGGTGCGCGAGGATCGCATTGATTGCGCCGTTCAGTCGACCGATCAGCGGCCCCGGCGTGCCGGAGGCGACGAGTATGCCGTTCCAGAGCATCGCTTCGAAGCCTGGATAGCCGGATTCGGCGAGCGTGGGCAGGTCGGGGAACAGCGGATAGCGCGCGGCGCTGGTCACGGCGATCGCGCGCACGCGGCCCGCCTGCAGGTGGGGCGCCAGTGCGGTCGGGGCCGAGAAGACGGCCTGCGTTTCGTTGCGCGCAACCGAAGCTGCAGCCGGCGGGGCGCCGTTGTACGGGCTGTGCACCGCGTCGAAGCCGGCCACCGAACGGAACAGCTCCATCGTCAGGTGCGACGAACTGGCGTTGCCGACCGAGGCGTAGGTCAGGCGACCGGCGCCGGCCCTGGCGTGGGCGACCCATTCGGCAACAGTGCGCACTGGCAGGTCGGCATGGACCGCCAGCAGGTTCGGCGAGGTGCTGGCGACCACCACCGGTGCGAGGTCGCGCGCCGGGTCGTACGGCAGCCTGGCATACAGGAAGGGTGCGAGCGACAGCGGGCCGTTGAAGCTGATCAGCAGCGTATGGCCGTCGGGTGCCGACTGTGCGCCGGCCGCGGTGGCCACCGTGCCTCCACCGGCTGGCCGGTTGTCGATCACCACCGGCTGGCCGAAGGCGTCGCGCAGGCGCTCGCCGATCACCCGCGCGACCACGTCGAGCGAGCTGCCCGGGCCGGCGGCGACCAGGAAGCGCAGCGGGCGCGAAGGCCAGTCCTGGGCGCCGGCCGCGCCCGGCAGCGCGCAAAGCAGCAGCAGCGCGGCGGGCACCGTCAGGACGCGCGCGCCACGGCTGGCAGATGCGCGGGAACCGGTGCCCGAGCCCGATTCCGGGGCGCTCACGGCGTGACGCGGCCCAGCAGCAGGAACTCCAGCAGGGCCTTCTGCACGTGCATCCGGTTCTCCGCTTCGTCCCAGACGACGCTCTGCGGGCCGTCGATCACCTCGGCGGTGACTTCCTCGCCGCGGTGCGCCGGCAGGCAGTGCATGAACAGCGCTTCGGGCTTCGCCGCGCGCATCATCTCGGCGTCGACGCACCAGTCTTCGAAGGCCTTCATCCGCTGGGCGTTCTCGGCTTCGAAGCCCATGCTGGTCCACACGTCGGTGGTGATCAGGTCGGCGCCGCGGGCGGCATCCATCGGGTCGGCGAACTGCTCGAAATGGGTGGTGTCGTAGATGCCGGCGCGCTCGGGCTCGACCTCGTAGCCGGGCGGGGTGGACACGTGCACGTTGAAGTCGAGCACGGTGGCCGCCTGCAGCCAGGTGTTGCAGACGTTGTTCGAGTCGCCGATCCAGGCAACCGTCTTGCCCTGGATCGGGCCGCGATGCTCGATGAAGGTGAAGATGTCGCCGAGGATCTGGCAGGGATGGTATTCGTTGGTCAGGCCGTTGATGACCGGCACGCGCGAGACGCGGGCGAAGCGCTCGACGATCTCCTGTCCGAACGTGCGGATCATCACGATGTCGACCATGCGCGACACCACCTGCGCCATGTCTTCGACGGGCTCGCCGCGCCCGAGCTGCGTGTCGCGCGTGTTCAGGTAGATCGCCGCGCCGCCGAGCTGGTGCATGCCCGCCTCGAAAGACAGGCGCGTGCGGGTGCTGGCTTTCTCGAAGATCATCGCCAGCGTGCGGTCTTCGAGCGGCCAGTAGCGCCGGTAGGACTTGAACTCGCCCTTGATCCAGGCGGCGCGTGCGAACAGGTGTTCGTACTCTTCGCGGCTGAAATCGAGGAACGTCAGGTAATGCCTGGGCGGAGTCATGTCCTTGCCTGCGACGATGGTGGCCGCTACCGCGCGAGGAAGTTGCGGATCAGCGGCGACAGCATCGACACGATCTGGTCGGCCTGGTCGTCGGAGATGATCAGCGGCGGCAGCATGCGCACGATGTTGTCGTAGGTGACATTGATCAGCAGGCCGGCCTCGAGCGCCTGTGCCACCAGCTCGTTGCAGGGGCGGTCGAGTTCGATGCCGAGCATCAGCCCGGCGCCGCGGATCTCGGTGATGCCGGACAGCCCTGCCAGTTCCTGCCGGAAGCCGGCCACCATGCGATCGCCGAGCACGCGGGCGCGGTCGAGCAGACCTTCTTCCTCGATGATCTCGAGGGTGGTCAGCGCCGCGCGGCAGATCAGCGCGCCGCCACCGAAGGTCGTGCCGTGATGGCCGGGGCCGAACACGTTGGCCGCAACGCCGCGGGCGACGCAGGCACCGATCGGCATGCCGTTGGCCAGCCCCTTGGCAAGGGTCAGCACGTCGGGCATCAGGTCGGTGTGCTGGTAGGCGAACCACTTGCCCGTACGCCCCATCCCGCTCTGTACTTCATCGAGCATGAACAGCCACTGCTTGCGGTCGCACAGTTCGCGCAGGTGGGAGAGGTAGGTCTTCTCGGGAATCTGGATGCCGCCCTCGCCCTGCACCGGCTCGACCAGCACCGCGACGATGTTCGCGTTGTTCTCGGCGACCCGGTTCACCGCCTCGAGGTCGTTGAACGGCACGCGCGCGAAGCCGCCGAGCAGCGGCTCGAAGCCAGCCTGCGCCTTGCGATTGCCGGTGGCCGACAGCGTGGCGATCGTGCGTCCGTGCCAGGAGCGGTCCATCACGACGATGGTCGGCAGTTCGACGCCGCGCTGGTGCCCGTAGAGGCGGGCCAGCTTGATCGCCGTCTCGTTCGCTTCGGCACCGGAGCAGTTGAAGAAGGCGTTGTCCATGCCGGAGAGCTGCGCGAGCTTCTCGCCGAGCTTTTCCTGCTCGATCACCCGGTAGATGTTCGAGGTGTGGATGACCTTCGCCGCCTGGTCGGCGATGGCTGCGACCAGCTTCGGATGCGCATGGCCCAGGCCGTTTACTGCGATGCCGGCCAGCGCGTCGAGGTATCGCTTGCCCGATTCGTCCCACAGCCATGCGCCTTCGCCGCGCACGAACGCGACCGGCAGTCGCTTGTAGGTGTTCATCAGGTGAGCGGACATCGGGCCCTCCGGGGGCTGTTGCAGGTACGGCTGTAGGGAATGCCACACGACGGTCATGGCACCGCCGGCGACTCGGGAATGTACTGTGGACTCGAAACGCATTCGAGGGCCGGAGCCGCAAAAGACAACGGCGGCTGCCGCCGCCGTGTTCATCGATCGCGAAACCGAACTCGATTTTGATCCTGCCAGTCGGGGACTGCAAGCAGGGGCGGGCAATCGAACTGTCTTTGCCGGAGGTGTTTTGCGCGCCTGCTACACTCGCATGCGTGTATCAGGCGACCTCAACCCACCACTACTGCCGCTCCCACACCAGCGCTCGCTGCCTTCACCGGCTTGCCGTCGTGGCAAGCCTCGAGGACGACCTCGAATCAGGCAATTGCCTTGACGGCAGCCGACAGGCGGCTCTTGTGTCGGGCGGCCTTGTTCTTGTGCACGATGCCCTTGTCTGCGATGCGGTCGATCACGGACACGCTGGTCGTGAACGCAGCCTGCGCATCGGCCTTGTTGCCGGCGGCGATCGCGACGCGAACCTTCTTGATCGCGGTGCGCAGCGCCGAGCGCAGGGTGGTGTTGTGGGCGCGCTGGGCGTCGGCCTGGCGTGCACGTTTGCGGGCTTGAGCGGAATTGGCCACGGCGGTTCTCGGTCGAAGGTACGGTTGGACGCCCGGACGAAATGTTGTTCGGGCAGCAGCGAAAAGCCTTGGATAGTACTTCGGACCGGCCGGGAATTCAACCCGGCGGCGTTCGCTGGGGCTGGCGAGGCTCCGGCGGGGATCCGGCAGCGCCTCGACGCGGCGACCGCACCGGCTGTCGGCGGGCACCGATGAACCTGCTGCGTGCGTTCGGCGCCGTCAGCAGCATGACGCTGGTGTCGCGGATTCTCGGTTTCGCCCGCGACCTGCTGATCGCCCGGATGTTCGGCGCCGGCGCTTCGACCGATGCCTTCTTCGTCGCCTTCAAGCTGCCGAACCTGCTGCGCCGTATCTTCGCCGAAGGCGCCTTCTCCCAGGCGTTCGTGCCTATCCTGGCGGAATATCGAAACCAGCGCGGCGAGGCGGATACCCGGCACCTGGTCGACCATGTCGCCGGGACACTGGCGGTCGCGCTGATCGGGGTGACCGCGCTCGGCATTCTCGCCGCGCCGGCGATCGTCTGGCTGTCGGCGCCCGGATTCACCGCCGACCCGGACAAGTTCGCCCTGACCGTCGATCTGCTGCGCATCACCTTCCCGTACATCCTGTTCATCTCGCTGACCGCGCTCGGCGCCGGCATCCTGAACACCTACAGCCGGTTCTCCGTGCCCGCGTTCGCGCCGGCGCTGCTCAACCTGTCGTTCATCGCCTTCGCGGTCTGGTTCGCGCCGTACTTCGACCCGCCAGTCGAGGCGCTGGCCTGGGCGGTGTTCGTCGGTGGCCTGCTCCAGCTCGGATTCCTGGTGCCGTTCCTGCGCAGGCTGCGCATGCTGCCGCGGCCGCGCTGGGGCGGCGCCGACGAGGGCGTGCGGCGCGTGCTCAGGCAGATGGGCCCGGCGCTGTTCGGCGTGTCCGTCGGCCAGGTGAGCCTGCTGATCAACACGGTGTTCGCATCCTTCCTGGCGAGCGGCAGCGTGTCGTGGCTCTACTACGCCGACCGGTTGATGGAATTCCCCACCGGGCTTCTCGGTGTTGCGCTCGGCACCATCCTGCTGCCGAGCCTGGCGCGCAGCCATGCCGACCGCACCACGGAGGAGTACGGCAGGCTGCTCGACTGGGGCCTGCGCATCACGCTCATGCTCGCTGCGCCGGCCGCCGTCGCGCTGGCCGTGCTGTCGGTGCCGCTGGTGGCGACGCTGTTCCATCACGGCGCGTTCAGCGCCCACGATGTGGCGATGACCCGGGCGGCGCTGATGGCCTACAGCGTCGGACTGATCGGACTGATCGCGGTGAAGGTGCTCGCGCCCGGGTTCTATGCCCGGCAGGACATACGTACGCCGGTGAAGATCGCACTGGTCACCCTGGCCGCGACGCAGGTGATGAACCTGCTGTTCATCCAGGTGTTCGCGCATGCCGGCCTCGCGCTGGCGATCGGGCTCGGGGCGTGCCTCAATGCATGGCTGCTGCTGCGCGGGTTGCGCCGCATCGATGCCTACCGGCCGCAGCCGGGCTGGGCGTTGTTCGCGCTGAAGATCGCTGCCGCCCTCGCGCTGATGGCCGGCGCACTCTGGTGGATGGCCGGGCCCCCGTCGCAGTGGCTGGTCTGGCAGGGGCTCGAACGCGCGCTCCGGCTCTGTGTCGTGTGCGCCGTCGGTGGTGGTGTCTACTTCGCCGCACTGGCCGTGTTCGGCTTCCGGCTGAAGGATTTCTCGCGCCGGGTCACGGATTGACGCTGCAGGCCCCGGGGCCGCGCGCTCAAGCCCCGATGAAGCGCGCGCGATAGGCGCTCGGCAGGTCGGACAGCGCCAGCATCATCGGCAGGTCGGCGACGCCGAAGTCCGGATCCAGTGCAGGCGGTCCGAGGACCTTCCCGCCGCAGCGCAGGTAGCCCTTCATCAGTGCCGGAGGCTCGGCTTCGCCGTGCAGGTCGATACGATCGAGGGGCAGGGGACGGCGCGGATGGACACGCCGCTCCAGTCCGCACAGGTGGGTCGCCCGCAGGGTCTGCCAGAGGTTTGCAGCGTGGGCACCACCGTCGTTCACCGATACGCTGGCGCAACCGATCATGTAGTCGAGCCGCGACCGCTGCATGAACTCTGCCAGCGCCGTCCAGAGAAGCAGGATGACCGCTCCCCGGCGCCACTCGGGCGCGGTGCACGAGCGGCCCAGTTCCGCCATCCGAGGCCGCAGCGGATCGAGCCGTCTGATGTCGAACTCGCTTTCAGTGTAGAGCGCACCGATGCGCCGCGCTCCCGCCGGGGTCAGTACGCGGTAGGTGCCGACGACTTCGGCTGGCGAGGCGTCCGAGCCGGCCGTGCGCACCAGCAGGTGTTCGCACGCATCGTCGAATCGATCCTCGTCCACGCCTGGCGGCGTACCTGCGGGCACCGTTATCCGCGCGCCCATCTCTTCGACGAACACCCGATAGCGCAGCCGCTGTGCGGCGCGCACGTCTTCCTGGTCGGATGCCCAGGCCACTTCCAGCGCGGGCGCACGCGGCCTCGGGGGCGCTGCTGCCGCGAAACGTGCCTGTGGGGACGCCGTCGCGAGCATGTCAGGCCACTCGCCGCCGGGCCGGTATTGGTGCCGCCGGCCCAGCATCCGCCGCGCGCAGGACCCCACCCAGCACCGATTCGAAGCGCTCGACCACCGCGTCCCATCCGCAGGTACACGCGGTCGCGCGCGCGCGACGGCCGATCGCACGGGCCCGTGACCGGTCGCTGGCAAGTACGACGGCACCATCGATGAAGGCGGCGGTGTCGTCATAGGGAGCGAGCAGGCCGTTCTCGCCGGAGCGGATCAGCCTGGCTGCTGCGGCATAGTCGAATGCCACCACGGGCAGCCCGCTTGCCATCGCCTCGGTGGTGACGTTGCCGAAGGTCTCGGTCAGGCTCGGGAACAGGAACAGGTCTGCCGAAGCGTAGTGCGCGGCGAGGTCGTCACCGGTGCGCTGGCCGGCCATGATCGCGCCCGGGCAACGCTCAGCGATGCGTGTCCGCAGCTGTCCGTCGCCGACGACCACCAGCCGTGCCCGCGGGACACGCTGGCGGATGCCGGCGAATGCAGCGACCAGCGCATCCAGATTCTTCTCGGGTGCGAGGCGTCCGACGCTCAGCACGACCGGGTCCTCGGCGGCTGCGCCCCAGGTCGCGCGCAGCCGCTCGTCGCGACGTGCCGGATCGAAGCGCACCGTGTCGACGCCGCGCGCCACGACCGTGACATCGTGGAAGTCGCGCGCGGCAAGCTCTCCGCGCAGCGCTTCGGTGGGCACCATTGTCTGCTGCGTGCGGTTGTGGAAGCGGCGCAGGTAAGCCAGGATGGCCCAGTTCAGCCAGCCCGCACCGTAGTGCGCGCTGTAGGCGTGGAAGTTGGTGCGGAATTCGGAGGTCACCGGCAGGCCCAGCGACCGCGCGGCGGCCAGCGCCGACCAGCCCAGTGGTCCCTCGGTGGCGATGTGCACCACTTCGGGCGGCTGCCGCGTCCAGGCATCGATGAGACGGCGCTTGCAGAGCGTCCCCATCTGCAGGCCCGGATAGAACGGCAGCGGCAGGCCGGGCAACAGCATGTCGTCGGCGTCGGGCGAGGCGGCCACGCCTGACGCGTCGCGCGGACGCTGCGGCGGCGGCAGCAGCCGGACGAGGTGCACCCGATGGCCGCGGCCGCGCAGACCGGCCACCATCGACGCGACTGTCGTGGCCACGCCGTTCACGTCCGGCGGGTAGGTCTCGGTGACGTAGGCCAGCCGCAGGCGGAGATGCGTCCGTGCGGGCGTGTCGGTTGACGGCGACCATGGGTTGTCAGCGGGCATGGGCTGAGGATGGCGCCCGATTCCTGCAATGTGATGACCGATCCGTGTCCGACGTGACACGAAAGCGTCACCGAGCCTTCATGCAGGGGCCCCACGATCAAGCCCCGGGGCGGGCGCCACAGTCCGCCCGGGGTGGGCGCCGGTGCAGCAGGCAGCCCGCACATGACAACTCGCAGGAGGGCCGGCATGAACGATGTACTCAGGGAACTCGCAACGCAGCGCTGGGACGACCACCGCTTCTACCACCACAGCCGGATCAACCAGTGCCTGCATCTGTTGAGCGCCATGAGTTTCCTGGTCGCCTACGTGCTGTTGTTCATCGATCCGGCCGCAGCCGCGATTCTCGGCTGGTGCGTGTCGATGACTTCGCGTCAGGCCGGACACTTCTTCTTCGAGCCGCGCGGCTTCGACGAGGTCAACCGGGTCTCGGACGAATACAAGGAGGCGATCAAGGTCGGCTACAACATCCGCCGGAAGGTGGTGCTGATGGCGGCGTGGCTGATGGTGCCGGTCGTTCTCTGGCCGTTGTCGGCCGATGACGCGGGGGCGGGCGAATTCCTGAACAGCCTCGGGCTGTGGTGGCTTGCCCTGGCGGTGGCCGGCCTGCTGCTGCGCGTCGTGCAGCTGTGGTTCAAGCAGAACCTGCTGACCGGCGTCACCTGGGCACTGAAGATCATCACCGATCCGTTCCACGACATCGCCCTGTACTACAAAGCCCCCTGGTACGTGCTGCGCGGCGAGTTCATCGATCCGATGCCGCACGTGCGGCATCGCTGAAAGGAAGCAGGCGCTGGCGCAGGGTCTCGACCAGCAGCTGGCGCCGGATCGACCGGTTGCTCACGGCAGGGCTGTCCCACCACCAGCCCTCTTCCTTCATCTGCACGCAGGCGCGCAGGAACCGGTCGCAGGCCTCGGTGAACTCGGCGTCGCCGTAGTTGAGGCTGAACACGAGGCGACCGGTACCCACCCAGCTCAGCGCCAGCCCATGGAGGCGGAGATAGAACTGCAGCATCCAGTTGTAGCGCGATGGCAGCGTGTAGTCGACGGTCCAGATCGACGAAAGATGGGCCACCCGTACCGGTACCCCGGCCTCGGCGAGCCTGTGGTTGAGGCTCGCTGCCCTCTGGTCCCAGCGCTCGTCGATCCCCGCGTACATCGCCCGCACTTCGGACGTGTCGAGCCGGTCGAGGAAGGCCTTCATCGTCGCCATCACGTACGGGTGGGAGTTGAAGGTGCCGCGTGCGAAGCAGAGGTCGGCGGGCCGCTCCTCGCGGAAGCGCTTCATCAGCGCGCTGCGCCCGCAGACCACGCCCACGGGAAGGCCGCCGCCGAGCGTCTTGCCGTAGGTAACCATGTCTGCCTGCACGCCGAAGTATTCCTGCGCGCCACCGGGCGCCAGGCGGAACCCGACGAACACCTCGTCGAGGATCAGCACGATGCCGTTGGCGCTGCAGGCCGCGCGCAGACGCTGCAGCCACTCGGTGTACCGCGCGCGGTCGAAGCCTGCACGGCGGCCGCTGTCGAGCAGCGAGGAGTCGCCCGGCGCGCCCTTGTTGGGATGCAGCGCCTGCAGCGGATTGACCAGAACGCACGCGATGTCCTTGCGGGTGCGCAGCACCTGCAGCGATCGTTCGTCCATGTCGCGAAGCGTGTAGGTCTCGCGGGGCGGCAGCGGGTTTCCCGGCCCGGGCTGCACGTCTTCCCACCAGCCGTGATACGCGCCGCAGAACCGTACGAGGTGCGTCCGCCGCGTGTGGTAGCGGGCCAGGCGCACCGCCTGCATCACCGCTTCGGTGCCCGACATGTGGAACGACACCTCGTCGAGGCCGGAGATAGCCTTCAGGCGCTGCGCGTTCTCGAGCACGCACGGGTGGTAGTCGCCCAGGACCGGACCGATCGCGCGTGCGCTGGCGACGCCCTCGTCGATGCAGGCCTTGTAGAAGTCGTAGCCGAACAGGTTCACGCCGTACGACCCGGTAAGGTCCATCAGCGTGTTGCCGTCTATATCGGTCACGGTCACCCCGGCGGACTCGCGCAGGAAGTGGCCGGCCTGGATATGCCGGCGCAGGTAGGCCTGGTACTGGAAGGGGACGCGGTAGCGTCCGGTGAACTGCAGGTCGGAGAGCGACTCGGCCGCCTGCAGCGTCATCGCCGAGCCCGAGGGGTAGCGTTGTGCGAACGCGGCGGCCAGCCGTTCGAAGCCACTGCGGCGGCGCATGACGATATCGGGCGGTGCGCCGTCGCTGGCGAAGAACGCATCCTCTGCGTAGGAATAGCCAGGGATCATGCCTGCGACGCGCTTGGCCATTCGGGAATGACCGGCCAGGGAGCGATGCTTGGCGCGCGAGAGTTGCCAGCGCCGCCGCAGTTTCGGGAAAGACCATGCGATTGCACAGGATGTTGCTGCCAGGGCTGCAAGGGTTGTCTGCATGGCGGGATCCATGGTTGGGTTACCAACGTGTATCAGCATCAATTGACAGTGCCGTGAAAATCTCCCTGATCCGACGATTCTTCGCGCAGGAGGACATCAACTTCCTGCTCTGCAACCGCGTCCCGCGCCGCCTGCTCACCCTTTGCATGGGCTGGTACAGCCAGGTGACCCAGCCGTGGGTGGTTCGTATGTCGCTGCGCGCCTGGCAGTGCTTCGGCGACCTGGAACTGCAGGATGCCCGCCAGCGCGAGTTCCGGTCGTTGCACGACTGCTTCACGCGGGAACTCGTGCCGGGTGCGCGTCCAGTCGCCGCCGATGCATCGCTGATGACCAGCCCGTGCGATGCGATCGTCGGTGCCTGCGGTACCGTCGAGGACGGCCTTGTGGTCCAGGCCAAGGGGTTCCCGTACGGCATCGATGAACTGTTCGGTGACGCCCGGTCGAGCCTGCCCTACAACGATGGCACCTATGTCACGCTGCGCCTGACCTCGGGCATGTACCACCGGTTCCACGCGCCCGATGCCTGCACGGTCGAGCATGTCACCTACCTCAGTGGCGATACCTGGAACGTGAATCCGGTCGCGCTGCAGCGCATCGAGCGGCTGTTCTGCCGCAACGAGCGGGCGGTGCTGCGGTTGCGGCTGGACACGGGTGGCTATCCGATTGCCCTGGTGCCGGTGGCCGCGATCCTGGTTGCCAGCATCCGCCTGCATTTCGCCGACGTGCTGCTGCACCTTCGCTACCGTGGGCCGAACGAGATCCCGTGCGATGCGCGCTTCGAGCGGGGACAGGAGATGGGGTACTTCCAGCACGGCTCGACGATCATCGTGTTCGCGCCACGCGGCTTCACGTTGTGCGCAGGAGTCGAGCCCGGTCAGCGGATCAGGATGGGTTCCCCGCTGATGGCACTGCCGGTGCAACCCCCTCGCTGATCGTCAGCCCGCTGGCGAGCGCGCCTGTGGGCTGACGATCAGCGGCGGTGCCGTGCCCGTCGCTTGGGCCGGCGGCGATCGCGTGGTGCGCGGGTATCCATCGGCCGCCATCGAACCGCTGCGCACGATCTCCAGCGATCCGTCCGCGTGCTCCACCAGCGCGGAGAGGCTCTCGACCCAGTCGCCGTCGTTGCAGTACAGGATGCCCTCGATCTCGCGGATCTCGGCATGGTGAATATGCCCGCAGACGACACCGTGCACGCCGCGCCGGTACGCCTCCCGCGCGAGCGCATGCTCGAAGTCGCTGACATAGCTCACGGCCCGCTTTACCCGCAGCTTCAGGTAGCTGGAAAGGCTCCAATAGGGCAAGCCGAGGCGGGCTCGCAGCCGGTTGAACCAGCGGTTGAGCCTGAGGATCAGCGTGTAGGAGGTGTCGCCCGCCAGGGCGAGCCATCGAGCGCACTGGACAACCCCGTCGAACAGGTCGCCGTGGGTGATCCACAGCCGTCGCCCGTCGGCCGTCACGTGGACGCAGTCGTCCATCACGTCCACGCCGCCGAAGTTGTGCGCGACATAGCGCCGGGCGAACTCATCGTGGTTACCCGGTATGAAGATCACCCGCGTGCCCTTGCGCGCCTTGCGCAGGATCTTCTGGACCACGTCGTTGTGCGCCTGCGGCCAGTACCAGTTGCGGCGCAGCTGCCAGCCGTCGATGATGTCGCCGACCAGATACAGCGTCTCGCATTCGGTCGTGCGCAGGAACTCGAGCAATGCCGTCGCCTCGCAGCCGGGCGTGCCCAGGTGCAGGTCCGAGATCCACACCGTGCGGTAGGTGCGTTCGCCGGTGGCGGGGGCTTCGCTTCCTTTGGGCGGTGCATGCATGGCTCCGGAATTTACGGAGTCATGATGACGTCGGCATGACGTCCCGGGGAAAGTTCCGCGCGGGCGGCCGTTACAGCAGCTTGCGCACCTCCGATGAGGTGACCACCTGGCCTTCGCGCGCGAACCGCTCGTGGTTGTCGTCGATGTGCGGTAGCCGGTACAGGTAGTTCACCATCACCCCGGCCGACTGCGCGATGCCCTTGGTCGAGGTGTCGGCCAGCCAGTTCAGGCGCTCCAGTCGTGCGCCGTTGGACAGGTGGAAGCGCGCGACCGGGCAGTGTGGCCGGTCGCCGGCCTTGGCCTCGGTGAGGTAGTGCGCAACGGTGCGCAGCACGAACGGCTTCAGCAGGTCGGACAGGGACGGGTCGTTGGCACGTGCGACGAAGTCGATCGCGCGGTTGAGCGCCGCTGCGCCCAGTGGCTCGTGGAAGGTGGCCTCGAACGTCTTGAGTTCGCGTTCGCGCAGGCCTGCGGTGATCACGGTGTCGTCGGCCTTCCTGAGCCAGCTGCGCAAGGCCGGGATCGGCGACAGCGTCGAGAACTGGCGCAGCTGCGGCAGGTCGCGCTGCAGCGCCGACACCACCCGCTTGATCAGGAAGTTGCCGAAGCTCACGCCGCGCAGGCCGGCCTGCGTGTTCGATATCGAATAGAACATCGCGGTGTCGGCCTCGCGCGGATCGAACTCGCGGCGCGTCTCGTCGAGCAGTACCTGCACGTTGTCGGCCAGCCCGCGGGTGAGCGCAACCTCGACGAAGATCAGCGGCTCGAGCGGCATGCGCGGATGGAAGAACGCATAGCACCGGCGGTCGGAGTCGAGCCGGTTGCGCAGGTCGTTCCAGGAGCGGATCTCGTGTACCGCCTCGTAGGCGATCAGCTTCTCGAGCAGCGACGCAGGAGAGTCCCAGGTGATGCGGTCGAGCGACAGGAAGCCTACGTCGAACCAGCTCTGCAGCAGCAGTTCGAGGTCGCGGTCGATCGCGGCCAGCGCCGGCTCGCGCGGCAGATGGCGCAGCACATCGGCGCGCAGGTCGACCAGGAACTTGGTGCCGGACGGCAGTGCGTTGAACTGGCGCAGGATCACGTTGCGCCGCGTGCGCACCGCCTCGCGCAGTTCGACCTCGGCCAGCGGCTGCGCGCTGCTGCCTGTCGAACGCTGCCACTCGGCGACCGCCGCGGCGACTCGCGCCGGGTCCGCGCCGAATTCGGTGGAAAGCAGCTTGAGTACATCGAGCCGGCTCGCATCGTCGAGCCGCAGGTAGGTGTCGCCGATCTGTGCGGCGCGGGTACGTGCCGAGGCCTCGCCGCCGCGCTCGATCGCGCATTCGTTCAGTGTGTCGCGGATGCGGTCGAGCGAGCGCCGGCTCATGCCGCCGGTGCCCGGGTGCCCGATCTCGTCCACCGAGCGGGCGAGGCGCGACCACAGCGAGCGCACCCGGCGCAGGCTGGCGTTGAGCAGCCCGTCCTCGGCCCGGGCCGGTGGCCGGTCGGCAGGCCCGGCGACCGGGGCGACGGGGCCTGGCTGCGCAAGGACGGCGTCGCTCGCCATGTCAGGGGTGGCCGCCATGGCAGTTGCCCCGGACGCAGGCGTTTCGATTCTGGATCGGGGGGCGGTCGGGGGCATGGCGCAGGGGGATCCGGACGGGCCTGACAGCCTACCCGATTACCGTGGCAAGCTCGCTCAGGTCGAGATGAAGTTCGTGCAACGAACCCTTATCGGCAGCGATAACGGCTGTTCAAGGCCCGCTTGCCGCCCGCCCGCGGGCACGGATCGCCCGCGGTATGCATCGGTTTTCCGATTCCGGACGGAAACCGGCTATGATTCAGCGGCTTACTGCGCCATGCGAGTCTTACGATCCATCCCTTCGACTGCCGCGCGTCCGGTTGCACTGACCATCGGCAATTTCGATGGGGTACACCTGGGCCATCGCGAAATGTTGCGTCGCCTGCGCGATGCGGCCGACGCTCGCGGTCTTCCGGCGGCGGTACTCACGTTCGAGCCGCATCCTCGCGAGTTCTTCGCGCCTGACCAGGCGCCCCTCCGGCTCACCGGGCTGCGCGACAAGCTGCGCCTGCTGTCCGATTGCGGCGTCGACGAGGTGTACGTCTGCCGTTTCGACTATCGGCTGGCCCAGATGCTGCCCGAGGACTTCATCGAGCGCATCCTGGTGCGCGGCCTCGCGGCGCGCTGGGTCCTGATCGGCGACGATTTCCGGTTCGGCGCACGGCGGGCCGGTGACGCCGGTACGTTGCGGGCTGCTGCAGCACGCCATGCCGGCACCCCGACTGCGTTCGAACTTGAGGGGTTGTCGAGCTTCCTCGTCGACCGCCTGCGCGTGTCGAGCACCGCGGTGCGCGAGGCGCTGTCGGCCGGGGACATGCGGCTGGCCCGCTTGCTGCTGGGCGCGCCTTACGCGATCAGCGGGCGCATCGTGCATGGCGACAAGCTCGGCCGCGAACTCGGATTCCCGACCGCGAACGTCTGGGTGCCGAGGGCGCACCTGCCGCTGGCAGGCATCTTCGCGGTGAGCGTGGCCGGGCTGGCCGATCGTCCGTGGCCCGGCGTAGCCAGCCTTGGGGTACGCCCGACGGTGAAGGCAAACGGCCGCACGACCCTCGAGGTCCACCTGTTCGACTTCTCCGGCGATGTCTACGGCAGGCAGGTGAAGGTCGATTTCCTGCACAAGCTGCGCGACGAGGCGAAGTACGACGGGCTGCCGGCACTGATCCGGCAGATCGGCATCGACTGCGAGCAGGCGCGTGCCTGGCTCGCCGCGGCAAACCTGATGTGATGGCGAGATGAGCGAAGAAAAGCGGAACGAAGACAAGCGCAGCGACTGCAAGGTCGACTACAAGAAGACGCTGAACCTGCCCGACACGCCATTCGCGATGCGTGGCGACCTCGCGAAGCGCGAGCCGTCGATGCTGGCCGCCTGGCAGCAGCGCGGCCTGTACCAGCGCATCCGCGAGGCGAGCCTCGGCCGCCCGCGCTTCACGCTGCACGATGGCCCGCCTTATGCCAACGGCGACATCCATATCGGGCATGCGGTGAACAAGGTGCTCAAGGACATCGTGGTCAAGAGCCGTACGCTGGCCGGCTTCGACGCGCCCTACGTGCCGGGCTGGGACTGCCATGGCATGCCGATCGAGGTACAGATCGAGAAGACGCACGGCAAGAACCTGCCGACCGAGCAGACCCAGAAACTCGCGCGTGCGTACGCCGCCGAGCAGGTCGAGCGCCAGAAGAAGGATTTCATCCGGCTGGGCGTGTTCGGCGAATGGGACAATCCCTATACGACCATGAACCCGCGCAACGAGGCGGACGAGATCCGCGCGCTGGGCACGTTGCTGCAGAAGGGCTACGTGTACCGCGGGCTGAAGCCGGTCAACTGGTGCTTCGACTGCGGCTCGGCACTGGCCGAGGCCGAGATCGAATACGAAGATCGCACCGACACGGCCGTCGACGTCGGCTTCGCCTTCGCATCCGCCGAGCGCGGCAGGCTCGCTTCGGCATTCGGACTGCCGGCCCTGCCCGACAAGCCCGGCCGGATCGTCATCTGGACCACGACCCCCTGGACGCTGCCGGCGAATCAGGCGCTCAACGTGCACCCGGAGTTCTCGTATGCGCTGGTCGACGCCGGCGCGTCGCTGCTGATCCTCGCCGCCGACCGTGTCGAGGCCAACCTCCAGCGTTACGGCCTCGCCGGGCAGGTCATCGCCACGGCCGAGGGCGCGAAGCTCGAGAACATCGCCTTTTCGCACCCGTTCGCCGACCGGCTGTCGCCGGTCTACCTCGCCGACTATGTGACGCTCGAGACCGGCACCGGCATCGTGCACGCGGCACCGGCCTACGGGGTAGAAGACTTCCAGGCATGCCGCCGCTACGGAATGAAAGACGACGATATCCTCACGCCGGTGATGGGCGACGGCAAGTACGTGTCGACGCTCGAGGCGTTCGGCGGCCTGATGATCTGGAAGGCCAACCCGCTGATCGTCGAGCGGCTGCGCGCCAATGGCGCGCTGCTGCACGAGGACCGCAAGCACGTGCACAGCTACATGCACTGCTGGCGCCACAAGACACCCGTGATCCTGCGCGCGACCACGCAGTGGTTCGCGGCGATGGACGAGGCCCCGGGTTACGGCGGTGCCAGGCCATCCGAGGCGCTGCGTACGACCGCGCTGCGCGGCATCGAGGCGACGCAGTTCTTCCCGGCCTGGGGCAAGGCGCGGTTGCACGCGATGATCGCGAACAGGCCCGACTGGACGCTGTCGCGTCAGCGGCAGTGGGGCGTGCCGATGCCCTTCTTCGTGCATCGCGAGACGGGTGCCCTGCATCCGCGCACGCCGGAGCTGCTCGAGGCAGTGGCAAAGGCTGTGGAGCAGGGCGGCATCGAAGCATGGCAGCGGCTGAATACCGACGACCTGCTCGGCGCGGACGCGGCGTCGTACGAGAAGATCAAGGACACGCTCGACGTCTGGTTCGATTCCGGCTCCACGCACCAGACGGTGCTCGGCGGTCCGCGCGCGGCGGGCGGGGCACCGGGATCGCATCGGAGCGAGACCGGCTTTCCCGCCGACCTCTACCTCGAGGGTTCGGACCAGCACCGCGGGTGGTTCCACTCCTCGCTGCTGGTGTCGTGCATGATGAACGGCACCCCGCCGTACAAGGCCCTGCTCACCCACGGCTTCGTGGTGGACGGCGCCGGCCGCAAGATGAGCAAGTCGAAGGGCAACGTGGTCGCGCCGCAGCAGGTGGTTGATTCGCTGGGCGCCGACGTGCTCAGACTCTGGATCGCCGCGACCGATTATTCCGGCGAACTGTCGATCTCGCAGGAGATCCTCAAGCGCGTCGTCGAATCGTACCGGCGGGTACGCAACACGATCCGCTTCCTGCTCGCCAACGTCGACGACTTCGATCCCGCACAACATGCCGTGCCTATGGCGCAGCGGGTCGAGATCGACCGCTACGCGGCGGTGATGCTCGAGCGGTTGCGCGTCGCTGTCGCCGCCGATTACGAGCGCTACGAGTTTCACCTGGCCATGCAGCGGCTGCTCCACTTCTGCTCTGAAGACCTCGGCGCGTTCTACCTCGATATCCTTAAGGACCGTCTGTACACGACCGCGCCAGGCTCGCACGCGCGCCGCTCGGCACAGAGCGCACTGCAAGAGATCGCGCACACGCTGCTGCAACTGTTCTCGCCGGTGCTGACCTTCACCGCCGACGAAGCCTGGGCGGTGCTCGCGCGCGATCCGGCATCGACGGTGTTCACGACGACGTGGTCGCCGGCTGCCGATACGCCGGATGATCCGGCGCTCGAAGCGCGCTGGGCATCGGTGCGCGAGGTGCGGGCGCTCGTGCTGAAGGAGCTCGAGGCGCTGCGTACCGCCGGCAGCATCGGTTCCGGCCTGGCGGCCGAAGTCGAGGTGCATGCGGCTGGCGCCGCCCACGATGCCCTTGCCGCGCTCGGCGAAGACCTGCGTTTCGTGTTCATCACCTCGGGTGCCAGGGTCGTGCGTGCCGATGGCGGGGTCGGCCCTGCGGTGGCTGCGGTGCCGAGTACCGGGGCGAAGTGCGCCCGCTGCTGGCACTACCGCAGCGACATCGGCAGCTATGCCGGGCATCCCGATGTCTGCGGCCGCTGCGCCGGCAACCTGGCTGGCACCGGAGAAATCCGTGTCCATGCCTGAAGCTGGCGGCTGGCGCGGGCGTATCGGCGCGGCCCTGTCGCGCTGGACGCTGAAGGACTGGCTCGGCAGTGCCTTCGCGCTGGTCGTCGTCGACCAGATCGTGAAGGTGCTGGTGCTTCAGTGGCTTAGCAGCGGCCGCGTGGTCGAGGTCGCGCCGTTCATGAACCTCGTGCTGGTCTACAACCCGGGCGCGGCGTTCAGCTTCCTCGCGGGTGCCTCCGGATGGCAACGCGAGTTCTTCGTCGGCGTGGCGCTGGTCGCCTCGGGCTGGATCACGTGGATGCTCCACCGCCACCCCGGGCGCGTACTGTTCTGCGCTGCGCTGACGCTCATCCTCGGCGGCGCAGTCGGAAACCTGATCGACCGGCTGTGGCTGGGCGCGGTAATCGACTTCCTCGATTTTCATGTGCTCGGCTACCATTGGCCCGCGTTCAATGTCGCCGATTCCGCGATCAGCATCGGTGCCGTCCTGCTGGTCTGGGATGCCTTCCAGCCCGTGGACGACACGCCGGAGGCGGGCGGGTCCGCCGTCACCGGCGGTTCGGCCTCGGACACCGGGGCACCGAAGCTATAATCGTGGTCCCGAGGCAGAGGAGTCCCGAACGTGTCCAAGCAGGTCATCCTGGCCAACCCGCGCGGCTTCTGCGCCGGCGTCGACCGAGCGATCGAGATCGTCGAGCAGGCGCTGGTCGCGCACGGGGCACCGGTCTACGTGCGGCACGAGGTCGTGCACAACAAGTATGTCGTCGACGACCTGCGCACCAAGGGTGCGGTGTTCATCGAAGACCTTGAATCCGTGCCGCGCGGCAGCACCGTCGTGTTCAGCGCGCACGGGGTTTCGCTCGAGGTCCGGCAGCAAGCCGAGCTGCTCGGCCTGAACGTCTTCGACGCCACCTGCCCGCTCGTCACTAAGGTGCATGTCGAGGTGGCGAAGATGCGCGCACAGGGCCGCGAGATCGTGATGATCGGCCATCGCGGCCATCCCGAGGTCGAGGGCACCATGGGGCAGGCCGACGGAGGCATGCACCTCGTCGAGTCGGTCGAGGACGTCGCCCGGCTGTCGGTCGCCGATTCGGACAATCTTGCCTATGTCACCCAGACCACGCTGTCCGTGGACGATGCGCGCGGCATCACGCTGGCGCTCTCGGCACGTTTCCCGAAGATCATCGGCCCGAAGAAAGACGATATCTGCTACGCGACCCAGAACCGGCAGGACGCGGTGAAGAAGCTGTCGGCGGATTGCGACCTGATGATCGTCGTCGGTTCGCCCAACAGTTCCAACTCGAACCGCCTGCGCGAGGTTGCCGCCAATGCCGGGATTCCCGCCTACCTCGTCGACCGGGCGAGCGAAGTGAAGGCCGAGTGGCTGGCGGGTCGTGAGCGCATCGGCGTCACTGCCGGCGCTTCTGCACCCGAAGTGCTGGTTCGGGAAGTGGTCGACCGTCTGCGTTCGTTCGGCGGCGTCGAACTGATCGAACAGACCGGCATCGAAGAGCACGTCACCTTCCCGTTGCCGAAGAACCTGACCCTCGCAGCCGAAGCCGCCCGAGCCACGCGGCGCTGATCGATATCGATCAGCGCTGAGCCCCGCTCGGCACTGCATCGTCGCTCGCAACTGCAGACCGCGCGGTATCGCGCCGCGCGGCCTGTCTGCCTGTCAGATCTGCGGCTCGGTGTACCAGTACACGCGCGTGGCGGCCCCCAGCGTCAACTGCTGCCGACTGAATAGTCTGGAGTCGGCCGCAGCCACGAAGAACACCCGGCGCGCCGCGGGGGTAGTGCCCGGCAGCACGATCAGCTGGCCGCTCGTACCATAACCTCGGTTGATGAAGTTCGAGTAGTACCGTGACATGCTGGTCGAGGTCACCGGGATCACGTAGGCCCCGAGCAGGTCCAGTTCGTTCAACCGGCTCAACCCGGGGGGCATGCAGGCGTTCACCTGCGCGATCGGCGTGTAGCTGCCGAAGCGGATTCTTCCGAAGAACACCGTCGGTTCACTGGTCACCTTCTCACCCGTATCGAGTACGCGATACCACCCCTTCGCGGTGGGGGTGGTGATCAGTGCGGTCTCGGTAGCACCCGCTTCGGTCGAACCCAGGTTGATGAGGTCGCCTGCCAGAAGCGAAACGACCGAGGTGGAGGTCGCGTACAGACCGTAATCCGGGTCCTTGATCATCGCGATCACGTCGGTGGATGTGGCCTTCAGCGGGTTCTCGCGATTGCCGGTGCCGACGATCACCGCGTCGTAACGCACGCCGAGCCGCAGTTGCTTGACCGCCGCCGGCGGGAAGAAGATACGCCGGTCAGTGGGCGTGGTGGTCGCGAGCGTGGCCAGCAGCCTGCCGCTCCAGAGGCTCTTGTCCGCATTGCCGATGTCGAACCGCCAGACCTGGCCACCCATGTCTCCGACGTAGATCCGGTCGAGAAAACTGTTTCCGTCCAGGTCGGTGTCTAGCGCGGCAAGGTCGGAAGGGATGCTGAAGGACATGGATCCGCCGGTCACCAGCGGGTTCGAGTTGCTGAACGACGCCTCCAGACTGCCCGTGCGGGCGTTCACCACGAACACGGCACGCCCCATCGTGTCGGCAGCCGTCGTCGGCCGGTTGTCCTGGTTCGGATCGTAGCCGCCGCCGAACAGAAGCACCGGGTCGGAGACCGCGCGTACCCGGCCGACGGTCGGGGTCGACCAGCTCTGGCCGAGTTGCGCGTAGGCGGTCGACGCGCTGCAGCTGCCCGCTCCGCAGATCTGCGTCGGCGTGATCTTCCACATGAAGCGGGGCGCGTTGACGTCGGTGATGTCCAGCGCGTAGTACGCGCGTCCGCCGCGCCGCAATCCGAAGAAGAGCCAGACCGAATCGGTACCGTCGACCACTCCGTTCCGGTTCGCGTCGTTGATCCGCACGACCGGCGAGCCGTCGGCAACGTAGATCTGTTCGCCGGTGGCGTTGGCCATCAGCGCCGCGAGCTGCGGCAGCGCCTCCTCGACGAGGAAGGTCCACTTTTCGGCCCCGGTGTTGGCGTCCACCGCATGGATGTAGCCCGCGCTCGACGCGTAGTAGAGATACTGCGCCGGCGGCGACGCGCCCGGGTTGTAGGTAACCAGCGCCGGGCGAGAATGCTGGACATCGCCGTGCGCCCACGACCGCCATGCGGTGCAGGCCGTCGCGGCGTTCGCGTCCGCACACGCCGCGTCTCCCGTGTTGCCGCCACGTGTCCAGTTCAGGATCGTGGAGCGCTGGGCATCGCTCATCGATGCATTGCCGAGCAGTGTCTTGGTCAGATCGGCATTGTCTTCGGAGACAGCATTGCTCGAATGGGTTAGGTCTGCGTTGGTAGCGGTCGACAGGCGCGTGTAGACCTTGCGCGTCGACGGGTTGTAGCCGGTGGTGTTGAGCAGCTGGTAACCGGTACCGCCGCTGTCCGGCTTGCCGGCATCGCGCAAGGTCGACGGTCCCCAGAAGCTGGAGGCATTCGGGTCCACCGTGGCGCTCTCGAGTCCGGTGATCGGATCCGTCTCGATCTTCTCGATATTCTTCGTGTTCGTACCGGACAGCACGGTCTGGCCGATCAGGCACAGGTCGGTGATGCCCGGCCCGCAAACGCCGGGTTCCGCGAGCGGATCCCCGAGCATGAATTTCTTGACCGTGCCGGTCCACGTCTGGGTGACCGAAGCCCTGAAGAACGACAGGTAAACGTCGGTCGAGTTGGTGGTGCGGTTGAGCGCCGAGATCGGCACCGTCGGCGAGGATACCGTCGGGTTCCAGTCGCGGATGGATACCAGTGCGTTGAGCAGCGCCGTCTTCAACTGGGCGCTGTCCTCGGCCACGTAGTACTGTCCGCCGGACTTCTGTGCCGCGTTCTGGAGAACCGGCGAACTCGCGCCGGCGAAGCCGATCGTGTAGGTGACCGCCGACTGCCTGCCCAGGATCCGGTCGGTGGTCGTCTCGCCAGCGAAATTGATTGCGCCGGGACTGATGTCCGCGCGCGACATGAAGTAGGTAAGCTCGTCCAGCCAGACGTAGCCCCCGTCGGCCGAGGTGCCGGCCAGGTCGGTCGGTCCGAACGGCGTACCCGGGCTGACTTCGAATTGTTCCGAGGTGGTGTCCGCGTTGGTCTCGTCGGGAACGGTTCGCGGAGAGACGACGCCACCAGGTGTGCCGGTCCAGGTCATGTTCTTCACGCCGCGGCTCGGCGAGCCCGGCAGCGTGTTCGCCGCCGAGTCATCCTCGGGACCGCCGTCGGTGAGCAGAATGATGTAGTTCTTCTGGCAGCCTGCCGGCGCGGTGGTGGTGGGATTGTTCAGCATCGGCGATCGATAGACGCCGATCGACGGACAATCAGCCGAGATCGCCGTGCATACGGCGGTCGTGTCGCGCCCCTGTGTGACTGTGCCGCCGGCCAGCGCGGTGGCCGTACTGGTACCCCATTGCGGGGTGCGCCCGGCGTAGTAGAGGTAGGCCTCGTACAAAGCTTCGGTCATGGGCGTACGCGCCGAGGCGGTGGTGCCCAGAATCGCGTTGACCAGTGCACTCCGGTTCGCGAAGTCGGCATCGGACGAGTTGGAGCCCATCCGGCGCATCGCAAACGCGACGTTCGCACCATCGCTGGCCAGCGTGCTGCTGGTACGGTTGAACACCATCAGCCCGAGGCGCATGCCGTCGGTGACCTGCACCAGGTCGGACAGTGCGCCCTTGGCGATCTGCAAGCGGGTCTTGCGACCGATCGGGTGGCCGTTCGGGCCCTTCGGACCGAACTTCCAGTTCAGGTAGTTGACCGAATAGACATCGATGTTCTTCGTGCTGTCCGCAGCGATCGCCCCGGACGCCTCAGTCGTATAGGAGAAGATGGTGTTGCTTCCAGTCGTCAAGGTGTTCCAGGCAGTGTCGAAGTTACGCGCTGCCGCCCGCATGTAGCTGTTGCCGCCGGGGTTGGCGGCCGGTTCATCCGCCTTGCAATCGTGAATCATGTTGATCTGCCTGTCCGCCGCTACGTCAGGTTTCGCGTAGTTGTAGACCCTGTAGAACCGGTTGGTGCCTGCACTGCCACCGATGCACTGAGTGTTCGTGGTCGTCACGGACAGGCACGATGACGAGTTGTTGGTCGTCGGGCAGGGGAGCCCGTAGCGCGTGTTGCAGGTCTGGTCGGTAGCGGCGCTGTTGACGCAACCGGCGGTGGCGCTGCCGCCCGCCACGTTGGTATAGGCCGTCCCTCGGATGTTGAAGCTCGGCGTGGCCGTGATCGAGCAGTTGGCCGTGGACGGACCCGACGTACTCCGATTATCCCCGGTGCTGACCGTGCCCGGCACCGTAGTCAAGTTGCCCTGGCAGGTGCCGCCATGCCAGTAGGTGCCGGCGGTGATCGCATTGGTGCAGCCGGAGGCCGCATTGGAAGGTGTCAACGGCAGGGGGAAGGGCCCAGTCACGTTGACCTGCGTGGTGCCGTTGACGGCCCTGGTCGTGCCGCCGGCGGTGCAGCTCGCGGTCGAACCGTTTTCCTCGCAGCTGCCGCCGTAGAGATACCAGCCCTGGCCTTCAACGAAGGCGCCGCCGCGTCCAACCCACGCGCAGGTGTTCACTGCGACCGACGTACGGCTGCTCCACGCGCAGCTGTTACGGTTCGCGCTGAAGAAGTTATTGGTGGTGGCGAATCCACAGTTTCCGGGGGTCGCCGGGCAGCCGACGCCGAAAGGATCGTTGCACGAGCCGAGCGTGTCATTGGTGCAGGTGCCACCGCGCCAGCGGGTTGTGCCGGAGGCGTCTACTTCGCTCAGTGTGGGCGCGCTGAAGCTGCAGGTGCGCGTCTGGGTGGCCGATCGGTTGATACACCCCACCGTACCCGAGGGTACATTGATGCAGTTTGCCGACGCCGGGCCGGTGGCCGGATCGCACGCGACGGGCGTGGTGCTGGTGTAGCCAGCGGGGTTCATGCTGCTGATGTAGCCGTGCAGTCCGGTGACCATGCCGAAGGCGGGCGCGGGCGAGTTGTCCCGGTTGCCCTTGATCGCGCTGAGCCGCTCGTCGGAGGCCAGCAGCGAGTAGCCGTAGAGGCTGCGCAGGGTGGTGAGCTGGGCCGCAGTCCAGGCGAAGGTTGGCGCAACCGTGGCTGGGGGAACAGCGGGATAAAAGGGCGAGTTGAGGGCCCCGAGGGAGACGAAAGGATGGAATTCGGTCCCGGACATGTCTGCCTTCAGGTCCGTCCATCCGGCATGGCTACCGGAGCCGCGCACGCGGATCGGCGTCCCGACACTTCCGACCGGACTACTCCCGATGTTGTCGCGGGCTGCGGCACCGGTCGGGGTATTGAGCGGCGCAACCGACGAGTCGAGGTATCCCCGGGCATAGCCTGCCGTGTTGATGCTGCTGCCGGGATAGTCGGCATTGTTGACCGTGTCCAGCGCCAGCCAGCGCTCGTAGCGCGCCCACTGCTGGTTGGCGAAAAAACCGGCGTTGCGGGCATAGGCCGTCGGCGCGAACACGGTCGAAGGCATGATCTCGGCCAGGCTGGTCGAGCACTGGTTGTAGAGGGTGTAGTCGTAGTCGGTCGTCCCCCAGGGGTTGGGCACGGCCGCAAAGGTGATGCCGCCACGGGTCCCGGCGACGAAGGCGCGCGAACCACGGAAGCGGTTGAAGGTGATCGAGCGCAGCCGCGCGTCGCTCAGGCTGGCGGTCGCTGGGCTCTGCGCCGGGACCCAGTACAGCCACGACGGGTCGTTGTAGTTGCGCCATGTGGCCCGCGTGCCCGGATCGCCTGTCTCGGTGGCGTTCGCATAGGTGCGCGCGGCATTCCACAGGGCGCGCCGCTGGTCCAGCGTGTCACCCGCCCAGGTGCCCCAGGGGCTGAACGGGGCGGCCGGCGCAGCGGCGGTAGAGATACGGGACGCGTTCTCGGTCGTGACTTCGGAGTTGCTGATCGCGGCGATGTCGTTCCACAGATACTCGACATGCGAGTCGTAGTCGCCCGGATACTCGCGCCACGCCTCGGGGATGTTCATCGAGTCCGAGGTGTCGAGTACCACCAGCACGTTCGGTTCTGCCGTCGATGTACTCGGGGTGGTGGCCAGGAAAATGTCGGTGTCGCGCGCGAACGCGGGCGAGAAGGCGCCGAACGGGTTCGCAAGGGTCACGATCAGCACCCAGGCCAGCATCTTTCGGATTCGAAGGGTCGTCGTCATGTGAAGCCTCGTTTCGATCTGTGGATGCCGGCTCAGCAGGAGCCGGGTGGTGCGATTGCTTCGGCGCCCTGGTGCACCGTCGAGCGGCCACCGCGGTTGACCGTGGCGGTCGCGGCGATGTCAAACTGCACCGCCTGCAGGCTACCCGCTCCCATCTGGGTGCCGAAGGTGTTCGCCGGAGCGCAGCCGAGCTGGGTCACGACCAGGTTCACGGTGCTGTCGTTGAGTACCGTGGTGGGAAAGATCGCGCCGCCGGCAGCTGCCGCCAGCGTGGCGAAGCCGGGCGCGAACCGCCCCTGGTTCGCATCGACGAAGTCGGCGATCGCGACTTCGGCATTGGCCAGGTTGATCGACAGCGTCTCGGTGCTGCCGCTGATGCGCAGCTGGAGGATCGACGTGCGCATCGTCGACAGGACCAGGATGGTCATCACCGCCATCAGGATCAGGCTGACCACGAGCGCGACGCCCTGCTCCGACCGTCTGGCCGGGTAGTGGATATGGGCCATCTCAACCTCCCCGTCGTTGTGCGACGTTACGCACCTGGAAGTTCTGCGTAAACACGCGGCGGCGGAACGCGCAGTCGACATTCGCCGTACAGTTGAAATCGGACACGCCATCTCCGTCGAGGTCGTAGCGCTTTCCGGTATCGTTATGGCCGATGCTGGCGCGCGTGTCTCGCACCAGCACCGACACGCGCACCACCACCACAGTGGTCCATTCGACGCCGACCGGCGTGGCCGTGAACCGGTCCGGCACGCCGTTGCCGTCCGCATCGAGGCCGTACAGGAAGTTCACCCGTTCCACGCCCTGCACCAGCGGGCGCTCGACCATGTTCACGCCCGCGAGTTCCTGCCTGACCAGCGTGGGTACCGGACGGCCGTCGTCATCGGTGGCGAGACAACCGGGCGGCGTCGCGGTGCGACTGCAGGGACGCACGTAGTACATGTGGGCCTGGTATTCGAAGATCGGTGCGTCCGCACCGCCGAAGAGGGTGCGATGCACCCCGCCTGCGCGCAGCGTGCCGTAATCGCTGCCACGGAACAGGATCGCGCCGCTGGCGTTGCCCTGCACATAGACGCGGCCAGCCACGAACGCGGCGTCGGTCAGGTTGCCGTCGGCGTTCGGATCGGCCAGACGCTCGCCGGTGGCCAGACGAACCGCGAGTACCTGCAGCTGACCTGTCTGGAAATTGGTCGCGAGTACGCAGGGCAACGTCGCGTTCACGGTGGCCGGCGTCAACCCGGTGAAGCCCACCATCGGCACGATCGTGTCGAATGCCCAGTTCGCAAGGGGCGGATTGCCGGCCGAGCCGCAATCGACGACCGTGCTGACCCCACTGGCCGCGGCATCTACCGTCGTGGCCGCGTTGCCGATGCCGTAGAAGCCGGCATGCCGGATCGAATCGCCGATGTACGACAGGGCGGTCATGCCGTTCTCCTGCAGCCGGGCGAAGTCGTCCTGCGACTGGTAGCTGCGCGACGTGCCCATGATCAGCACCATCAGTCCCAGGGTCAGGATCAGCGCGATCGTGATGCCGATCATCACCTCGACCAGCGAAAGACCGCGCTGTCTTGCGTGCATGAACATCTTCAGACCCTCACGTCGAGCGACACGACGCGCCGCCGTGTCTCGGTGCCGTAGAGGCCGTTGCCGCAGGTCGACGTGACCGGTGCGACGGTCGCGTCCCTCCCTTGCCACGCGACGGTCACCCGGTAGGTCGCCTGGGCGCTGGGGGCGACGGCTGCGACCACGATCTCCACGCAGCCCCGGGCATTCGTCGCGCCGCCTACCACGTCGGCGCCGGCGTTGACGGTTTCGGTCCTGCCCTGAAGCAGGCCGTCCCAGTAGGCCGCGTCGTACGCCGCGAGTGCGTCCGGCGCGCAGGTGGCTACCGCGCAGTTTGTAATCGTGCCGGTCACCAGGTCGTTGAAGCGGGTGCCGGTGCCCAGTGGCGTGGCGACCGGCGCGGCGGCTACGTAATCTGCGGCACGCGCCCCGTTTGCCCGGATCTTCTCGAGCATGTCGTTCGCCAGAGTGATCGCCTGCTGGCGCTGATACGCCTCGAAGGACGCCCGTTGACCCTTGACGATCAGCTGAGCCAGGCCCAGCAGACCTATGGCGATCAGCGTCAGGGACACGAGGATCTCGATCAGCGTGAAGCCGCCGGCACGGACGCGAGGTACGCGTGGAACGCAAGGAGCACAGGGGGATGTACGATTTTCAGCCATGCCGCAGCTTACGGCCTGACATGGCGATTTCCGAGGGGCGCAACCGTCTGCCCCGACGAACGGAAGACTGCGCTGGACGGGCGGCGCAGACGCTCTGAATGGGGGGGCGCCCAGGAGTCAGCTACCGGAGTCGAGATACCAGTAGACCCGTTGCGGTACCCCGACCACAGCCACCTGGACGAAGGTCGCCGCCGGGCTGGTGAACAGGAAGCCGGCTCTGCCGTCGGGCAGGAGGATCAGCTGTCCGCTGGGCAGGAAGTTCCGCGACCAGACACCGTCGATAAAGGCCCGGCGGCTGCTGTTTCCCGGCAGCAGGGTGAGCGACGCGTCGAGGGCGGAATAACCGAAGATGCGACTGGTGAACGACGGCATGCAGCTCGACACCAGGCTCGGGAAACCCATCGCTGCCGCACTTCCGTAGACAGGTGCAAGCACGACGTTCCGGAACACCGTCGGCGCCTCGGTCACCTTGGCCGTCGCCGGCAACAGGCGGGCCCAGCCACTGGCGGTGCTGCCGGGCGCAGCCGAGACTGTCGAGTCGTCGTATGCCAGCTTCAGGAATTCGGGATCGGTGTACAGGATGGGCGGGCTCACGGACAGCGTCGTGCCGTGATCGCGGTCGATCAGCATCGCGAGGATGTCGACCGTCGACTGCTTGAACGGATGTTCACGATCGCCTGTGCCCAGGTAGATCGCATCGAACCGGCTGCCGCCCGCGGACTGCGGCACCACCGCGAACGGGAACAGGATCTTGCGGTTCGGGACAGGGCCGGTCGAGAGCTTCGCGATGAGCTTGCCCGTCCAGTTCGCAGGGTCGACATCCGAGATCTGGAAGCGGAACACGTTGGCCGCAGTGTCGCCGATGTATACCCGGTCGATCAGGCCGTCGCCGTTGGTGTCCAGCGCCGTCGGCTCGGCCGCGACGCTGTGGGTCATCGCCCCCGACGGCGCACCGTTTACCAGCGTGTTGCCGCTGTCGAAACGACGGATCGGGATGCCGGTGACGAGGTCGACGATGTAGAACGCGCGGCCCATCGTGTCCGCAGCCAACACCGGCTCGTTATCCTGGTTCGGATCGTAACCGCCACCGAACATCACGACAGGGTTGGTCACGCCGGGCACCCGGCCGACCACGGGCGTCGACCAGGTCTGGCCGAGTTCCGCGTACAGCGGCTCGCTGGAACAGGTGCCGGTGCACCGCAGGCCGCCCCCATTGGCCGTGATCTTCCAGAGGAAGACCGGCGCCGAGAGGTTGGTGACGTCGATCGCGTACTGCGTGCGGCCACCGCGCCGCAGGCCGAAGGTGACGATCACCTGGTCGCCCGCCTCCACGATGCCGTTGCCGTTGACGTCCTTTACGTGGACCGCGGGTGCGCCGTCGGCGACCTGGATCTGCTCGCCGTTACCGTTGGACAGCAGGGTGCCGAGCTGCGGCAGCGCTTCCTCGACCATGAACGCCCAGCGCTCGCGACCGGTATTGCCGTCCACGGCATGCAGGAGCCCGGTGTTGCTCAGGTAGAACAGGAACTGCTGCGGCGGACTGGTCGCGGTGTTGTAGTACACGAACGCCGGCTTGGAATGCAGTACATCGGCATGGGGCCAGTCGGCCCACTGGTCGCAGGGTAGCCAGTAGGACACGCCATTGCACTGGGGCACGGTCATGTTGCCGCCCCGGATCCAGTTCAGCAGCCGGTAGCGGCCGACGGTGTCGGCCGCGCCCAGCCCCAGCATGGCGTTGGTGATGTTTGCATTGCCGCCCGTGACCGCGTTCGCCGGGCTCGTCAGGTCGGTGGCAGACACCGATGACAGCCTGGTGTAGACGCTGCGGGTACCGCTGCCATTGACCGTGCCCGGCACTACGGCCGGCGCGGACGCCTTCAGCTGGTAGCCGGTGCCGCCGCGTGCTGGTTCGCGGCCGTCGATCTCGGTGGCCGGGTTCCAGTAGCTCACCGCAAGCGTGCTGATCAGCCGCTCGAACACGCCGGTCGTACCGATCTGCCCGGCCACCTCTATGTTCCTGCTGCCGCCCGGAAGCGTGGTCTGGCCGATCAGGCAGAAGGTGATCGGGTTGCCCTGTGGATCGTTGCCGCATTCGGTCCCGGTGGTGCCGATGCCGTACTTGCGTACCGAGCCCCGCCACGAGACGGCGCTGCTCGGCTCGAAGAACGCCATGTATACCTCGAGCGCGGTCTGCGCCCGGTTGTAGGCGGAGATCGGTACCGTGGCTGCGGCCAGCGAGCCGGTGAAGCTGGTGATGCTGGTGACCGCCTGCTGCAGCCGGCGGCGCAGATCCTGTACGTCCTGCGCTTCGTAGTAGATACCGTCGCCACGGGTCGCGGCCTGCTGCATGACCGGCGAGGATGTTCCTCGGAAGCCGATGGTGTAGGTGATGATCCCCTGCGCGCCCGGCAGCGCGTCACTGCCGTTGTCGCCCGGGAAGATGCGAGCCCCCGGGCTCATGTCGGCGTTGCGCATGAAGTAGGACAGTTCGTCCAGCCACAGGTAGCCGCCGTCGAATGCGGTCGACGCCTGGTCGCGCGGGCCGTAGGGCTGCGCGGTGAGTGCGCTCTCGAACTGCTGGCTCGTGGTGGCGGGGTTGAATGCGTCGACGCCCTGCACCGGCGAGAAGGTGCCGACCGGGTTGGGCGAAGCGCTGACGTAGGAGAGGTTGCGCACGCCGCGGCTGCCGGGCAGCGTGTTGGCAGACCAGTCGTCCTCCGGCATGCCGTTGGCGATCATCACCACGAAGTTCTTCTGGCAGGAGGCGGGCGCGGCCGTCGACGGGCTGGACAGCATCGGCGAGCGGTAGACGCCGAGCGACGGACACTCCGCCGAAATCGCCGTGCACACGGCGGTGGTGTCGCGGCCGTGGGTCACCGTACCGCCGATCAGTGCAACCGATGTCTCGGTTCCCCATTGCGGGGGGCGGCCCGCGAAGTACAGCATCGCCTCGTAGAGTGTCTCGGTCAGTGGCGCGCGCGAGGACGCGACCACGTTGTTGATCGCGCTCACCAGCGCTGCGCGGTTCGCGAAGTCCGGGTCGGCGTCGTCCGTGCCCATCCGGCGCATGGCATGGGCGATGTTGCCGCCGTCATTGGTCAGGTCGCTGCGCGTGCGGTTGGTGACCATCAGCCCGAAGCGCACGCTGTTGGTACCGTTGACCAGGTCGGAGAGGGCCGCCTTGGCGCTGGTGAGGCGGGTCGCTCGGCCGATCGGATGGCCGTTGGGGCCGCGCGGACCGAACTTCCAGTTCAGGTAGTTCGCGGCGTAGGTGTCGATCGGCGGCACGCTTGCCGACGGGTTGGTCGATGCGTAGGCAGCCGAGGTGTTGGCGGCATTGCTGACCGTACGGTTCCATTCGGCGCCGAAGGTACGGTCGGTGCGCAGCGACAGGAATCCGTTGAAGTTCGCCGCCGTGCCGTTGTCGGCCTGGCAGTCGTGCACGAGGTAGCCCGCGAAGCGCGCGCGGTTGGCCACGGCGAAGTCTGTGCTGGGGGGCGTCTCGCCGCGGACCTCCGGCGCGCAGGTGCGGCCATGCTGGCAGTGCAGCCCCTCCCGGGTGACGCAGTCGAGGTCCCCGCCCGCGACGCTGGCCGGGCCGCAGCCTTCGCCCTGGCCGCTCGCCGCTTTGCCGACAGCGCCGTCGACACGGTCGAGAACGCGCAGGTTGACCGTGATCGTCGCACCGACCACCGAAGTGGCTGCGACAGCCGACAGGTTCAGCGTACGCCGGTCTGTACCCGTCACCGATTCGACCCGCGCGCGCAGGTTGGCGCCCGCAGGCCCGGCCCCCGGAACGTTGATCCGCTGCCCTGCCCAGAACGCGTTGTTGCGGCTGATCGTGAGTTGCGCGGTGCCGGCTGTGATGCTGCCGGTCGCGATCGAGGTCGAGAAGTAGGCGGGCAGGCCGGTCACCTTCCACCAGTCGGTACCGGCGATGTCGCGGTTGCCGCGCAGCGCTGCGAACTTCACCTGCGCGAGCGGCGTCGAACCGGCGACGGCAACGCCGTACTGCTGCAGTACCGGCACCAGCGGATTCTGCGCTGCGTAGCCGGGAAAGCTCGCGAAGGCATCCTCGACCAGGTGGCCGACGCCCGACCACCAGAAGTTGTAGCCGCCGAGGTCGGCGCGCGGCAGGCTCCAGCCGGAGCGGGAATCGCCGGCGTTCACCTGCCCCGGGATGCCGTTGTCCACCAGCATGCGGATCGGCGCACCGTAGCTGCCGGGTTGCTGGAAAAGGTTGCGCTCGCCATTGCCGAACGCTGCGAAGCCACGATCGCCGTTGCCCGGATTCGCCGAGGGGAAGAGGTTGTCGGGGCCGGCCCACCACGGCCAGTAGTCCGGACCGCTATCCATCCTGAGGTTCGGCGCCGCAGTGTCGTTGTCCGCATAGCCGGACCGCGGCGCGATCCGGGCTTCGATGGCGCCGGTGCCGGACTGGCCTTCGATCGTACGGGTACCCCAGGTTGCTGGCTGGTCGGTCGCGGGATACGACGACACCAGCATGTTGTCGAGGTCGAGGAAGGGTTCCCAGCGCAGCCACGACTGGTTGAGAAACCTGCCGGCGTTGCGCGCGTGGGTCGAGGGTGCGAACACGGTCGAGGGCATCAGGTTCGGGTGCGAGGCCTGGCACTGGTTCCGGTTCAGCCAGCTGTCGGTGCTCGCGCTGTTGCCGTTGTCGACGAAACGCATGCCGCCGCGGACGCCGCCGATCATGCGGGTGCCGCCGGCGAACTTGTTGAAAGAGACCGACCACAGCAGTGGCGAATCCTCCGGCGTTCCTGCCGGTGCCCACCATACCCAGTTCGGGTCGCCCGTCCAGACACGGGGAAAGAGCGGTGCAGTCGAGGGCACGTCGCGTCCCCCGCCGTAGTTGCGGTAGAGGAAGCGCGCCCCGGGATCGCCTGGCAGGGCCTTTTCGAACACGGTGGATCGATAGGCGGCCAGCATCAGCTGCAGCCGTTCCTGCACGGTCGATCCCGCCCAGTTGCCCCAGGGGCTGATCGGGTTCGCCGGTTGTGCCATCAGCGAGATGCCGCCAGTCTGTCTGTCGGCGATCGGATGGCCGGGCAGTTCGCCGACCTGGTCCGGCATCGACCAGTCGATGCCGGTGGAGAGGTTGTTCGGGTAGATCAGGTTCGGATCCGCCCAGAGGTATTCCACGTGCGAATCGTACGCGCCGGGATACTCTCGCCACGGCTCGGCGATGTTCATCCGGTCGTCGGTGCCCAGCACGATCAGGATGTTCGGCTCCACCGCGCCCGGCGAGGCGGTCGACAGGTAGATGGCCGTGTCGCGTACTGCGGTGTTCGACACGACCTGCGCCACTGCTGGCACGGGATTCGCAAGGGCTGCGATCAGCAGCCATGCGAACGCTCGTTTCAGTGTGTGATGCGGTCGCATGTTCATGGCGAGTCGTATCCGGCGCCGTGCCGGGGGAGCGGATCGGTTCAGCAGCCTGCGGAGAACGCCATCACGCCCTGGTTCACCGAGGCCGTGCCGCCAAGCAGGCTGCTGGAGACGCCACGGATGTTGAAGGTGCTGACGAACAGCGCGTTCTGCCGACCGGCGTTCGCGTACTGGTTGCCGGGAATGGTGCCCGATGAGCACTGGATCTGCGTCGCTGTGAGAGTCACCGCGCCCCCGATGATGGGCGGCAGCGAATAGTCCGGTGCGCCTGGCGTCGGTGCGACCAGCGCCAGGAAGCCTGGGGCGAAGCGCCCGCTGTTGACGTTGAGGAAGTGACTGACCGCAAGCTCTGCATTCGCGAGCGTCTCCTGGGACACCTGGTTCGCACCGCCGATACGCAGCTCCCGGATCGAGGTGCGCAGCATCGAGATCACCAGCACGGTCATCACGGCCAGCATGACCAGGCCGACCACCAGCACCGCGCCGCTCTGGCGGGGGGCTCGCGCCGCCTGCGGTACGAACGGCAGATGCCCGGGCGCTGCTGGGCTTGCGCTGGGTATCCGGGGTTCTTCGCGGGCAGGGTGCATGTCAGTTCACCCGGCCCGGCGCATCGCGATATTGCGTACCTGGAAGGTCTGCTGGAACACGTGGCGCCGGTAGGCGCAGTCATTGACGACCTGCGGCGAGCAGGCGAACGGCATCGACAGCCCGGAGGTCAGGTCGTACTGCCTGCCCGAATCGTCGTGGCCGATGTGCGGGCTGCTCGATCGCACCAGGACCGACACCCGTACCGTGACCACCCGGGACCACTCCGCCGGCGTGGCGGGGTCCAGGACATAGGTGTCCGGGATGCCGTCCCAGGTGCGCGTCGGGTCGTTGTTCACGTTGTCGATGCCGTAGACCAATCCGATGCGCTCGACGCCCGGTACCAGCGCCAGTTCGGTCATCGTGCGCCCGACCAGCTGCTGGCGCACGAGCGTCGGGATCGGGAGGCCACCGTCGTCGGTGGCCGCGCAGGCGGGCGGGCTGGCAGCGCGGCTGCAGGGCCGCAGGTAATAGACATGCGCCTGGTACTCGAAGATCGGCGCATCGACCAAGGTGCCGCTGGCATTGGTCACCCGTGCGCTCTCGCCGGCGGCCTTGAGCGCGGTGAAGCGGGCCGCGCCACCGCGGAAGATCAGGCCACGTGCCGGGTCGGCCTGCGCGTACAGGCGGTCGTTGTCGAACGCCGCGTCGCTCAGGTCGCCCGGCGTGACTGGATCGGACACCTTTGAGCCGTTCGATCCGCGCGTCACCAGGATCTGGTGGTTCGGGTAGTCGAGGAAGTTCTGCGTGAGGATGCACGGGAAGGTCGCGTTCACGGTGGCCGATGTGAGCCCGATGCGCCCGGACAGCGGCTGGCCGACCTGCAACGCCCAGTTGGTCGCTGGCGGATTGGTACCCGAGCCGCAGTCGGCCAGCGTATCGACCTCCTGCCCCCCACCGGGCGCGAGGGCAGGGAGCGCAACGCTGGTGCCGCCGTCGGGCGATCCGTTCCAGCCGTAGAAGCCGGCGAGGCGAAGGCTGTCGCCGATGTAGCGCAGGGCTTCCATGCCGCCTTCCTGCATGCGTGCGAATTCGTCCTGTACCTTGAAGCCGCGCGAGGTGCCGCTCATCATCACCAGCAGCCCGAGGGTGAGAAAAAGCCCGATGGTCATCCCCACGAGCAGTTCGACCAGCGACAAGCCATGCTGCGCCCGGACGACGGAGCAAGGGGGGGACGAGGCCCGATCGGCCTGGACTGCCGGGGCAGGCGCGCTGGCGATCAGGGGCACGGAATCTGCACCATCACGTCGAGCGTGACGACCCGGCGCAGCGACTCGTTGCCGTACAGGCCGCTGCCGCAGGTCGAGTTCGTCGGCGCGACGGTCTGGTCGCGTCCCTGCCAGGCGACGCTGACCGTGTAGCGCTGGCCGAAGAAGAATCGGCCTGCGGGGGTCGCAGGTGCGGCCGGGCAGGCACCGATCGCCGCGCCCGTGGGTGCCACGCAGCCGGCGGCACCCGGGATGCCGCCGACGCGCGCGCCGCCGGTGGCGCCCGACGCGCCTGCTCCGGAAAGTGCGCCGTCCCAGAGCGCGACGTCGTATGCGACCGTCTCGGCCGGCGTGCAGGTGTCGTTGCCGCAGTTGCGGATGCCGGCTCCGATCTGTGCGAACCGGACACCCGACCCCAGGGGCGCTGCGAGCGGCGCTGCGGTGGCGTACTCAGCTGCGAGTCCGTGGTTCGAACGGATGCGCTCGGCAATGTCGGTGGCGAAGGAGAGGGCCTGCTGGCGCTGGAATGCTTCGAACGAGGCCCGCTGGCCCTTGGCCATCAGCCCGGCCAGTCCGAGCAGGCCGAACATCACGATCACCAGGGTGATCATTACCTCGAGCAGGGTGAAGCCGCGACTCAGCAAGCTGGCGCCGCGTTATCCTGGTTGACGACAGTGACGCGCCCGACCAGTCCGAACATCAGCAAGCGGGTGCGCGAGTTCGCCGCACCGGTGCTGTCGTCGGTGATCGTCATGCCGTCGTTCGCGCCAACCGCCGACGCGCGGACGATCTGCCCGCGCGGCCCGAAGACGATCGTGTTCGCGAAATCGGTCGCGGCCGAGCAGATGCGCACCTGGCCGCCGACCGCCTGTTGCACCTTCAGCATTTCCCCGGCGTCCACCGAGTTGTTCGCGTTGAGGTCGGCGAACATGCACCAGCCATCGCGCCATGCCGTGCCGGCCACGGTGCAGTTGCCGAAGCCCGCCCGTGCGATGACCACGCGGCCGCTGAAGCGCACGGCCTCGGACCGGGCGAGGGCGAAGTCGCCGAGCATGTCGGAGGTGATCGAGCGGACTCGCTGGTCCCGGATGAAGTCCTGGAAGTTCGGCAGGCCGGCCGCAAACAGGACCGCCGCGATCGCCAGCACGACCAGGAGCTCGATCAGGGTGAAGCCGCGCCACGCCGGCAGGCCGGGCCGGCACTGGCCGGTGACGTGCGCAGCCCGGCAGATGGCGGCAGGGGAGGCGTATCGGGTGGCAGGGATCATCGCGGCGCAGCCGGGCTCACCACGGCAGGTCCGTGCCGGCCTCGAAGGTGCCGTTGGTGTTGATGTCTCGCCAGCGCTGGCCGGTCGCGTCGATGCACAGCCCGCCGTCGGAGGCGCTGGCGATCGGACCACCGGCGCGCGGCTGCAGGCAGGCAATGTAACCGACGGGCGGCCCGACGACGGCAGTGATGGTGGGTTGGTTATAGCGCAGGTCGGTCGCGGTACCTGGCTCCGGGAAGGCCATCGGCAACTGGTTGGCGCCGGTTCCGAGTCCAGTGGCATAGGCGCCGCGCCGGTCGTTGAAGAACTGTTCCTGGCGCTGCGCGAAATCCTGCAGCCACTGCTGACCTTCGGAGCGGAAGCCGCGTACGACATAGTTGACATACGAAGGGTAGGCGAACGCGGCGAGGATGCCGATGATGGCCACCGCGATCATCAGTTCGACGAGCGTGAATCCGCGAGCACCGAGGGACGCTCGCGATCGGCTCCGTGGGCCTGCGCCCGTGCCGGGCACGCCGCGGGCGATGGAAAAGGTCTGTCGGTTCATCACTTCCCCCAAGTATTCGGCATGTTATCGATGATCGGGGCGCATCTGCCAATGATGGCAGACGAGCGGCACCGTTCAGCGCCTGAGTGGTCCCCGCCCTGCGCCTGTACCGTGGACAACCTGTGGAAAAGTGGGCGCCGGAGATGTGTCTGACGGGGCAGGGCCGGTGCAGCCGGCCTTGCCGGGACAGGCTCGAAACCGCGATGGCTGACCGATTGACGGTCATGGTGGCACGCACTTTAGCCGATGCCGGCCATTTCGTCGCGCCGGCCGGGCACGCAGGACGGGACATCCGGTTGCCGCATTGCTATCATTCGCCCCTCGGAAATCGCGGGGACAGTCAGCAGTGCTGATGTAGCTCAGTTGGTAGAGCAACTGATTCGTAATCAGTAGGTCGGAGGTTCGATTCCTCTCATCAGCACCATTCTCCCGCATCGGTGGCACCCAGTACCGACTTGCGTCGCCCAGAGCCGTCGCTCGCGGTCAGCGCGGGCGGGTGATGCCCGGCGTCTGTGCGACGTAGCGCCGGATGCCATCGAGGATCGACTGTGCGATGCGTTCCTGCTGGTTCTCGTCGGCCAGCCGCTGTTCTTCCTGCGGATTCGAGATGAACGCGGTCTCGACCAGGATGGACGGAATGTCCGGCGCCTTCAGCACGGCGAAACCGGCCTGCTCCACCTGCTTGCGATGCAGCCGGTCGAGTCGCCCTAGTTCGCCAAGCACGCTGCGGCCCAGCCGCAGGCTGTCGTTGATGGTCGCGGTCTGCGACAGGTCGAGCAGGGTCTGCTTGAGGAGGGGGTCGGACACGTTCAGGTTCACGCCGCCGATCAGGTCCGCTTCGTTCTCGCGCGAGGCCAGCCAGCGGGCCGCGACCGAGGTCGCGCCCGACAGCGACAGCGCATAAACCGAAGCGCCGCGCGCCGTGGGCTGCATCCAGGCGTCGGCGTGAATCGACACGAACAGATCGGCCTTCAATGCGCGCGCCTTCACGACGCGCATCTGCAGCGGCACGAAATAGTCGCCATCGCGAACCAGGTGCGCACGCATGCCGGGCTGGGCGTCGATGAGTCGCGCGAGCCGCCGTCCGATCGCCAGCACGACGTCTTTCTCGCGCACCCCGGTCGGGCCGATCGCGCCCGGGTCCTCGCCGCCATGGCCAGGATCGATCGCGATCACCAGCGGGCGCGTGCCGGGCGGCAGGCGGGTGTTTCGTGCCGACGGATCCGGTCCCTGCGATGCGAATGCGCCGGGTGGACCGCCGACGGGGGGCTTTGCCCCTGTCACGGCCGGGGCGGCTGCACTGGTCTCGGCCGCCACCGGGGGGGCGGCAACAGTGCCCGCTGCCGCCGGGCGGGATGCGGGCTCCGACAGGTCCGCCACCCGCTGCCGCTCGAGGAAGGCCGCGACCGGGTCTCGCGCATTGGCCGGGAACAGGTCGAGCACGATCCGGTGTCCGAACTCGCCGATGGGCTTGAGCGCGAAAGCCTGCGGCGCGACGTCCGCCTTCACGTCGAACACCACGCGGATCACGTTGGGCTTGAAGCGCCCGACCCGGGCCTGCCGGATCAGCGGATCGTCGACACTCACCGCGCCGCCGATCTTCGCCAGTGCCGGCCCGATGTCGATGCCGTCGAGTTCCAGCACCACGCGGTCCGGGTCGCGGACCAGGAACAGGCGCCAGGTGACCTCGCGTGGCGACTCGAAGGTGACCCGGGTGGAATCGGGTGCCGGCCAGACACGCACGGCGGTCACCTGCGCGTGCACACTCGCCGCGGCCAGTGCCAGTGGAAGGCACGACAGCAGCAGCCGGAAAAAGGTCGACCGGGGGAACGAACCGAGGGCCGAACCGAAGGCCGCCGCAAGCGCGGGTAGCCAGCGCATCCGCTTCATGAGGGCGACTCCGTGCCGGCGCCGCGTGCCTGCAGCGCGGCGAGCAGTGCATCGCCACGCGCGCTGCATGCCGCGATCGTAGCCCGGCGTGAATCGCCTTCGACGGCGATGTCGATCCGCAGGTCCGGCAGCGGCAGCAGCGGTGCCGCGCGGTCCGGCCATTCGATCAGCGACACCGTATCGCCACCGAGATACTCATCGAAGCCGGCTTCGCCCCATTCGGCGGCGTTCTCGAACCGGTAGAGGTCGAGATGGGCGAGTTCCAGCCCGCCCGCGCGATAGGGCTCGACCAGCGTGAAAGTCGGGCTGCGAACCCTCCCGCGCTCGCCGAGCGTGCGCAGCAGCGCGCGCACCAGCGTCGTCTTTCCAGCCCCGAGCGGCCCGCACAGGTGGATCGACAGCCCCGGCCCCAGCAGCGGTGCCAGCGCGGCACCGAGCGCGGCCGTCGCCGCCTCGTCGGCAAGCATGCGTGTTAACGTCGATGTCATCGCTTGGGGCGCGCGCGGCGTCCGGACGGATTGTGTCGCCAGGGTGGCATTCGATGGCAGGAGCAGATTCCGGCAATCACGAGGGCAAGCCCGAGGGCCTGGAGGCACTGGTGCGGTCGATCCGCGCATGGGCAGGCGAACTCGGGTTCCAGCACACCGCAGTTGCCGCACTGGATGTGTCTGCCGCAGGGCCGCGCCTGATCGAATGGCTCGAGCAGGGTTTCCATGGCGAACTGGATTATATGGCACGCCATGCAGCGCTTCGCCTCGATCCGCACAAGCTGGTGCCGGGCGCGGTGCGTTCGATCAGCGTGCGGATGGATTACTGGCCCGCCGCCGCCCAGGATGCGAAGGCCGTGCTCGCAGATCCGGCGCTCGCCTACGTGTCGCGCTATGCGCTGGGCCGCGACTACCACAAGGTGCTTCGCGCCCGGCTCGCGAAACTCGCCGCGCGCATCGGCGACGCGGCCGGGCCGCACGGTTGCCGGGTGTTCACCGACAGCGCGCCGGTGATGGAGGTCGAACTGGCCGCGGCAGCAGGGCTGGGCTGGCGCGGCAAGCACACGCTGTTGCTCGATCGTGAGCATGGGTCTTGGTTCTTCCTCGGCGAGATCTTCACCGACCTGCCGCTGCCGGTGGACGCGCCGGTGGGCAGCCATTGCGGCAGCTGCACGCGCTGCATCGATGCCTGCCCGACGGGCGCGATCGTCGCCCCCTACAGGCTGGACGCGCGCCGCTGCATTTCCTACCTGACCATCGAGCTGAAGGGCGCGATCCCCGAGGCACTGCGGGCGCCGATCGGCAACCGGGTCTACGGCTGCGACGATTGCCAGCTCTGCTGTCCGTGGAACCGGCATGCAAGGCCTTCGGCCGAGGATGCATTTGCGGTACGCCACGGCCTGGACCGTGCCTCGCTGGTAGAACTGTTCGGCTGGAGCGAGGCCGAGTTCGAGCAACGGATGGCCGGCAGTGCGATCCGCCGCATCGGCCACGAACGGTGGTCACGCAACCTTGCCGTCGGACTGGGCAACGCTCCGACGACGCCGGAGGTGGTCGCGGCCCTGCGCCGGCGTGCAGACGACCCTTCGGCGCTGGTACGCGAGCATGTCGGCTGGGCACTGGCCCGGCATGGCGCCGCCGGGGCGGTGGCCGCCGAGATCGCCTGACCGCCGTGGCGCATGCTCATGGCGCTGGCGGTCCGCCTTCCTCGGCTGCGCGTGCGTCGGCATCGGACCAGAGGCGGTCGACCACCTCGACCCAGTGTTCCACCGGCAGGTCGCAGCCGGACTGGAGATGGCCGAGACAGCCGATGTTGGCCGTGAGGATCGAAAGCGGTGCGCCCGACTCGAGCGCCTCGACCTTGCGTGCCAGCAGCTGCCGCGACAGGTCGGGCTGCAGGATCGAGTAGGTGCCCGCCGACCCGCAGCAGAGGTGGGCATCCGGGACATTGGTCAGTTCCAGTCCGAGGGCGGTCAGCATGGGCTCGACCACGCCGCGCAGCCGCAATGCGTGCTGCAGCGTGCACGGTGCATGGAACGCCACGCGCTGCCCGGATGCCGCGCGTGGCGGCAGGGCTGCGCCTGGGCGTGCGAGTTCGGCCGCCACCACCTCGGACAAGTCGCGCGAAAGCGCGGTGACCCGGGCTGCGCGTTCGGCGTAGGTCGGGTCGCCGGCGAGCAACGCGCCGTACTCCCTGACCATTGCGGTGCAGCCGCTGGCGGTGACGACGATCGCTTCGGCGCCAGCCTCGAGCGCTGGCCACCACGCATCGATGTTGCGGCGCATATGGTCGAGTGCCTCGGCCGGGGCGTTCAGGTGATGCGTGACCGCGCCGCAGCAGCCTGCCGCCGCAGCGGGGACCAGCGATACCCCGAGCCGGTCCAGCAGCCGTGTCGCGGCGGCGTTGATGCCGGGCGCGATCGAGGGCTGCACGCAGCCCTCGAGCACGAGCATGCGCCGCGCATGGCGGGGTGCCGGGCGCTGTCCGGCGCTGCGCAGCGGCGGTACCTTGCGCGCGAGCGCCGCCGGCAGCATCGGCTCGAGTGCACGCGCGATGCGCAGCAGCGGGCCGAACAGTGCGGGCCGCGGCAGCACGGTGCGCAAGGCCAGGCGCAGCAGCCGGTCGGTGCCGGTGCGCGGGACCTGTTCCTCGACGACATGGCGGCCGATGTCGGCGAGCCTGCCGTAGCGCACGCCCGATGGACAGGTGGTCTCGCACGAACGGCAGGTGAGGCAGCGGTCGAGGTGATCGCGCGTCTTCGACGTGGCTGGCGATCCTTCGAGCACCTGCTTGATCAGGTAGATGCGGCCACGGGGTCCGTCCAGCTCGTCGCCGACCAGCTGGTAGGTCGGGCAGGTCGCTGTGCAGAAGCCGCAGTGCACGCACGAGCGCAGGATCGACTCTGCTTCCCTGCCTTCCGGCGTATCGCGAATGAATGTGGCGAGGCTGGTCTGCATGTCAGAGTCCCGGGTACAGACGGCCGTGGTTGAATACGCCGGCCGGGTCGAACTCGGCCTTCAGGCGCTGGTGGATGCGCAGCAGGGCGGGCTCGAGTGGAGCGAAGCAGCCAGGCTGCGCGCCCTGCGCGGCGGCCGACCGGCCTCGGCGGAACAGCGTTGCATGTCCGCCGGCCTCGCGCGCCGCTGCGCGCAGCACGTCGGCCGGCTGCGCCGAGCGCACCCAGCGCAGCGCACCACCCCATTCCAGCAACTGCGCCGCCGGTAGCCCGCCGTCGGGCTCCAGCGGCGGTACCGCGGAGGGAACCGACATCCGCCACAGCGGCTGATCGCCGGCGAAAAACGGTGCGCTCTGTTCCCGCAGTTCGCGCCAGAATGCAGCGGCGTCCGCTGCATCCAGCGGGTCGCCGCCCAGTGCGTGGCGGGCCGCGCGTATCGCCGCGGCAGCACCGGACAGCCGCAGGTGCAGCGTGTCGTCGGCCCAGGCCGAGGCGGACACCGGCAGCGGCTGTCCGGCCCAGCGGTTCAACCGTTCCAGCGCCTCGTGCTGGGCGATGCCGTCGAAGCGCAGGGTGGCTTCGGCCACGGGCATGGGCACGACCTTCAGCGACACTTCGGTGATCACGCCCAGGATGCCGAGGGAGCCCGCGAGCAGCCGGCTCACATCGTAGCCGGCGACGTTCTTGATCACCTGGCCGCCAAACGCGAGGTGCTGGCCGCGGCCATTGAGCAGCTTCGCGCCGAGCACGAAGTCGCGGATGCTGCCCGCACTGGCGCGCCGGGGGCCGGACAGGCCGGCGGCGACGCAGCCACCGATCGTCGCGCCCGGGCCGAAGTGCGGCGGTTCGCAGGCGAGCATCTGGCCGTTCGCGGCCAGCGTGACCTCGAGTTCCGCCAGCGGCGTGCCGCAGCGCGCGGTGACCACGAGTTCGCTCGGGTCGTACGCGACGATGCCCGCATGGCCGCGGGTATCGAGCACCGGTGTCGTACCGCCCGTCGGCGCTTCGCCATACCAGTCCTTCGTCCCGCCGCCGCGTATGTGCAGGCGCTGCCCGCCCTCGAAGGCCGCGCGCACCTGTTCCATCAATGCGTCGGCCATCTCAGAACCTGTCCAGCCCGGGGTGCGGCAGCGCGCCGCCGTGGACCTTCATGCGCCCGTACTCCGCGCAGCGGTGCAGGGTCGGGATGCACTTGCCCGGGTTGAGCAGCCCGTGCGGGTCGAACGCGCGCTTGACGCCGAAGAACTGCTCGCGCTCGTCGGCCGGGAACTGCACGCACATCTGGTTGATCTTCTCGATGCCGACGCCGTGTTCCCCGGTCACCGTGCCGCCGAGCCGGACGCACAGTTCGAGAATGTCGGCGCCGAACGCCTCCGCGCGTGCGAGGGACGACGGATCGTTGGCATCGAACAGGATGAGCGGATGCAGGTTACCGTCCCCGGCGTGAAACACGTTCGGACAGCGCATGTCGTACTTCGCTTCCATCTGCTGGATCGCGCGCAGCATCTCGCCCAGCCGTCGGCGCGGGATGGTGCCGTCCATGCAGTAGTAATCGGGCGATACGCGGCCGGCCGCCGGGAAGGCGTTCTTGCGGCCGGCCCAGAAGCGCAGCCGTTCACTTTCCGAGGCGGATACCCGCAATCCGGTCGCGCCGGCCGCGCGCAGGACCTCGGACATGTGCGCGATCTCCTCCTCGACCTCCTCCGGCGTGCCGTCGGCCTCGCAGAGCAGGATCGCCGCGGCGTCGAGGTCGTAGCCGGCGTTGGCGAACGGTTCGACCATGCGCGTGGCGGGCTGGTCCATCATCTCGAGGCCGGCCGGTATGATGCCGGCTGCGATCAGTGCCGCTACCGCATCGCCGGCGACGCCGACGTCTCCGAAGCTTGCCATGATGCAGCGGGCGAGCTGCGGCCGGGGGATCAGCTTCACCGTCACCTCGGTCGTGATCGCGAGCATGCCCTCGCTGCCGATCAGTACCGCCAGCAGGTCCAGGCCCGGGCTGTCGAGCGCGCCCCCGCCGAACTCGACCACCTCGCCATCGATGGTGACCGCGCGCACGCGCAGCACGTTGTGCACGGTCAGGCCGTACTTTAGGCAGTGCACGCCGCCGGAATTCTCCGCGACGTTGCCACCGATCGAGCACGCGATCTGGCTCGACGGATCAGGCGCGTAGTAGAGCCCGTGCTTCGCCGCGGCCTCCGAGATGGCGAGGTTGCGTACCCCGGGCTGCACGCGGGCGGTGCGGGCCACCGGATCGATCGCCAGGATCGCGCTCATCTTCGCGGTGGACAGCAGCACGCCCTGGGCATGCGGGGTCGCTCCGCCGGACAGGCCGGTGCCGGCACCGCGGGGCACGATGGGTACCTTCGATTCCCGGCACACCTGCACCACCGCGAGAAGTTCGGCTTCGGTCGACGGCAGTACCGTGGCCAGCGGCAACTGGCGGAACAGCGTCAGGCCGTCGCATTCGTATGGCCGCTGCGCTTCGTCGGTATGCAGGACCGATCCGGCGGGCAGCAATGCACGCAGCCGAGAGAGCAGTGCTTCCCGGGCGATCGCGTCTGCCGTCATCGTATCCATCGAACGTCTTCCCCGGTCTTGGCTTTCAGGTCTCAGGTCTCAGGTCTCAGCGTCGACCAGGATCGCCCTGAAGTCGTTCACGTTGGTGTGCGTCGGCCCGGTGACCACTGCGTCATTCATGCGTTCGAAGAACGCATGCGCGTCATTGTCGGCCAGCATCGCGGCGGCGTCGATGCCCAGGTGCCGTGCCCGTGCCCAGGTGTCCGGGGCGATCAGCGCACCGGCCGCCGGTCCGGCGCCATCGATGCCATCGGTGTCGGCGGCGATCGCATGCACGCCAGCCTGGCCGCGCAGCGAGCAGGCCAGCGCCAGCAGGAACTCGACGTTACGTCCGCCACGGCCGCCGCCGCGTACCGTCACCGTCGTCTCGCCGCCGGACAGCAGCACGCAACGCGGCGGCAGTGGCTGGCCGTGCCGTACCACCTGCAGCGCGGTTGCGCCGAGAACGCGGGCGACCTCCCTGGCCTCGCCCTCGATCGCATCGCCGAGGATCATTGGCGTGTAGCCTGCCTCCCGTGCTACCGATGCGGCAGCCTCGAGGGCATCCTGCGGACGTGCGACCAGCCGGGTGGTGGCGCTCGCCAGCCGTGGATCTCCGGGCTTGGGCGTTTCGGCTTCCGGTGTGTTCAGGAAGGTCAGCGCGCTCGCCGGCTGGCCCAGCCCGTGCCTGGCCAGCACGCGCAGGGCGTCGTCGCGGGTCGTGCTGTCGCCGACCGTGGGGCCGGATGCAATGGTCTCCAGGACGTCGCCCGGCACGTCGGAGATGGCGAGCGTGACGATGCGCGCCGGATGGCAGGCCAGCGCCAGGCGCCCGCCCTTGACGCGCGACAGGTGCTTGCGCACGCAGTTCATCTCGGCGATGTCCGCGCCCGACTGCAGCAGGGTCCGGGACAGGGCCTGCTTGTCCGCCAGCGGTACGGACGCAGGCGGGCAGGCGAGCAGCGCCGAGCCGCCGCCGGAAATCAGGCAGACGACCAGATCGCGTGCATCCAGCCCTGACACCAGGTCGAGCAGGCGCGCGGTCGCGGCCACGCCGACCTCGTCCGGCACCGGATGCGCCGCCTCGACCACTTCGATCTTCCGGCACGGCAGCGCATGGCCGTAGCGGGTGATCACCAGCCCCTGGATCCGGTCGAGGTCGGCCGCCCATGCGGCCTCGACGGCCCGGGCCATCGAGGCCGCCGCCTTGCCGGCGCCGACGACGATCGTGCGGCCACCGCCTTCGCGCGAGGGCAGCGGCGGCAGCGCGGGGCCGACACAGTGCATCGGATCGGCGGCCGCGACCGCCGCGCGGAACATCGCCAGCAGCAGTTCGCGTTGCGCGCTCATCGGCGTTTCAGCCGACCGTCTTTCCGGCCAACGCCTCGAGCGCGCGGACCATCGCCGAGTGGTCCCACTTCGAGCCGCCCATCCCGCCGCAGGCATTGAACAGCTCCTGTGCGGTGGCCGTGTTCGGCAGGCTCATGCCCATCGCGCGCGCACCGGCCAGTGCCAGCGACAGGTCTTTCTGGTGCAGCTCGATGCGGAAGCCCGGGTCGAACGTGCGCTTCACCATCCGCTCGCCGTGGACCTCGAGCACGCGCGAGGCGGCGAACCCACCCATCAGTGCCTCGCGCACCTTTGCCGGATCGGCGCCGGCCTTTGCCGCGAACAGCAGGGCCTCGCCGACCGCCTCGATGTTGAGCGCGACGATGATCTGGTTGCACACCTTGCAGGTCTGGCCGTCGCCGACGCCGCCGACCAGGGTGATGTTCTTGCCCATCAGCGCGAAAAGCGGCTTCACCTTTTCGAACACGGCAGGCTTCGCACCGACCATGATCGTGAGCGAGGCGGCCTTGGCGCCCACCTCGCCGCCGGAGACCGGCGCATCGACATACTCGCCCCCCAGCGATTCGATGCGCGCGGCGAAGCACTTGGTCTCGATCGGCGAGATGGAGCTCATGTCGACCACCACCTTGCCCTTCGACAGCCCTGCGGCGACGCCCTTCTCGCCGAACAGCACGCGCTCTACGTCGGGCGTGTCGGGCACCATCGTGATCACGATGTCGGCTGCACGCACCACTTCGGCCGCGTCCGGGCAGGCCTTGCCGCCGGCGGCGGTCAGTTCTGCCGGCACGCCGCTGCGGCTGTGCAGGAACAGGCTGTGGCCGCCCTTGATCAGGTTGAGTGCCATCGGCCTGCCCATGATGCCCAGGCCCACGAATCCGATGTTCGCCATGTTGCCGTCCTCCCTCGTCGTTCAGGTCCGGCGTGCGCCGGGGATCATCCGCGCAGCCAGCCGAGGCTGGCTTCCGTGCCGGCGCTCGGCCGGTATTCCGCGCTCATCCATCCCGTGTAGCCGAGCCGGTCGACATGGCCGAACAGGAAGGGGAAGTTGATCTCGCCCGTGCCCGGTTCATGCCGCCCGGGCGTGTCGGCAAACTGCATGTGCGCGATGCGCGGCAGCAGGCGTTCGATGGTCGGTGCGAGGTCGCCCTCCATCACCTGCATGTGGTAGACGTCGTACTGCAGGTAGAGGTTGTCGCTGCCCGCTTCGTCGAACAGTTCGATCGCCTGCGCCGAACGGTTCAGGTAGAAGCCGGGCATGTCGCGGTCATTGATCGGCTCAGACAGCATGCGTACCCCCCGCGCGGCCGCCGCGCCTGCGGCATAACGCAGGTTCGCGACGAAGGTCTCGCGCACCCGCAGCGGATCTGCGCCGTGAGGCGGCATGCCGGCGAGGCAGTTCACCTGGGCGCAGCCCAGGGCGGCCGCGTACTCCAGCGCGAGTCCGACGCTGTCGCGGAACTCCGATACCCGGCCCGGATGGGTTGCGATCCCCCGTTCGCCCGCTTCCCAGTCGCCGGCCGGCAGGTTGAACAGCACCTGCGTCAACCGGTGCTCTTCGAGCAGGGCGGCGATACGCGCCGCGGGCAGTGCATACGGGAAGAAGTACTCGACGCCGGTGAACCCTGCCGCAGCGGCACGCGCGAAGCGCTGCTCGAAGGGTACCTCGTGGAACAGGAAGGACAGGTTCGCGGCGAAGCGGGGCATGGGCGGGATTCCGCGGATGTGGACGGCAAGGGGTGCGGATCGGATTGTAGCCCCGGCCCTATAATCGGCGGCACACGCTTCCCGCCCGTATCCGTCCGAAAGGCTCGACCCGATGTTCACCGGTACCGAACGCTACATCGCCACCGACGACCTGAAGATGGCGGTGAATGCCGCGGTCACCCTGCAGCGGCCGCTGCTGATCAAGGGCGAGCCCGGCACCGGCAAGACCATGCTGGCCGAGGAGGTCGCCGGAGCGCTCGACCGTCCGCTGTTCGAATGGCATGTGAAGTCGACCACCAAGGCCCAGCACGGCCTGTACGAGTACGACGCGGTATCGCGTCTGCGCGACTCCCAGCTCGGCGAGGAGAAGGTCGCCGACATTTCGAACTACATCGTGCGCGGCAAGCTGTGGGAGGCATTCGAGTGCGCCGCCCCGTCGGTCGTGCTGATCGACGAGATCGACAAGGCCGACATCGAGTTCCCGAACGACCTGCTGCGCGAACTCGACCGGATGGAGTTCTACGTCCACGAGACGCGGCAACTGGTGCGCGCGACGCACCGGCCGCTGATCATCATCACCAGCAACAACGAAAAGGAACTGCCCGACGCCTTCCTGCGCCGCTGCTTCTTCCACTACATCCGCTTCCCCGATCGCGACACCATGGCGCAGATCGTCGACGTGCACTTCCCCGGCATCAAGCAGGCCCTGGTGCGCGAGGCGATGGAGGCGTTCTTCGAGCTGCGCGAGGTGCCCGGCCTGAAGAAGAAG
>CANGXU010000004.1 GCA_947457885.1 Betaproteobacteria bacterium
AGGGTCCACAGGGTGCAGAACGCGGGGTCGCCCGTGTCGGCGAGGTTCGCCGGCGCGGGTCCTGCGGCAGAGGGCGTGACGATCGCGTCGTAGCGATCGAAGAGATCGTCGAACACCTCGTGCAGTATCGTGCTGCGGTCGCGCGCCTGGATGTAATCGACCGCCATGACGCCGCGCCCGCGCTCGATCTGTGCGCACAGGGCGTCGGACAACCGGTCGCGCCCCAGCTCGTATTCAAGGGCGAAGCTGGCGGCGATGTCTGCTTCCATGATCGTCTTGTGCCATTGCCACGCCTCGCGCATCGGCTCGCCGAGCTCCTGCACGCCGATGCAGGATCCCAGTGTCTCGACCAGCTCCTCGAAGGCCAGCGTCGTCCCGGCCTCGGCCCGCTCCCACATCGGCGTGCGCACGAAGGCCAGCTTCGGCCGCAACGGGGGCGACTGCTCGAGGATGGTGCGAAACGCCGGCGGCGCGAACGGGTGGGTCGCCGGATCGCCGGCATCGAACCCGGCGAGGGACTCCATGCATAACGCGATGTCGTCGAGGTGGCGGGCAAAGACGCTGACGGTGTCGAGTGCAGGCGAGCGCTTCAGGATGCCGGTACGCGGCACCAGTCCGAAGCTGGGCTTGAAGCCGTAGACACCGCAGAACGCAGCCGCCCGGATCGCCGATCCGTCGGTCTGCGTCCCGATCGCAAGCGGCACCATGCCGGCGGCGACGGCAGCGGCCGAGCCGCTAGAGGAGCCGCCAGGCGTGCGAGCAAGGTCATGGGGGTTGCGTGTCTTGCCCGGCGCGAGGGGAGCGAGTTCGGTCGTGACCGTCTTGCCGGCGATGAGCGCGCCGCTGCGACGAAGCATCGCCACGACCGCAGCGTCGCCATCGGAACGCCGTCCGGCATGCAGGACCGTGCCGTTCTCCGTGGGCAGGTCGACGGTGTCGATGATGTCCGCGATGCCGACGGGTACGCCGTGCAGCGGACCCAGGCTGCGTCCGCTGCGCCGTTCCTCGTCGGCCCGTCGTGCCTGATCGAGCGCATGGTCTCGATCGATGAACGCCCAGGCGCCGACGTCGCCCTCGCGCGATTCGATCTGGGCGAGACAGGCGTTCATCAGATCCTCCGCGCCCAGTTCACCTTCCCGGATCGCCTTCGCTGCGTCGGTCGCGCGTATCCATTGCAGGCCGTCCATCGTCTTCGCTTCCTCATCCGTTTGAAACATCGTCAACAATCGCTATACCAGAAAACGCGGGCGTTCCTGCGAATCCCTGCGACTCCCTGCCAAACACGGCACGGCCAGGCTCCGCAGGCCACTGCCGGCCGCATCGTGACGTTCTACAATCCGGGCAGACGCAACTGCGCGCGCGAGCTGGCCAGACTGGCCTGGCACCGCGCCGCCAGGCAGGCAGGTCCAGCGCGCGACGGCGGCATGGGAGCCATTCCTTGGTATCCGTAGAAGGCCGGAAAGCTCAGTTGAACGATCACCGTCGAGCCGCCGCTTCGGTGGGCCTGCCCTGCGCGTGGTGCCCGTGAGCCCCGCTGCGCCTGCGGACCAGCGCTCGCTGGCGCGGCTGGTTGCGCTGGTCTGCGCCGCACAGGTGCTGGTGCAGATAGGTGCTTTCTTCTGGCCGGCGCTCCTGCCCGGCATGATGCAGCGCTGGTCGCTCACCAACAGCGAAGCCGGCTGGATCACGGCGGCGTTCTACGGTGCCTACATGCTCGCGGTACCGGTGCTGGTGACTCTCACCGACCGCGTCGATCCGAAGCGCGTGTATCTGTTCGGAGTGGGCTGCACCGTTGCCGGGCACCTGCTGTTCGGGCTTTACGCCGACGGCTTCTGGTCCGCGCTTGCGCTGCGTGCGCTGACCGGCATAGGCTGGGCCGGCACCTACATGACCGGGCTGAAGCTGCTCGCCGACCGGGTCGATCGCCAGCTGATGTCGCGCGCGGTCACAGGTCATGCGGCGTCGATCGGCGTATCGGGCGCCGCCTCGTTCGCCTGTGCCGATCTGCTGGACGGGCTGTTCGGATGGCGCGCCGCCTTCGGCATCGTCGCCGCCACGGCTGCGCTCGCATGGCTGCTGGTGGCCTGGCGGGTGCCGCCCCAGAAGACACCCGCAGCGCGACCGAAGCCCGCGGACGGCGGCGCGCTTTTTGACTTCCGGCCCGTACTGGCGAACCGCTCGGCAATGGCCTATGCGCTCGCCTACTGCGTGCATACGCTCGAGATGAACGCGATCCGCGGCTGGGGCGTTGCCTTCCTCGGCTACGTCGCGCTGGTCACAGGTGGCGCGCCTGCCGCGCTGGCACCGACCACCGTTCTGACGCTGCTGGCGCTCGCCGGCACGATGGCGAGCATCGCCGGCAATGAAGCGTCGATCCGGCTGGGCCGCCGCCGGCTGGTTACGCTGGCGATGGTCGCTTCGACCGTGCTGGCAGCCTGCATAGGCTGGCTCGGCAGTGCCAGCTATGGCCTCGCGGTAGGCCTGGTGTTCCTTTGGGGGATGGTGGCCTGGCTCGATTCGTCATCGCTCACCGCGGGCAGCGCCGGCACTGCGGACCCGGCGCGGCGTGGCGCAACGCTGGCGGTGCATTCGATGCTCGGCTACGCCGGTGGCTTCGTCGGCCCCCTGCTGGTCGGCTTCATCCTCGACCTGTCCGGCGGCATGTCCGCTCCAGGCTGGAGTGCCGCGTTCGCCTCGATCGCGGTCCTGATGCTCGCTGCGCTGACGGCTTTCCGGATCATCCGGCCGCGCGAGCTGGAGGGAGACGCCGGCGCACCAGCCGTGCGTCAGGTGCCCCCGGGATGACCCACCCTGGCAGGCAAGGCCACGGCCGCCCCCCTCAGACGGGGCGATCGACTACTGGCTCGAACGGCCTCGGACGATAGCCGAAGTCGCGTTGCGCATCGCCATGGTCGAACACCATGTCCTTGGCCATCCGACGCGCCATCTCGATGTTGAAGTCACGGTAGCGCGGGACGCACGACAGGCACCAGAGTGCGAGGCCGACGGCAACCACCGGCACCGGCAGCCATCGCGGTGGACGGCCTACGGCCTGGAAGATCCTCAGCACCAACTCTCGGTAGGACAGCACCTCGCTGCCGGACAGGTCGTAGGCACGCCCTTCACTGCCCGGGCTGGCCAGCGCCGACACGCAGGCGGCGGCAAGGTCGTCCGCATGCACCGGCTGCCGCAGACCTGCGCCACCGCCCACCAGCGGGAACACCCCGAAGCGCCGGATCGCCGCCGCGATAACCATCACGTTACGGTCGAGACCGGCACCGTAGATCAGGGTCGGCCGGAACAGCGTCCAGCCGATGCCAGCCGCCGTGCAGCTGCGCGCAAGCCCGGTCTCGCCGGCCTCGAGATCCGCGACGATGCGCTGCTCCCTCGGATGGGTCGAGCCGGCTTTCGTGAAACGGCTGGTGGAGCCGAATGCGATCACCCGGCGGAGGGCAGGCGAACGGGCGGACTCAAGCTGCCTTGGCACCAGCCTCAAGGGGCCAAGGTGAATCCACGAGTCGCACCCTTCAGTCCAGCCAGCATCGAGCGAGTGCTCCAGGTCGGCCTGGATCCAGCGCGCCGCGCCATGCCCCACCCAGCGCTCGCCGAAGGAAGCCACCGCCTGAGCCTCCGGTCGGCGCGAGACCGCGATCACGCGGAAGCCCGCCGCCGCCAGGCGTGGCAGCAGAAAGAAACCGACCTGGCTCGCGGCGCCCGTGACCACGACCGATCCCCGTGGCGAAAGAGCCGGCAGCGCGGGCAGATTCATGCCCGAACACCAGCGCGGCGCGGGTGCTTCACGGTTTCCTCGCAGACAGCGCGGCCTCGACGCGCGCCAGCGCCTCGCGCGCGGCGCGCAATTCGTCGAGCAATGGCGCGTCGCCGTCAGCTGCGGCCTCGCGACCCGCGTCGGCCGCCTCGATCGCCTTGCTCTCCTCCAGGCTGTTGATGACGACCGCGATGAACAGATTGATCATGACGAACGTGCCGATGATCACGAACGAGATGAAGTAGACCCACGCCCAGGGCGCCGTCTCCATCGCGGCATACATCACCTCGGCCCACCCCTCCAGCGTCGCAATCTGGAAGAGAGTAAGCAGCGCAGCCCCCAGCGTGCCCCAGCGCTCCGGATCCGTGCCATGGAACAGATGGTAGCCGGCCACTGCATAGATGTAGAACAGCAGCGCCACCAGCATCAGCACATGCCCCATGCCCGGCAGCGCATGGACCAGTGTGGCCACCACCAGCCGCAGCTTGGGCACCGCCGAAACCAGCCGCAGCACACGCAGCAGCCGCACCATCCGCGCGATCATCGCGAGTTCGCCGGAGAATGGCAGAAGGGACAGCGCCACGATGGTGAAGTCGAACAGGTTCCAGCCGTCGCCGAAGTAGCGGCGCCATGCAGGCGCGACGGCAGCGAGCTTCAAGCCGACCTCGGCGACGAATGCAGCGAGGATCAGGTGGTGCACCCATTCGATCGTGCGGCCGGCGTGTGCGACGACGGTCGTCGAGGTCTCCAGGCCGACCAGCACTCCGTTGAGCACGATCAGCGCAATGATCAGGCGCTCGAAGCGCCGGTCGCCGACGATGCGGCGGGCCATCAGGTTCATCGGGAGGGCAACTTCCTTGTCGGGTCGGACTTGCGTGCGCCATGCGCCGCTCGACGACCGCGGTACCGACCGGCTCCGGAACGGACATGCTCCGTCCGGGGAATATACCGGGTCCGGACGGAGATGAAGGCCGGCACAACCCTTTTGCAGGTGCTTTTGCTTGTCCCTCATAAGCCGGAAAGCGAACCGTACCGAACGTGCTCCTGGCGGACGACGATCCCTGAAAATCCGTTGCCGCGCCTTCGATCACGCCTTCTCGAATACGAACATCCCGTTCCGGACATCGACCTTCACGATGTCCTTCGCGCCGAACCGGCCTTCGAGCAGCTCCCGCGCGAGCCGGTTCTCGATCTCGCCCTGGATCGCCCGCTTCAGTGGCCGCGCGCCGAACACCGGATCGAAACCGGCCTTGGCGACCTCCGCCACCGCCGCATCGGTCACATCCAGGGTCATCTCCATCGATGCCAGACGCCGCTCGAGCAGCTTGAGCTGGATGCGCGCGATGTTCGCAATGTTCGCCTCATCGAGCGCATGGAAGACCACGATCTCGTCGATGCGGTTGACGAACTCCGGCCGGAAATGCGTCTTCACCTCGGCCATCACGGCGACCTTCACGACACCGTAATCGCTGCCCGACATCTGCTGGATCATCTGCGAGCCGAGGTTCGACGTCATCACGATAACGGTGTTCTTGAAATCTACCGTGCGCCCCTGCCCGTCAGTCATGCGGCCGTCATCCAGCACCTGCAGCAGCACGTTGAAAACGTCGGGATGGGCCTTCTCGACCTCGTCGAGCAGGATCACGCTGTACGGCTTGCGTCGCACCGCCTCGGTCAGGTGCCCGCCTTCCTCGTAACCGACATAGCCCGGCGGAGCACCGATCAGCCGCGACACCGAGTGCTTCTCCATGAACTCGGACATGTCGATGCGGATCAGGTGGTCCTCGGAGTCGAACAGGAACTCGGCCAGCGCCTTGCACAGCTCGGTCTTGCCGACGCCGGTCGGGCCGAGGAACAGGAACGAACCGTATGGCCGCTTGGGATCCGCCAGCCCGGAGCGCGAACGCCGGATCGCGTCGGACACCAGGCGTACCGCCTCGTGCTGGCCGACCACCCGCCGGTGCAGCGCAGCCTCCATCTGCAGCAGTTTCTCACGCTCGCCCTGCATCATCTTGGATACCGGGATGCCGGTCGCACGCGACACGACCTCGGCGATCTCCTCCGCCCCGACCTGGGTGCGCAGCAGCTTCGGCTTTCCGGTAACCGAGACGCGCTCGCCCTCGGTCGCATGCTTGAGCTGCGCCTCGAGCGCGGGCAGCCGGCCGTACTGGATCTCGGCGACCTTCTCGAACTTGCCCTGGCGCTGCAGGTCGTTCAACTCCGCGCGCAGGCGGTCGATTTCTTCCTTCACATGCTGCGAGCCCTGCACCTGTGCCTTTTCCGCCTTCCACACCTCTTCGAGGTCGGCGTACTCCCGCTCGAGCCGCGCGATCTCGTCCTCGATCAGGCTGAAACGCTTCTGCGAGGCTTCGTCCTTCTCCTTGCGAACCGCTTCGCGCTCGATCTTCAGCTGGATCAACCGACGGTCGAGTCTGTCCATCGACTCGGGCTTGGAGTCGATCTCCATCTTGATCCGCGCCGCCGCCTCGTCGATCAGGTCGATCGCCTTGTCGGGCAGGAAGCGGTCGGTGATGTAGCGGTGCGACAACTCGGCCGCAGCGACGATCGCAGGGTCGGTAATGTCGACCCCGTGGTGGAGTTCATATTTCTCCTGCAGGCCGCGCAGGATCGCGATCGTGGACTCGACGCTCGGCTCGTCGACCAGCACTTTCTGGAAGCGGCGCTCCAGCGCAGCATCCTTTTCCACATACTTGCGGTACTCATCGAGCGTGGTGGCGCCGATGCAATGCAGTTCGCCGCGCGCGAGCGCAGGCTTGAGCATGTTGCCGGCGTCGATCGCGCCCTCGGCCTTGCCGGCACCGACCATCGTATGCAGTTCGTCGATGAAGACGATGGTGCGCCCCTCGTCCTGGGCGATTTCCTTCAGCACGGTCTTCAGCCGCTCCTCGAACTCGCCGCGGTACTTCGCGCCGGCGAGCAGGGAAGCCATGTCGAGAGACAGCACCCGCTTGTTGCGAAGGCTGTCGGGCACCTCGCCGTTGACGATGCGCTGGGCGAGGCCCTCGACGATCGCGGTCTTGCCGACCCCGGGCTCGCCGATCAGCACCGGGTTGTTCTTCGTGCGCCGCTGCAGCACCTGGATCGAGCGGCGAATCTCGTCGTCGCGGCCGATCACCGGGTCGAGCTTGCCGGCGCGCGCGCGCTCGGTGAGATCGACCGTGTACTTCTTCAGCGCCTCGCGGCTGCCTTCTGCCTCGGGCGAGGATACGCCCTCGCCCCCGCGTACCTGGCTGATCGCCTTCTCGAGGTCGGCACGGGCAACACCGTACTGCTTGAGCAGCCGCCCGGTCTCGCCCTTGTCGCCAGTGGCGGCAAGCAGGAACAGTTCGGAGGCGATGAACTGGTCGCCGCGCTTCTGCGCCTCGCGGTCGGTCAGGTTGAGCAGGGCGGCGAGGTCACGGCCCACCTGGACCTCGCCACCGTGGCCCTCCACTTTCGGCAGGCGCGCGATCGCCCCGCGCAACCCCTCGCGCAGCCCGGCCACGTTGGCCCCCGCCTTGCCGAGCAGCGCAGCGGTGCCGCCCTCCTGCTGTTCGAGCAGTGCCAGCAGCAGGTGTTGCGGCTCGATGAACTGGCCATCGGCACCGACGGCGAGGCTCTGGGCGTCGGAGAATGCTTCCTGGAAGCGGGTAGTGAACTTGTCGAAGCGCATGGGGTTGGGCCCTCCGTTTTCTCGTCTTAGAGCAAGATTGGGGTTCGTCGCCCGCTTTCAAGACCAGCGGCGCCGCGAAGGCTGCCTGGCCCGAGGCTCTGCTATCCTGCCGCCATGGAAGATCGTCCTCGTGACACCCCTGCTGCAGCGGCCGACGCTGCCACGCCAGCCCCGAAGCGGGCCGGACCGCTGGCGGTCGCACGCGCCGTTCTGGGAAGCTTCCTCGGCATCCGCAAGGCGCGCGACCTCGAATCCGATTCGCGCTCGATCACGCCGGTACAGGCGATCATCGGCGGCCTGATCGGCGCGGCGGTACTGGTCGCGTCCCTGCTCGGCCTGGTGCTCTTCATCACCCGCGGCTGAGCGCACTAGCCGGCAGGCGCCTCTACTGGCGGCACCCGCTCAGGCGTGCAGCACCCCGCGGCCGCGTGCCCCGGCCGTCGGGTAGGGATGCATCATGCTGAGCGCGATGCTGCGGTTCGCATCCTGCACGATGCGTACATGTTCGCGCCGCAGTTCTCGCGCATGCCTCAGCCCGCACGAATGCGCGATCATGTCGATTTCCTTTGCCATGTTCCGCGCGTAGTGCGCCACGCGCAGGTATTTTTCCTCGACCACCAGCCCACGCTGCAGGCGGCGGTTATGGGTTGCCACGCCACTCGGGCAGGTATTCGTGTGGCAGCGCAGTGCCTGGATGCAGCCCAGGGCCAGCATGAAGCCACGGGCGGTATTCACGAAGTCGGCACCGGCGCACAAAGCCCACGCCGCCTTCGCCGAGGTCACCAGCTTGCCCGAGGCAACTACCCGCACGCGGTCGCGCAGCCCTGCCTCGATCAAGGCATCCACGATACTCGGCAGCGCTTCGGTGATCGGCAGGGCCATGTGGTCGGCGAGTACCTGCGGCGCTGCGCCGCTGCCACCTTCGCCGCCATCGATCACCAGGAAGTCCGGCGCAGCGTCCAGCCCCCGCCGCAGGACGGCCTCGCACAGTTCGTTGATGAAGTCCCGGCCACCGACGGCCGTCTTCACGCCGCACGGACGCCCGGTCAGGTCGCGGATCATCATCACCTGGTCGAGCAGCTGGTCGATATCCGCAATGTCGAGATGGCGGTTCGGGCTGATCGAGTCTTCGTGAGGCGGTATGCCCCGGATGCGCGCGATCTCGTCGGTCACCTTCATCGCGGGCAGTACGCCACCCTTGCCGGGCTTGGCGCCCTGGGACAGCTTGATCTCGAAGGCGCCCACCGCGTGGCCGAGTTCCCTCAGCCGGTCCCGGTCAAGGCTGCCATCGAGGCTGCGAACGCCGTACTTGGCGGTACCGATCTGCATGATCACATCGCAGCCACCTTCGAGGTGGTAGGGCGACAGGCCGCCCTCTCCGGTGTCCATCCAGCAGCCGGCCTCCTTCGCTCCCATCGACAGTGCCCGCACCGCCGGTGCCGAGATCGCACCGAAACTCATGCCGCTGACATTGACGACCGACCGCCCGGGCAGCGGATAACGGCAATGCCCTTCCCCGATGAGCAGCGCTGGCGTGGGTAGCCGGTCGGCCTCGAGCACCGGGAACGGCGCATTGGCGAACAGGATCGATCCCGGCTGACGCAGGTCGTAGGTGGAACCGAACCCGACGATGCCACCCTCGTTCTTCGCCAGCCGGTAGACCCAGCCGCGCGTGGCGCGGTTGAACGGCATCTCGTCACGATCCCCGGCGAAGAAGTACTGCCGGAAGTACTCGCCGAGGTTCTCGAAGAAGTAGCGCAGGTGACCGATCACCGGATAGTTGCGCAGGATCGTGTGCCGCTGCTGGGTGATGTCACGCAGCAGCACGAACACCAGAGCGACCAGGACGACAAACCCGGCGATGGTACCCAGCCCCCATGACACGACATGCGTGATGTCCGACATCGAGGATTCCCCCCCCGCGCGCAGTATCGTCTGCCTTTATCGGCGCGGCCGGCGCACGCTGAAGACGGCCACCGGGCGATCATAAGTGCAATTGGCTAGAATCGACGCCTGCAGAGTCGTCACCACCCCAGAGAACGCATGAGCTTCCCGCCAGAACTGATCGCCCGCCACGCCGAAGAGGATGCCCGCCGGGCACTGGACGAAGACGTCGGCAGCGGTGACCTGACCGCCGCGCTGATCGCGGAACAGACCCGCTTGCGTGCTCGGGTGGTTGCGCGCGAGGCGGCAGTGCTGTGCGGGCGGCCGTGGTTCGATGCGGTCTTCCGGCTGGTCGATCCGTCGGCTTCGGTCGAGTGGCTGGTCGCCGAAGGCGAGCGCGTGGCCCCCGGGCAGGCACTGTGCCGAGTCGGCGGCGCAGCGCGCTCGCTGCTCACCGCCGAGCGTGCCGCCCTGAATTTCCTGCAGCTGCTTTCGGGCGTCGCCACGCGCACCCGCCAGTATGTCGACGCGATCGCAGGCGCACCGGCGCGGATCCTCGATACGCGCAAGACGCTGCCCGGCCTGCGCTTCGCGCAGAAGTACGCGGTGGTCACCGGCGGCGGCGCCAACCACCGCATGGGCCTCTACGACATGGTGCTGGTCAAGGAAAACCATATCGCGGCCGCTGGCGGCATCACGGCAGCGATCCGGGCCGCAGCCCGTGTGGCGCCGGGCAAGCCGCTCCAGGTCGAGGTCGAGACCGAGGCGCAACTCGCCGAGGCGCTCGACGCCGGCGCAACGCTGATCCTGCTTGACAACTTCTCGGTCGAACGGATGCATGCGGCTGTGGCGTTTACCGCTGGCCGCGCACGCCTCGAGGCCTCTGGCGGCATCACCCTCGACACGGTGCGCGCGATTGGCGCGACCGGCGTCGACCGTATCTCGGTGGGCAACCTCACCAAGGACGTGCGCGCACTCGACCTGTCGATGCGCTTCGAGGCTTAGCGCCCCTTCACCGGCGCGCGCGGGCTGCACGTCGCCTGCCGAGCGGCACTTATCCTTATCCATTCCCTCCCTCACAGGCACCTTCACCATGAATGATCGATTCCGTCCCGGACTCGCTGCCCTGCGCCTGTCGCCCATCGCGGCCATCGCCCTTTCGGCAGCCTTCGCTGCGGCGGCATTCGCGGCGCCGGTACTCGCCCAGCCCGCCGTGTCCGCACCCGCGGCGCAGGCATGGCCGACGCGACCGGTCCGCCTGGTGGCCACCTTCTCCCCCGGCGGCGGTGCAGACCTCACCGGACGCATCGTCGGCGCCCGGCTCGGCGAACTGTGGAAGCAGCCGGTCATGGTCGAGAACCGGCCTGGTGCCGGCGGCAGCCTCGGCGCCGAACTGGTGTTCCGCGCGACACCCGACGGCCATACGCTGCTGGTCGTAGCCACCACCCACACGGTCAACGCGGCCCTGCTGTCGAAGCTGCCGTTCGACCTGGTGCGCGACTTCAAGCCGGTGGCACTGGCGACCTCGGCGCCGGTGGCACTGGTCGTGCATCCGAGGGTGAAGGCATCCACGCTGCAGGAGTTCACCGGCCTGCTGCGTGCCCAGCCGGACAAGCTCGATTATGCCAGCTGTGGCATGGCCAGCACCCATCACTTCGCGATGGAGTCGTACAAGTTCGAGACGAAGACCGCAGCGCTGCACATCCCGACCAGTTGCGCGAATGCGGTCGCCATGGTGATCGGCGGACAACTGGACATCGCCGCCGTTACCCTGGCCACGGCGCTGCCGTTCGTCCAGCAGGGCAAGCTGCGTGCGATCGCGCTGGCCAGCCAGGCGCGCTCGCCGCTCGCCCCGGAGATCCCGACGTTCCGGGACTCCGGCATGCCGGAGCTCAAGGGCTATGCGGTCGACAACTACTACGGCTTCCTTGCGCCGCTGGCCACACCCGATCGCATCGTGTCGAAGATCGAAGCCGACGTGCGCACCTCCCTGCAGGACCCGGATCTGCAGAAGCGCATGGCGGCATCCGGCCTCGATCCGTTCTTCCGCTCGGCTGCCGACACCCGCAAGCTGCTGACCGCCGACATCGAGCGCAACCGACGCATCGCTGCAGTCGCGAACATCAAGCCTGAGTAGCCGGCGCATAATCGCGCATCCCTTCACGGAACGACTCCATGCTCTCCCCTCTCCCGCGTCGTTGCGCACGGCCTCTCCCTGTCGGCCGCCTGAATGCCGCTCTGCTGTGCGCGCTCGTCGCAGTCCTGCCAGCCACCGCCACCGCGCAACAGTCCTTCCCCACCAAGCCGGTGCGTTTCGTGGCGACATTTCCACCGGGCGGGGGCGCCGATCTGACCGGCCGCATCCTGGGCGCGCGCCTCGGCGAACTGTGGAAGCAGCCGGTGGTGATCGAGAACCGCACCGGAGCCGGCGGCAGCGTCGGTGCCGAACTCGTGTCGCGAGCGAATCCGGACGGCTACACGCTGCTTCTGGTCGCCGCCTCGCATGCGGTCAACGCGGCACTGCTACCCAAACTGTCCTTCGACCTGCTGAAAGACTTCAAGCCGGTCGCGCTCGCCACCTCCGCGCCGATCCTGCTTGCGGTGAACCCCCGGGTGAAGGCGAACAACCTGCAGGAGTTCACCGGCCTGATGCGCGCCCAGCCCGACAAGCTCGACTATGCGAGCTGCGGCATGGCCACCACGCATCACTTCACGATGGAACTCTACAAGTTCGAAACCCGCACCTCCGCCCTGCACATCCCGCACAGCTGCGCGATCGCTGTCGCCAACGCGGTCGGCGGCCAGCTCGACGTGATCGCAGTCACCCTCGCGAGCGCACTGCCGTTCGTGCAGCAGGGCAAGCTGCGAGCGCTGGCCCTGAGCAGCCAGGACCGCTCGCCGCTGGCGCCCGACATTCCGACCTTCCGCGACTCGGGCATGCCCGAGCTGAAGAACTTTGCGGTCGAGAACTACTACGGCCTGCTCGCGCCGTCCGCGACACCCGATGACGTGGTGAGGAAGGTAGAGGCAGACGTACGCGGCGTGCTGCAGGAGTCCGACCTGCGCAAGAAGCTCGCGGGTGCCGGGCTCGATCCCTTCTTCCGCTCCGGTGCAGACACGGCGAAGCTGCTGCGCGCCGACGTCGAGCGCTACCGGCGTATTGCCGCCGTCGCCGGCATCAAGCAGGAGTAGGCGCGCGACCGGATGAAAGCCCCACCGTTCCGTTACCACGCGCCGCGTACGCTCGACGAAGCACTGTCGCTCGCCGCCACCCTGCCCGGCCCGCGCCTGCTGGCAGGCGGGCAATCCCTGATGCCGATGCTCAACTTCAGGCTGGTAGGCCCAGAGAACCTGATCGACCTGAACCGTGTGGCGGCGCTGTCGGGCATCCGCGAAGAGGGCGAAGACGTCGTGTTCGGCGCGATGACGCGCCAGCGGGAGATCGAATACTCGCCGCTGGTGAAGGCACGTCTGCCGCTGCTGGCAGAGGCCATCCAGTGGGTAGGCCATCGGCAGACGCGCAACCGCGGCACGATCGGCGGCAGCCTGTGCCACCTCGATCCGTCGGCAGAACAGCCGACCGTAGCGATGGCCATGGACGCGAGCCTCGTGATCGTCAGCCCGGGCAGGCGCCGCGAACTGGCGATGCGCACGTTCGCGGTCGACCTGATGACGCCTGCGCTGGAAGACGGCGAGATCCTGACGGAAGTGCGCTTCAGGCCGTGGCCACCGGGACACGGCTGGGCCTTCCTCGAGTTCGCCCGGCGCCATGGCGATTACGCGATCGTCGCGGTCGCTGTACTGCTCGAACTGGACGCATCGGGGCGTGCCAGCCGGGTGTCGATCACACTCGGCGGCGTCGCCTCGACGCCAGTGCGCGTCCCGGACGCCGAAACCAGGCTGCTGGGCAGCAGGGTCGGCGCGGATGACATCTCGGCGGCTGCCGCCTGCTGCGGCAGGGTCGAGGCGCTCGGCGACCCGCAGGTACCCGCCTGGTACCGGCAGAGGCTGGCAAGCACCCTCGCTGCGCGTGCGATCCCGATCGCGCTGTCGCGCAACGCGGCACATGCCGCCGCAGGATCCACCAGCGACTCAGGATTGACGTCATGAGCAGCGAAGAGCCGGTCCATACCATCGCGGTGACCATCAACGGCAAGGCATACGAGCGCGCCGTTGCCGACCGGAAGAACCTTGCCGACTTCCTGCGCCAGGACCTGCAGTTGACCGGCACCCATGTCGGCTGCGAACACGGCGTCTGCGGTGCCTGTACGGTGCTCGTCGACGGTGTGTCGGCCCGCGGCTGCCTGATGCTCGCCGCACAGGCCGATGGCTGCACGATCGAGACGGTCGAATCGCTCGCCGGCGACGCGCCGGGTCCGTCCGGGCTCGGTCCGCTGCAGCAGGCGTTCCGCGACCGGCATGCGCTGCAATGCGGCTTCTGCACGCCCGGCATCCTGATGTCACTGACCGAACTGCTGCGCGATGATCCCTCACCCGACGAGGAAGCCGTACGTGTCGTGCTGTCCGGGCACCTGTGCCGCTGCACCGGCTACCAGAACATCGTGGCCGCGGCGCTCCAGGCGGTGTCGAAAGCCTGCGGAGCGCGCTGACTAATGGACACGATCGTACCGGCCTGCCAGATCATCGAGCCGGCGACCGCTGCACCCGCCGACGGCTACACGGCGCGCCGCATGTTCGGCGCGCGCGCGCCGCGCATCGAAGACCCCGCACTGCTACGCGGCGAGGGCCGCTATCTGGATGACATCCGCATGCCGGATCCGCTGCATGCCGCCTTTCTGCGCAGTCCGCACGCACATGCCAGGGTCACGCGCCTCGACCTGTCGGGCGCCCGTGCACTGCCCGGTGTGGTCGCCGTGTTCGATGCCGACGCGATCGCGCGCGAACTGACCGGACTGCGCATGCCGCTGGGCTTCCCGTCGGCCACGCTGCAGAAGGACATCACCCCGTGGGTGCTGTCGTGCACCGAGGTGGCCTTCGTCGGCGAGGCCATGGTGATGGTGGTCGCCGAGTCGCGCGCCATCGCCGAGGACGCGCTGGCCCTGATCGAGGTCGATTTCGAACCGCTTCCGGTCGTACACGACTGCCACCAGGCGCTCGACGACGGCTCGCCGGTCGTACGCAGCGACGCGGTGTCGAATATCGCCGAGCAGCTGCAGGTAGGGTTCGGTGAGGTCGACGCCGCGTTCGACGGCGCCGCCCATGTCTTTGCCGAGTCCCTGTTCGTGCACCGGGGCGCGGCGCATCCGATGGAAGGCCGCGGCGTGCTGGCCCGCCACGATCCGGTCGAGGACGCGATCACCGTGTGGACTTCGACGCAGATGGCGCACGAGGTGATGCACTCGATCGCGATGATGCTCGGCATGGACCAGCATAACGTCCGTGTGATCGCGCCGGATGTCGGCGGCGGCTTCGGCTGCAAGTACCTTACCTACCCCGAGGAAGTCGCCATCCCCGCCGCGGCGCGCTGCCTCGGCCGGCCGGTGAAGTGGGTGGAAGACCGCGCGGAGCACTTCGTCAGTGCGATCCACGAGCGCGACCAGTACTGGGACGTCGACATCGCGGTGGACGCGGACGGCCGGATCCGCGGGGTACGCGGCCGGTTGCTGCACGATCAGGGCGCGTACACGCCGCAGGGCATCAACCTGCCGTACAACGCCGCTACTTCGGTGACCGGTCCGTATCGTGTCCCGGCCTACCGGATGGATGTGATCATCTGCCAGACCAACAAGACGCCGGTGATCCCGGTGCGCGGGGCCGGCTATCCGCAGGCGGCCTTCGTGATGGAACGACTGCTCGACCGGGTCGCGCGCGAACTGTCGATCGACCGCGCAGCGTTGCGCCTGCGCAACCTGATCCCGCCGGAGAAGATGCCCTACGACAAGGGGCTTACCAACCGGGCAGGCGTGCGTTCGATCGTCGACAGCGGCGACTACCCGGCGACGCAGGCCGCTGCGCTGGCGCGCATCGACTACGACGGCTTCCCCGCGCGGCAGCGCGAGGCGCGCGCACGGGGCCGCCACCTCGGCCTCGGGCTGGCCAATGCCGTGAAGGCCACTTCGCGCGGCCCGTTCGAGTCGGCGGTAATCCGGGTGTCGCCGCAGGGCCGCATCGATCTCTACACCGGTGCGCTCGCGATGGGACAGGGGCTTGCGACCGCGCTGGCACAGATCGCGGCCGAGCAACTCGACGTGCCACTCGAGATGATACACGTGACCTGCGGCGACACCGGCCGCATCTCCCTCGGCATGGGTGGCTTCGCCAGCCGGCAGACCGTGATGGCGGGTTCGTCGGTCCACCTGGCGGCCATCGAGGTGCGCAACAAGGCACTGAAGGTCGGCGAACAACTGCTCGGCGTACCGATGGATGCACTGCGACTGCGCGACGGACGCGTCGAGGTGGTCGCCACGCCGACCCGCTTCGTGACGCTCGGCGACATCGCGCGCAAGCTCAAGGGTGCGCCAGGCTACTCACTGCCGCCCGGCATCACGCCCGGCCTCGAGTCTACCGGACTGTTCCAGACCAACAGCCAGGCGCATGCCAATGCCTGCCATGCCTGCGAAGTCGAGGTCGATCCCGGCACCGGTGCGGTACGCATCCTGCGCTACGTCGCGGTGCACGACAGCGGCCGCCTGGTGAACCCGACCATGGCCGAGGGGCAGATCCACGGCGGCATCGTGCACGGCATCGGCAACGCGCTGTTCGAGAAGATGGGCTACGACGACGAGGCACAACCGGTCACGGGCACCTTTGCCGACTACCTCCTGCCGACCTCGACCGAGATACCGCACATCGAAGTGGTGTTCCTCGAGACGCCCTCCCCGACCAACCCGATCGGCGTCAAGGGCATCGGCGAAGCGGGAACGATCCCGGTGGCCCCGGCCATCGTGTCCGCGATCGAGGACGCGCTGTCGCCCTGGAACATCCGGCTCGCCGAAGCCCCGGTATCTCCGGTACGCCTGCTCGAACTGATAGACGCGTCGGCGAAGCCCCGACCTGCAGCCGCTCCGCTGACGCCGTGCGGTGCCAGCGGGACCTAGCGCGCAGTGACCAGCAGGTGCCAGCTGCTTTGCACCGCCAGCCCGATCGCCATCGCCCACAGGAAGACCTTCAGCAGCTTCTTGTAGGTCTTCGCATCGATGCGGTCCTGGATCCGCCAGCCGAGCCACATCGTCAGCAGCGCCAGGGCCGTCAGCGGCAACGAAATCAGGATCGCGGTACGGTCGATCTGACCCGCAAGCGCCAGACCGGTCGTCTGCACCATGCGCGCGGTGACGAAGCACAGGTTCATCACCTGGGTCATCACCAGCATCGGCAGCCCGAGCGCCGAGAAGTAGATCAGCAGTGGCGGCAGCGCGACGTTGACCGAACCGGACAGGAAGCCACCGAGGAAACCGGCCACTGCGCCAGCGCGCCCGGGGTGCGCGCGCACCGCCGACCAGTCGACCCGGTTCAACGCCTCCTGCCTCAGGTACACGAACAGCGCGACTGCGAGGAACAGCTTCAACCAGTCCTGGGGGGCAAAGATCAGGATCTTCGTGCCCAGCAGCGCTCCGGGCAGCGTCCAGAGAGCGACCGGCCAGTGGCGCCCGAGGCTGCTGCGCCAGTTGCCGCCGCGCAGGATGGCCACAACGCCGGTGACGATGTTCGGAACCACCGTGACGACGATAGCGGTCCGGATATCCATCAGCATCGCGAGCATCGGTGTGGCGATCACCGGAAAGCCGAAGCCGATCGCCCCCTGCAGCAGCCCGGCGAGCGCGACCACTGCGAACACCGCAGCCCACAGTTCCAGCGAGAGTTCGACGCTCAAGGCAGACATCCCCCGGCGCACGGCGCCGGCGCCCCGGCCATGACGGCCGGTACCTGCCGCGACTTCAAGCGGTGCCGCCGACCGTCAGCCCGTCGATGCGCAGCGTGGGCTGGCCGACGCCCACCGGGACACTCTGACCTTCCTTGCCGCACGAGCCAACGCCCGAATCGAGTTTCATGTCGTTACCGATCATCGTGACCCGGGTCAGTGCATCGGGTCCGTTGCCGATCAGCGTCGCTCCCTTGACCGGATGCACCAGTTTGCCGTCCTCGACCAGCCATGCCTCGGACGCCGAGAACACGAACTTGCCGCTGACGATGTCCACCTGACCACCGCCGAAGTTGACCGCGTACAGCCCGCGCTTGACCGAGCGGATGATCTCCTCGGGATCCTTGTCGCCGTTGAGCATGTAGGTGTTGGTCATGCGCGGCATCGGCAGGTGCGCGAACGACTCGCGCCGGCCGTTGCCAGTCACCGGCATGCTCATGAGGCGCGCGTTGAGCGAATCCTGGATGTAGCCCTGCAGCACGCCGTTCTCGATCAGCACGGTGCGCTGCGTCGGGTTGCCCTCGTCGTCGACGTTCAGCGAACCGCGCCGCTCGGGCAGTGTTCCGTCGTCGACCACCGTGACCCCGGGCGCGGCGACCCGTTCGCCGATGCGGCCGGTGAACGCCGAAGTGCCCTTGCGGTTGAAGTCGCCTTCCAGCCCGTGGCCGATCGCCTCGTGCAGCAGCACGCCGGGCCAGCCTGGCCCGAGCACGACCGTCATCGACCCCGCCGGTGCCGGACGCGCATCGAGGTTGAGCAACGCGGTGTCGACCGCTTCCTTTGCGTAGCGGCCGATCACCTCGTCGGTGAAGTACGAATAATCGAAGCGTCCGCCACCGCCCGAACTGCCCTGCTCGCGCCGCCCGTCCTGCTCGACGATCACCTGTACCGACATGCGCACCAGCGGGCGCACGTCGGCGCTCTGCAGGCCGTCGTGGCGGGCGATCATCACGACTTCATATTGCCCGGCCAGCGAAGCCATGACCTGGATCACGCGGGGATCGCACGCGCGCGCCGCCCGCTCGATACGCTCCAGCAGGTCGACCTTCCGGACTTCGTCCAGGCTGAGCAGCGGATCCTTCGGAGCGTACAGTTCGCGCGCCGCACCGATACGTACCAGCGGCGCCGTCCCCTGCTGGCCAGCGCGGGCGATCGCGCGGGTCGCGGTTGCAGCCGCCTCGAGTGCCGGCAGGCTGATGTCGTCCGAATACGCGAAGGCCGTCTTCTCGCCAGTGACGGCGCGCACGCCGACGCCCTGCTCGATCGAGAAACTGCCCGACTTGACCATCCCCTCCTCGAGGCTCCAGCCCTCGGAACGCGTGTACTGGAAATAGAGGTCTGCGTAGTCGACCTGGTGACTCAGTATGCTGCCGAACACCTTGCCCAGCGTACCGCTGTCGAGCGCGTAGGGCGCGAGCAGGCACTGGTCGGCGGTGTTCATCAACCGGTCTGCGAGGCCGCGCGGCGCGGCGGGGGAAGCGGCGGCAGGCGCCTGAGTGTTGGCGTTCATCGGTTCCTTCATACGGAATGCAGGGTGCGGTGGGTCAGCGCAGGCAGCATGCTGCGCGCTTCGCGCTGGCTGGCGGGATCGATGTCCGCCAGCACTACGCCGGGTGCCTTCGCGCGCTGCGCGAGGATGCGGCCCCAGGGGTCTATCACCATCGAATGGCCATGTGTCTCACGGCCGTTCGGATGCACGCCGCCCTGCGCAGGGGCAACGACGTAGGCGAGGTTCTCGATCGCGCGCGCGCGCAGCAGCGGCTCCCAGTGCGCGGCGCCGGTCGTCTCGGTGAATGCAGAGGGTACGAAGATCAGGTCGACGTCGCCGAATGCCCGGTACAGTTCCGGGAACCGCAGGTCGTAGCAGATCGACAGGCCGATACGACCGAACGGAGAGTCGAGGGTGACCACCCGCGAACCATGCGCGATCGTCCGTTCCTCGGAGTACTTCTCGCGCCCGTTGTCGAACCCGAAAAGGTGGATCTTGTCGTAGCGGGCAACTGCATTGCCACGGTCGTCGTAGACGAGACTTGCGTTCCAGACCTTGTCCGGATCGTCGCACGCGAGCGGCACGGAGCCGCCGATCAGCCAGACCCCGTGGCGCCGTGCGGTATCGGCGAGGAACTGCTGGATCGGTCCATCCCCGGGAATCTCGCGCGCGGCCACCTTGTCCCGATCGCGCATGCCGATGATCCCGAAGTACTCCGGCAGCCCGACCAGCCGTGCACCGCCATCGACCGCCTCGGCGATCAGCGCGGCGCAGTCGGCGAGGTTACGTGCGACATCCGGACCGGATACCGTCTGCACCGCCGCGACTCGGAACGGTCCGGACGGCAACTGGCGTGGCGCCGCATCGCGGCTGGCGAGCGGGGCTGGCGGGGATTCGTTCGGCATCGACTGCATGACTGGCCTTCCGTTGCGTTCAGCGCGCCAGTTCCAGCATCATCGAGCCCCGCGGCAGCCCTTCGATGACGGCAGCCGTGGCGGGCGCAATCTCCAGCCGCCCGGGCTCGACGGCAAGTGCGACCAGCCAGTGGCGCAGTTCCTCCGCGCGCAATCCGTCATTCTGCCCGCCCGCGTGTCGAATAACCAGTGATCCGCGCGCTGTCCCGGCGAGCGCCGCGACAGCGGCGCGCACCGCTGGCAGCGTGCGGATCACGTCCGCGCTGCGCGGCCGGTCCCATACCTCATCGCCGATCGTCCACGGCCCGGATGCGTTCACCGGGATGCCGGCATTGGCTGGCGCTGGAGCGGCTGCCGGCGCGATGGCAGGCGCCAGCACGGCCATCAGGCCTGCCAGCATGACCATGAACCGGATCGCATGCATCGACACCGCCTCAGCCCGGTGCCGGCGCAGTCGCCGGCGGTACGTTACCGGGGGAGCCTTCTGGCGCGCTGGCTGGATCCGGACGCACCGTCCGGTTGACCGCCGGCTCCGCCCAGGTGCCAGTCACCGCATAGTCGAATGTCGCCAGTTGCGCCAGCGGATCCTTGAGCACGCGCTGCACCAGGAAGCTCGCAATCCCTGCCACCGGGCCACCGAGCAACGCGCCGGCCAGGGCGAGGCTGTCGCCGAGCACCGGCGTGACCCTTACATGGAGGTTCTGCGTCTCCTTCGCGAGATTGACCTCCCCGCTCATCAGCACCCGTGCGGCCGGACCCTGGATGCGGAAGCCATCGAGCCTGCCCGCACCCCGATTGATCCGCATCGTGCCGACGATCTCGTCGAAGGCGAAGCCCTCGCTGAACACGTCCCGGAAATCCAGTGCGATGCGACGCGGCAGGCTCTGCAGGTTGAACACGCCCAGCAGCCGGCCGACGCCCGGTTCCAGTGTGAGGAACTGGCCCTTCGACACCTCCACCAGAAGCGTGCCGCCCAGCGTGGCCACGTCCAGGTCCTGCGGACTGCCCGCCCACGACAGCGCCCCTTCGATCCTGCCCGCCCCACCGCGCACGCCCTCGGGGTAGCCGAGGCGCGCGAGCAGCCTGCCGCTGTCGACGATGTCCAGCCGCACGTTGACCTGGGTGCGCGGCTGTGCCGTCCAGCTCTGCCAGAGCCCTTCCATCTGGAACGTCGCGTCCGGATTGAGGATGCGCAGGCGATCGATGCGCCAGTCGCGGCCCTCGGGCTGCGCCAGCAGTTCGAGCCGGCCGAGCGCCCTGTCGGCGAGCAGGAAACTGTCGACCGCAACGTCGAGGGCGGGCAGTTCGGCATCGTCGAACTTCGCCTGCTGGAGTACGGCCTGGGTCGCCTGGGCGGGCGGCAGGTTGATCTGCCGCAGTCGGGCGACCAGCCGCCCCCGTCCCTGCGACCTCCACGCCAGCTCGCCGGATACTTCCTTTGACGCGATGCTGCCGGCCCATCCGCCCGGCTGCGCCGTCGTCTTGACCGCCACATCGTTGAAACGTCGGCCGATGACCTCGACCTGCCCGATGCGCAGATCCAGCTCAGCGAGTTCAGGGCCGCCCTTTCCGCCCACGGGCGAAGCGATTGCGGCGATGAGCGGCCGCCACGCATCCACGCTCACCTGCCTGAGAGCGCCGCTGACCGATATGCCGCGGCGCTCCGGCACCGGTGCCGGAGCGCCGCCCAGCACCACCGAAGCCCGTTCGACCGTGGCCTGTCCGGCGTCGATCCGCCGCAGCACCTGCGCCGACAGCGCGCTGCCGAGGCTGACGGCAATCCGGTCCCGATCCGTGCCACTGACCTGCTCGATCCGCAGCGGCAGCGTCTCGGCAGACGCCTTGCCGAAAGGGGGCGGCAGTTCGATCGCCATGCCCGCCAGCGAGGATTCGACCACCAGGTCGCCGACCTTGCGCCGGTAATTCACGGTTGCCCGCCAGTCGGTCGCGCCGCGCAAGGACTGGCCGAACACGGCCGGCAGATCGCGGCGCAGCTGTTCCGCAGTCGCTCTGCCGCTGACCCCGACGCGGACCGATCCGTCGCGCTGCGACGCGACGTTGATCACGGTGGGGCCGCCCAGCATCTGCGCTGCCGCGCCATTGACCCGAACCGCCGACTCGGTGAACTCGAGCCGTCCGTTGACCGAATCGAGCACCGGCAGGTCGCGGTCGAGCACCAGACGGTTGCCGACGAACTGGAAACTGCCCGCCACCGTGCTGTCCACGAGGTGCCGCAGGGGCAGCACGAGCTTCAGGGAGAGCCGACCGCGTCCCTGCGCTTCCATCGAGCGGGTTGCACCGTCGAGCATCCCGTCGACCGGGCTCTGCGCGATGAAGCGCAGGAAGTCGGACGTCGCCGACTCCGCCTCGCCGACGATCTCGAGCACTTCATCCCGGTGGACGATATCGGGCACGAACGCGCGCACCCGCTGCAGCTTCACGCCGGCGATGGTGGCGCTGCGGGGCAGTATCTCCATGCGGTTGGCCCGGAACACGAGATCGCCATCGATTCCGGTGATCTTCGGCCATCCCGCCGAATAGTCGAGATCGACGCCCTGCGCCTTCACCGTGACCAGGAACTGTCCGCGGTCGTGCCCGGGATCGCTGAACGGGAAGTCCTCGAGATTGCCCTTCAGGCGCAGGCGAACGTCTGTCGATCGTCCGGAGACCAGCGACCGCCCGAGCCACCTGCGCGTATCTTCGCCCACCACCAGAGGCATGTAGCGGGCTACCGCCGTTGCCTGCACCCGGCTGAGGGCACCGGTCAGATCGACCTGGCCCCGCTTGGACGCCCACGGCCGAATCTCGCCGGACAGCGTGCCGGCGAGATCCGCGTTCGCGAACGAAACGGCACCGAGATCGATGGCCATGCGCTGCCCCTGCCCGCTCCAGCTCGCCTGCCCCCTGAACGTATCGAATGCCACCGGGAGCGGAAACAGCGTCGGCAGCGCAAGGCGCAGGTCGCGCGAGTCGATGCGCAGCACGCCAGCCCGCTCGCTGCCATCGATCGAGCCAGAGACCCCGTCGATGCCCGGCCAGGTGCCCCAGGGCTCGACCGAAAGCGCGTCGAAACGCGCCCGTATCTGCCAGCCCGCCGGCGCCTGGATCGAGCCCTCCCATGCGATCGAGACGTCCGACAGGCGACCCCTTGGCGACAGGGTAGCCAGCCATTCGCGCGCCTTCGTGTCGAGCGGCAACTGGCCTGCCAGCGCAACCCATGGCGCGATCTCGAGCGCACTGGCGGTGAGTTCGGTGCGCTCGGCGCGTCCGCCGATCGTCGCCGGAGGCATGCCGCCCGACGGCGCCGCGACGGGCTCGCGCCAGCGCAGGCGGGCAACAGTCGGCGCTGCCGCTGGGCGCCCGGGCTGGGACAGCGCGAGCTGGTTCGCGGAAACCTCGAAGCCGTCCGGGAGGTGACGCCAGGACAGCCGGCCGCTCATCGCGTCGAAGACGAGCGCCTCCAGATCCGGCGCCAGCGTGGCGCGGACCGATGTCAGCTCGACGTCGCTGATCAGCGAGGTCAGGCGCCCTCCCTGCCTTTCGGCCCAGAGCCGTACCGCGCCCATGCCGCGCTGCACGCCGCCAGGCAGGTCGACCCAGGCCTCCCAGCCTGACAGGCTGGTCTCGCGCAGTTCGACGAACACCCGTCCCTCCCAGTCGGCGATGCGCGAAAGGTCGCTGCCACGCCACTCTGCGCGCAGGTCGAGCGGCGCCGCCAGGCCGTCCGGCGGCACCGCGGTCACGCCCAGCCGATGCCGGCGTCCGACCGATTCGAGCCGGAGATTCACCTTCTTCAACCAGAGTTCCGGTGCGCCGCGCGCTTCGTCGATCCAGACGACCGCCGCATCGCGGATGACGATGCCACGCTGCTCCAGCACCCAGCGCCCGAATCCGCCATCCTCGCTTGCACTCGACACCGGCAGGCCCGCGACCGACAGGATACCCGCGGCATCGCGGCGGATGGTCAGGCTGGGTCCGACGATTTCCAACAGGTGCGTACGCGCGCTGCCGACCAGCATGGATCGCCAGGACAGCGTCGTCTCCACGCGCTGCAGGTCGAGTGCCGGCCGGCCGGCCGCATCGTGTACCACCACCTCGCGCATGGACAGGTGCGGGCGGAGACCATTCCAGTTCGCGGCGATACTGCCGATCGTCACCTTCTGGCCGCTCGCCTCGCTGATCAGGCCGGCGATACGATCGCGATGCTGATCGATGCCGGGCAGCACGTAATAGCGCAGGGACAGCACGACGGCCGCGGTGCCGAAGCCGGCCAGCAGGACCAGCACCATCAGCAGCCGATAGGTGCCCAGCGATATCTGCCCCAGCACGCGCAGCGAGCGCAGGCGCGCGAGGCGCTGGAGCGGCGATGCAGGGCGGGGAGCGGGATCGTTCAAGGGCGTTGCGCTAGACTGCCATACCGGTGATGGACATCAGAGCCACCGGAACGGAAATGATCGGGTCCACGCGTGCTCCGGATAAAGAAAGTCGAGTGTACTGCCATCGTCAGCCCGCAGCCGGGGGCGGCGCCGCTGGCGCGGCGGCTGACACATGCGGCACGGCCATACGGCCGCAGCCGGCCGGTGGCATGGTGATGCCGCCGATCCCGTCGGTCACCGACCCGTACGAGGCAGCGCTCGCGCACAGCCGCTACGTGGCGCGCCTTGCCTCGACGGGTCTCACCGACCGTGAATCGTTCAACGCACTCGCCTCGGCGCCGTTCGTCCGTGACCGGATGCGCGCCGCGCTGCATCCGGTCGCGGACGGCGGCTGCACCGTCGCGCCGCTGCCGGTGCGCTTGCGGACGCTGCGCCGCGATTGCCTGCTGGCGCTGATCGGCCGCGACCTCGCCGGCCTCGCCAGCCTGCACGAAGTGATGGCGACCATGACTGCGCTGGCCGAGGAGACGATCTCGGCGGCCTGCGCCATTGCCACGGACGAGCTTCGCCAGGTGTACGGAAACCCGATCGGCGAGGAATCGGGCCGCCAGCAACCGCTGCTGGTGATCGGCATGGGCAAGCTCGGTGGCGGCGAACTGAACGTCTCCTCCGACATCGACCTCGTCTTCGTCTATCCCGAGGAGGGCGAAACGCGAGGCGGCACGCGCTCGATCAGCAACCACGAATACTTCGTCCGCTGCGGCCGGCGCATCATCGCGCTGCTCAACGAACCCACCGGCGATGGCTTCGTGTTCAGGGTTGACATGCGCCTGCGCCCTTACGGCGACAGCGGACCGCTCGCCTGCAGCCTCGCGATGCTCGAGGAGTACTTCATTGCGCAGGGCCGCGAATGGGAGCGCTATGCATGGATCAAGGGACGCGTCGTCGCGCGCACGCCGCTGTTGGACACGGACGCAGGCTCGCCGGGCTTCGAGGCCGGGCTGACCGGGACAGTGCAGCCGTTCGTGTTCCGGCGGCACCTCGACTTCAGTGCGATAGCCTCGATGCGCGAACTGTCCGGGCAGATCCGGCGCGAAGTGCGGCGCCGAGACATGCTGGGCAACATCAAGCTGGGCGCCGGCGGCATACGGCAGATAGAGTTCGTCGCCCAGGTCTTCCAGCTGATCCGCGGCGGCAGTGACCTTGCACTGCGTGCGCGACCGACGCTCGATGTACTCGATGCGCTGAAGATGCGGTCGATCCTGGAGGCACCGGTCGTCGAGCGATTGAAGCAAAGCTACGATGTACTGCGCAGGCTGGAGCACCGTCTGCAGTACCTCGACGATGCCCAGACGCATGCCCTGCCCGATTCGGACGAAGACCGCCACCGCATCGCGCTGTCGATGGGCCATGCCGACTGGCCGTCGTTCGCGACGTCGCTCGACACGTTGCGGGAATCGGTTGGCCTGGTCTTCGAGCAGGCCTGCGCATTCTCTCCCGGCGCGCAAGCCGACCACCCGCTCTCCCCGCTCTGGCAGGACGACCTGGAACCCTCGGAAGCCGCTGCCACCCTGGCCAGCATTGGCTACCGCGCGCCGGAGCGGCTGGCCGAACGCCTGCTCGAACTGCGCGGCAGTGCACGCGTGAAGCGCATGGCCGCGAGCGGCCAGAGCCGATTGTCGCAACTGATCCCGCGCGCGCTCGAAGTCGCAGCCGCGCTGCAGGACCCGGACGCGGCGATCGCGCACCTGCTCGACATCATCGTGAGCATCGGACGCAGGGAGTCGTACCTCGCGCTGCTGCTCGAGTACCCTCCGGTGCTGCAGCGGCTCGGCGAGCTGGCCTCGGCCAGCCCTTGGGCCAGCGACTACCTGGCGCTGCATCCGATCCTGCTCGATGAGCTGATCGATGCCCGCACGCTGCACGCGCCGCCATCCTGGCCCAGGCTGATCGCGGAACTGCGCGACCACCTCGATTCGAACGCGGACAACGTCGAGCGGCTGCTGGATGTTCTGCGCCACTTCCGGCACGCGCAGGTGTTCCGCATCGTCGCCCAGGATCTTGCCGGCGACCTGCCGCTCGAACGCGTGTCGGACCGGCTGAGCGAGTTGGCCGAGGTGGTGCTCGCCGAGGCACTCGATCGCTGCTGGAAGCACCTGAACGCCGGCCAGCCATCGGTTCCGGCGGCACGCTTCGGGATCATCGGATACGGCAAGCTGGGCGGCAAGGAAATGGGTTATGGCAGCGACCTCGACATCGCGTTCATTTTCGACGATACACCCGGAGTCGACAACGCCGCCGGAAAGGCTGCACGCGCGTGCCCGGATCCGGTGCCACCGGAACGTTACGCCCGCCTGGCGCTGCGCCTGAACTCGTGGCTCACCTCCATGACATCGGCGGGCGTGCTCTATGCGACCGACCTGCGCCTGCGGCCGGACGGCGAGTCCGGCCTGCTCGCGCCATCGATGACGGCATTCGAGCAGTACCAGCGCGAGAAGGCCTGGGTGTGGGAACACCAGGCGCTGACGCGCGCGCGTTTCGTGGCCGGCGATCCGGTGCTCGGGGCACGCTTCGAGCGGCTGCGCATCGATATCCTGCGCCAGCCGCGTGACATCGAGCGCCTGCGCGGCGAGATCGTTGACATGCGGCGCCGCATGCGCGAGTCGAAGCATGGCGACCACCCGGCAGGCACCTTCGACATCAAGCAAGGCGTCGGCGGGCTGGTCGATCTGGAATTCATCGTCCAGTTCCTGGTGCTGGCGCACGCCGCGCAGGTACCCGAACTCACCGGCAACGTCGGCAACATCGCTCTGCTCCAGGTGGCAGCCTCTTGCAACCTGGTCGAACCGACAATGGCGCAGGCCGCCCAGGTGGCCTATCGGACGCTTCGGCGCACCCAGCATGCGATGCAACTCGCTGGGCGCGATCCTGCCCGGGCACCGATCGACGGGCTCGATCGCCACGCCGCCGCCGTCGACGCGCTCTGGCAGGCGGTGATCGGCGCGCGCTGAGGACGCCGAGCGCCGCCGCTCAGCCGCGTTCGCCGTCGAGCAGGCGCTGCTTGCGTTCGATGCCCCAGCGATAGCCGCCCGCGCCGCCGTCCTCGCGTACCACCCGATGGCACGGCACGAGCAGCGCGAGCCGGTTGCTCGCGCAGGCCCGGGCGACGGCCCGCGCCGCGCCTGGACGACCGATGCGCTCGGCAACCTGCCGGTAGCTCGCAGTCGCGCCCGGCGGTATCGCGCGCAGCGCCGTCCATACCGCCTGCTGGAACACCGTGCCGCGGATGTCCAGCGGCAGGTCGACCGCGGTACGCGGCCGCGCGATCGCGTCCGCCACCCTGCCGACCCACGTGGCAAGAATCGCGTCCGCCCCGGCAAGGATGGCCTCGGGAAACCGGTGCTTCAACGACGACGCGAGCATCTCCGTGCTGTCGCCGAGTTCGACCATGCACACCCCCCGGTCGGTTGCAGCCACCAGCACATGGCCCAGCACGCAGGCACGCACCGCATGGCGGATGCATTCGGCGTTCCGCAGCCGACTCAAGCCTGTACCCGCTCAGGACCGGACAGCCGGCCGGCAAGAAAATAGGAGGTGATCTGCCCCTTGCCCTTGGCCGTCGTGAACATCGGCCCCTCGAAGCGATAACGTCCACGCAGGCGCTTGTAGGTGACCTCGTCCACCGCGACCTGCCCGAACTCCGCACTGGAGGCCAGGCGCGCGGCGACATTGACGGTGTTGCCCCAGAGATCGTAGGCGAACTTGGTGCGGCCGATAACGCCTGCCCCGACCGGCCCGGTCGCGATGCCGATGTGCAGTCCGAGCGGCGAACCGTTCGGAGAGTGACGATCGAGCATGAATCGCTGCATCTGCAGCGCAGCCTCACCCAGCGCCGCAGTGTAGTCGGGCGTCGTGGCGTTGAGCCCGCCCGCGGCCATGTAGGAGTCGCCGATCGTCTTGATCTTCTCGATCCCGTTGCGCGCGGCGATCTCGTCGAACCCGCTGAACAGTTCGTTCAGCATGAAGATCACATCCCCGGGCGCGAGTTCCTCCGACAGCCCGGTGAAATTGACGATGTCGGCGAACATCACGGTGACGTCTGCGTACCCGTCGGCCACCGTGTCCTGCCGCTTGAGCCGCTCGGCCACCCGGGCAGGCAGCACGTTGAGCAGCAGGCGTTCCGACTTTTCCTGTGCGTCGGTCAGCTGGTCGTGCGAGCGCCTCAGCTCGGTCGACAGTCGCTGGCGCTCGCGCACGAAATAGCTGATCAGCAGGTACACGATGGTCGAGATCGCTGCGAAGTTGAGCACGAAGAACACCGCGATCGTGTGCATCGGCAGGGCATAGTCGGTGCCGTACGAGATGAAGTAGTCGAAGAAGCCCGACACCGCGGTCAATACGAGGTAGGCGATGAACCAGGGTATCGACTCGCGCGGCCCGTGCAGGACCATCATCCCGATCGGCGCCAGAAGCGCCCACAGCATGACGGCGGAAGCGGTGACGAAGTTGCCCATGCCCCACTGCATCATGAAGGGCACGAACAGATAGAGGCTGGCCTGCGAGAAGCGGAACGCGACGAAGTCGCCGGTCTTCAGATAATGAACCAGCGTGCCGGCTGAAATCAGCTGGAAGCAGAGCGGCACGAGGATCTCGAAGCGGATGCCGAGCGCGGTGTAGATGACCATCCACAGGCCGGCTGCGAAGATCATCAGGCCGCAGGCGAGAATGGCCAGCGTCTTCTGGAGCTTCAGCTCTTCGCTGTCGGTCTCGGAAATGACCGCGTCGCCGGCGCGCTGAAGCAGATCTCCGAGTCCCTTCAACACATCTCCCTTGATGCTGCACCCACAAGGATGGTTGCATCAACCCGAACGGGGGTCAAGCCGCCCCGCCCCGGCCCGGGCGTCGACGGTGCTTCGGGACCGGCAGTTCCGCTACAATCCGGAGTCCGGTCCGGCGGGACTCGCAGGGCCGGATGCATGCGAGCAGTTGCCCGGCGCAGTTGCCCCGATATCCGCAAGAATCCGAAGGAATGGCCATGTCGATGTCCGACCGCGATGGAGTGATCTGGTTCGATGGGAAGCTGGTGCCCTGGCGCGAGGCGAACATCCATGTCCTTACCCACTCCCTGCACTACGGGCTTGCCGTCTTCGAAGGTATCCGCGCCTACAAGACTGACAAGGGCACGGCGATCTTCCGACTGCGCGAGCACATGGAGCGGCTGGCCAACTCGGCCCATATCTACCAGATGCAGCTCCCCTACGACCGGGAGCAGCTCGCCGAGGCTTGCCGCGAGGTCGTGCGCGAGAACAAGCTCGAATCGTGCTACGTGCGTCCGATCGCCTTCTACGGCTCCGAGAAGATGGGCGTGTCGCCGAAGGGTGCCAGCGTGCATGTCGCGATCGCCGCCTGGCCTTGGGGCGCTTATCTCGGGCCCGAGGGCCTCGAGAAAGGTATCCGCGTCAAGACCTCGTCTTTCGCGCGGCACCATGTGAACGTGACGATGGCGCGCGCGAAGTTCGCCGCGACCTACGCGAACTCCATCCTTGCCAATCTCGAGGCGACGGCAGACGGCTACGACGAGGCCATGCTGCTCGACGTGGATGGCTTCGTCGCCGAAGGCTCGGGCGAGAACGTATTCATAGTGAAGAACGGCAAGCTGTACGAACCCGAACTCACGTCGGCCCTCATCGGCATCACCCGCGATGCCGTGATCCAGCTCGCAGGCGAACTCGGCATTCCGGTCATTTCAAAGCGCCTCACCCGCGACGATGTCTACATCGCCGACGAAGCGTTCTTCACCGGCACCGCCGCCGAGGTCACGCCGATCCGCGAGCTCGACAACCGGCGCATCGGCAGCGGTTCCCGAGGCCCGATCACCGAGAAGATCCAGTCTCTGTACTTCGACTGCGTGCACGGACGGGTCCCGCGCCGCCTCGAGTGGCTGACCCCGGTCTGAGCAGCGCGATGTCGACCCGTCCTGCTCCCGCCGCCGAGACCGGCTCGGCCAATCGCGAACGGCTGATCGAGGTGACGGCGGCCGACCTGCCGCTGCATTGCCCGATGCCATCCATGCTGCTGTGGAACGCGCATCCGCGTGTATTCCTTCCGATAGCGGCCAGCGGCGAGGAACTCTGCCCCTACTGCGGCACACGCTACCGGCTGAAGGGCGGGCCGGTCTCGCACGGGCATTGAGCGCAGCCGCTCGCGCGCGGCGATCGTCATGAGCCGGAGCGCACTGGTGGTGGCCCCTGCCTGGGTCGGAGACACGATCCTCGCACAACCGATGCTGCAACTGATCCGCCGCGCAGAGCCGGATCTGTCGATCGACGTGCTGGCTCCGCCCTGGACTGCCGGACTCGCCGCTCGCCTGCCCGGCGTGCGCGACGTGATCGAAGCGCCGTTCCGGCACGGCCAACTCGGGCTGGGCGCACGGCGCGCGGTCGGACGCGCCGTCCGAGCACGCGGGTACGCGAAGACGTGGGTATTGCCGAACTCGTTCAAGTCGGCGCTGGTGCCCTGGTTCGCCGGTATCCCCGAGCGGATCGGATACGTCGGCGAGTGGCGCCACTGGCTGCTGACCGACGCCCGGCTTCTGGACGAGGCCCGGTTGCCCACGATGGCGGAGCGGTTCGCCGCGCTGGCGCTCGAAGACGGTGCGGCACTGCCTCCGGTCCCGCCGCCAGTCCTCGACATCGATACCGCGTCACGTACGGCAGCGCTGGCACGGCTCGACCTGCACACCGCGCGGCCGGTCGCCGCGCTGTGTCCGGGTGCCGAATACGGGCCTGCGAAGCGGTGGCCACCGAGCCAGTTCGCCAGCCTTGCCGACCGCCTGATCGCTGACGGTTTCCAGGTCTGGCTGTTCGGTTCGTCGAAGGACCAGTCGATCACGGCCGAGATCCGTTCGATGTGCAGCGCGCGATCGCAGGATCTGCCGACGGACCTCGCAGGCAGGACCTCGCTCGCCGAGGCGATCGACCTGATGTCGCTTGCGGCGCTGGTAGTCAGCAACGATTCCGGCCTGATGCATGTCTCAGCGGCGCTGGACCTCCCGATGGTCGCGCTGTACGGATCGAGCAGCCCGGGTTTCACCCCGCCGCTGTCGCAGCGCGCCGAGATCGCCAGCCTCGGCCTGCCGTGCAGCCCCTGCTTCGCGCGCGAGTGTCCGCTGGGCCATTTCCACTGCATGCGGCAACTGACACCAGAGCGGGTACTGGATACGATCGGGCGCATGCGCGCATCTTCCCTCCCCTCGATCCAGCCATGAACACGCTGATCTATGGCAACTCCCGCGACTGTGAAATCGCCTTCTACCGCGCGTTCGAGGCAGCGGACCTGTCCGCGATGATGGCCGTCTGGGCGGAAGAAGACGACATCGTCTGCGTGCATCCGGGCGGCCCTCGCCTGACCGGCATCGAAGCGGTACGGGAATCCTGGCGCAGCATCTTCGCGGGTGGGCCGCGCCTGCGGCTGCGGATGACCCAGCCGCTGGTCACATCGACGCTGCAGACGGCCATCCACACCCTGCACGAGACCCTGTCGGCACCGCACGAAGCGCGCAGCCGGGTCTCCATGATCGCGACCAACATCTACCTGCGTACCCAGCGCGGCTGGCGGCTGCACCTGCACCATGCTTCGGCGGTTCCCGAGCATCCCCAGGCGGCCGAACCGGCCGAGGCCGGCATGCCGCCGATCCTGCATTGAGCGGGGCACCGGAGTTCACTCCGCCGCGCTGGCTGGCCGGTGCGCACGCCCAGACGATCTATGCGTCGAAGTTCTGCCCGCAGCCGCGGGTCGCCTACCGGCGCGAGCGCTGGGACACGCCGGACGGCGACTTCATCGAGGTCGACTTCATCCCGGCACCCGAGGCTGCCGGAAAGGCGCCTTGGCTGGTGCTGTTCCACGGACTGGAAGGCAGTTCACGCAGCCACTACGCGCGCACCCTGATGCAGTTGGCCGGTCGCCTGGGTTGGAACGGCGCGGTACCGCATTTCCGTGGCTGCGGCGGGGAAGCGAACCGGCTGGCCCGCGCCTACCACTCGGGCGATACGCCGGAAGTGGACTGGATCCTGCGGCGTTTCGCGGCACGCGCCGGCAGCGCGCCAGTCCATGCCGCTGGGATCTCGCTCGGTGGCAACGTGCTGATGAAATGGCTGGGGGAACAGGGCGCCGGCGCGGCCGGCGTCATCGACTCGGCAATCAGCGTCTGCGCGCCAGTCGACCTGGCCGCAGCAGGTGCCGCGCTGGAGCGTGGCTTCTCGCGCCTGTATGCCTTGAGCTTCCTTCAGACGCTCAAGGACAAGGCGCTGGAGAAGCACCGGCGCTTCCCCGGGCTGTTCGATGCGGGCGCGCTGGCACGGGCACGCACCATGCGCGCGTTCGATGACCTTTTCACCGCTCCGCTGCACGGCTATCGCAACGTCGATGATTACTGGACGCGTGCCAGTTGCAAGCCTGTGCTCGGAGCGGTCGCGGTGCGTTCGCTGATGATCAACGCGCTCGACGACCCGTTCCTCCCGCCGTCGGCCTTGCCGAGGCAGGATGCAGTGTCCGCCAGCATCACGCTGGAGTATCCGTCCGCCGGTGGCCATGTCGGCTTCGTCGGCGGCCGCCCGCCTGGCCATACCGGCTGGCTGGCGAGCCGCGTCGCGCATTTCCTCGACGTCCCCGCGATGCCAGGGGATACGCGTGTGCCTGATGACCCCACTGTTTGACACCCCGCCGGACCGGCGGTACTAATCGCGCCGTCAGCCGGTCAGCTTCGGGCCTCGCCCGCTCCCAAGGACGCTCCAGCATGCCCCCTGTTTCCAACGCAAGCTCCGTGCCGGCCCCCGCCGCCGAGATCTTCAAGGCGTACGACATCCGCGGCATCGTCGACCGTACCCTCACCGTGACAGCGGTCGAGCAGGTCGGCCGGGCGATCGGTTCCGAGGCGCTCGCACGCAATGCCCGGACGGTTGCGATCGGCCGCGATGGCCGGCTTTCCGGGCCCGTACTCAGCGATGCGCTCGCCCGCGGCCTGCGGGCGGCGGGCGTAGATGTGATCGACGTCGGACGGGTCGCGACACCGATGGTCTACTACGCGGCCTGGGAACAGGCTGGCGGCTCCGGGGTGATGGTCACCGGCAGCCACAATCCGCCCGACTACAACGGCCTGAAGATGCTGCTGGCCGGCACCACGCTCGCGGGGGAAGACATCCAGAAACTGCGCGCGCGCATCGTGTCCGGGGACCTCGCGAGCGGTGCGGGTAGCTACCGTACGGCCGAGGTCGGCGAGGCCTACATCGCGCGCGTCCTGTCCGACGTGAAGCTTGCGCGGCCGATGAAGATCGTGGTCGATTGCGGCAATGGCGTCGCCGGTGCCTTCGCACCGGACCTGTACCGGCGCCTCGGCTGCACCGTCGAAGAACTGTTCTGCGAGGTGGACGGCACTTTCCCGAACCACCATCCCGACCCGTCGCAGCCGAAGAACCTGCAGGACCTGATCGTCGCGCTGAAGCGGGGCGATGCCGAACTGGGGCTGGCCTTCGACGGCGACGGCGACCGTCTCGGCGTCGTCACCCGGGACGGCCACATCATCTACCCCGATCGCCAGCTGATGATGTTCGCGGAGGACGTACTGTCGCGTAACCCAGGTGCCCAGATCATCTACGACGTGAAGTCGACACGCAACCTCGCGCCCTGGATCACCGCCCGCAAGGGCGTGCCCGTAATGTCGAAGACCGGCCACTCGTTCATCAAGGCACGGATGAAGGAAACCGGTGCCCTGCTGGCGGGCGAAATGAGCGGTCATGTGTTCTTCAAGGAACGCTGGTACGGTTTCGATGACGGACTGTACGCGGGCGCCCGCCTGCTGGAGATCCTGTCGCGCACGGACAACCCGTCGGCGGCACTCGACGACCTGCCGGATGCGGTCAGTACGCCGGAGTTGAACATCCAGCTGGCAGAGGGCGAGAACCACGCGCTGATCGCAGGCCTGCAGGGCTCGGCGACGTTCGAAGGCGCGCGCGACATCATCACGATCGACGGGCTGAGGGTCGAGTATTCGGACGGCTTCGGCCTGGCGCGCGCCTCCAACACCACGCCGGTGGTGGTCCTGCGCTTCGAGGCGGACAACGCGGCCGCGCTGGAACGCATCCAGGCCGATTTCCGGCGCGTGCTTTCCGCGGCCAGGCCGGGGATCGCGCTCGGATTCTGAGCCGCGTGATCATCCGCGCCGCAGCACGGGTGAACCGGGCCGCGGCCCGGCCACCCAGCCCCGCCTTCTTGCGTGATCGTCGGGCTTCATTCGGACAGATAGGCGGTGGCCACCACCTCGACCAGGAACGCGGGTTTCACCAGGTCGGCGCGAATGCAGTAACGCGCAGGCGGATCGACCGGGAAGTACTCCCGATACACTTCATTGAAGGCCGCGTAGTCCCCCAGGTCCTTCAGGAATATCTGGTTCATCGCGATGTCCGCGAGGCTGCCACCCGCCGCCTCGACTACCGCGCGAATCGCCTCGAGCACGCAGCGCGTCTGTGCACGCACGTCGCCCACGCCGACAACGGCACCGTCGGCGTCCAGCGCAAGCATGCCTGACACATGCACGACACGGCGTGCGGCATCGACGCGCACGCCCGGCGAATAGGGTGCAAGCGGGGGGGCGGAATCGGGCGGAATCACTGGCACATGGGCCATCGGATGGTCTCCTCGTCGATCGTGTGGATCGCAAGTCTACTGTCCGCCCACCGCCTCGGCGCGCGCCGCCGGCGGCGACGCAGGCAGCGGCCCTTCCGGAGGTGCCGACCGCCAGTAGCGTCGGGAACGGGCACGCTCCTGCCGAAGGCGCCACTCGCCAGCCCCGAGCGTCAGGCGAACCGCACCGGACTGGTCCGTGCGGATCACCTGCGCGTCGCGATCCAGGTATCGCTCGACGACCTCCGGCCGCGGATGGCCGAACCGGTTGCGATAGCCGATTGCCATCAGTGCGAGCCGCGGCGCGACCGCATCGATGAACGCGGGCGTCGAAGACGTGCGGGAGCCGTGATGCGGCACGACCAGCACGTCGGCGCGCAGTGCATCGTCGCCTCGCCCCTGCGCCGACCGGAGCAGGCGCGCCTCGCTAGCGGCGCTGATGTCGCCGGTGACCAGCAGGCGCTCGGAGCCGGCCTCTATCTGAAGCACGCAGCTGCGATCGTTGTCCGGCAGCGCCATGGCGTGGCTACCCGCCGCCGGATGCAGCATCCGGAAGTGCACGCCATCCCAGGTCCATGCCTGTCCCGCTTCGCAGGCCCGATGGACGCGGGCGGCTGCGCGCGCGGGATGTTCCGCCGGCAGCGACGACAGGAAATCCGCGACAGGCAGCGCGCGCAGCAACGATCGCGCACCGCCGGAGTGGTCGACGTCGTCATGGGATACCACCAGCGCGTCGAGCCGGCGCATGCCCTCCCCCCTCAGGTAGGGCAACACGATGCGCGAACCGGCGTCTGCCTCGCTGCTCCACGCCGGGCCGGTGTCGTACACCAGCACATGGCTGGCAGTACGCACCACCAGCGCCAATCCATGGCCCACGTCCAGCAGGGTCGCCTCGGCGGTACCCGTCTGCACCTCGGACGGCCGCGCGAGCAGCACCGGCAGCAGCGTGGCCAGCCCGAGCCAGCGCGCGGGCCAGCCCGTGGGCATCCGCCACCAGCAGATGCCCGCCAGCGCGAGCAGGCTGGCCCAGGCGGGCGGCGCTGGCTGGGCCCAGACCGACCAGGGCAGGTCGGCAAGCCATGCGATCGGCACCATCGTGGTCTCGGTCAGCAGATGCGCTGCCTGGAGGAGTCCGGGCACTGGCAGCAGTGCCGCAACGACCGCGATCGGCACCACCACCGACCCGATCAGCGGAATCGCGATCGCGTTGGCGATCGGCGACACCAGCGACACCTGGGAGAACAGCGCCAGGGTCGCCGGAACCATGCCGATCGTGATCGCCCACTGGACACCTCCCCACTCGGCGATGGACCGACAGGGCCGGCAGCCCGGCGATGCCGGCGAGCGGCCGATGCGGCCGGCCGAGACCGTCATCAGCACCGCGACCGCACCGAAAGAAAGCCAGAATCCGGTCGCCAGCACCGCCCAGGGATCGAGGACGATCACCAGCAGCAGCGCACCGGCGAGCACGTCGGCGGCGGCCGCCCGACGCGCCCGCCACAGTGCGGCGGCGATCACCGCCAGCATGAACACCGTGCGCCGCGTCGGCACCGAGAAACCGGCGAGCAGTGCATAGCCGCACGCCGCCGCAAGCCCGGCGATGACCGCCGCCTTGCGCGACGGCAGGCGGCGCACGAGCCCACTGCTGCGCCGCCAGACGGCATCCACCAGCCAGAAGGCGAGCGCGGCAACCATCGTCACATGGAGCCCTGAAATGCTCATCAGGTGGCCGATACCGGTACGAGTGAACAGCTCCCATTGCGCGGCCGGGATCGCCTGCTGGTCGCCGATCGCGAGCGCCACCAGCACGCCGAGATACGGCGCGCCCGGCAGCGTCCGCTCGAAACGATCACGGATCGCCTCGCGTGCGCGTTCGATCAGGTAAGCCGGCCGCCGCACGAGCGGGTCGCCCCGCTGCAAGCCCCGCCGCACATACCCGGTCGCGCGCAGATTGCGCTCGAGCAGCCAGGCCTCGGCGTCGAAGCCGTGCGGGTTCACGCTGGCATGCGGACGGCGCAGCCTGACGACCAGTCGCCAGCGCTCGCCCGCGGCTGGCATCGGGCTGGCGGCGGCTTCCGCCGGATCCTCGCCGGTGGAAGCCGAGGTCCGGCGGCCCTGACGGTTGCCGTACCAGGACAACAGCACACGATCCGGCACCACGGCGCCGTCGGTCACCACCTGCTCGACGTCGAATGCGAAACGGCTTCCCCGCTCGGTGCGCTGGACCAGTTCCGCGATCACGCCGATCACCTCTATGTCGCGCCGCTCCCAGGCGTGCGGCAGCGCATCGGACAGCCGGTCCGATGCCCAGCCACCCGACCATGCGAATCCGGCCAGTGCAGCCGCCGGCAATGCCAGCCATGCCCTCGCGCTCGCGCGGCCGCGCAGGCAGGTGCAGAGCGCCAGGCAGGCCAGCGACAGCGCCGCGGCGAGGCTGATCCAGGCGACTGACGGCAGCTCCGGCAAACGCTGCAGACAGAGCGTCCCGGCGAGCCAGCCGAGCGCGGCCGGAACCGGGCTCAAGACCTGTGACAAGGTCGCTGGTACGGACCTTGTGGTTGGGTTAAAGTGCGCGCACTCATGCGTGGCAGGCGTTCGTCGTGCCAAAAAAATTCTTCAAGAGATACCTGCCGAGCCACTCGAGCATCATCGAAAACCGCTTCCTCGCGAAGTTCGGTTCGCTGCTCACCCACCATAATCTGTGGCACCTGCACCGTCGCTCGGTGGCAGGGGGTGTTGCGATCGGATTGTTCACCGGCCTGATACCGGGCCCGCTGCAGATCCTGACGGGCGCGGCGCTGGCAATCCTGTTCCGGGTGAACCTCCCGTCGATGGTGCTCGGCACCTTCTGGACCAACCCGCTGACGATCGTGCCGATCTACATCGTCGCCTACAACATCGGCAGCGTGGCGATGGGCCTCGGCACGGCGGCCGATGTACCGCATCCTGAGCCGCTGCAGAACCAGGGCTGGCTCGACATGCTCCCGGCGCTCTGGGACTGGTTCTCTGGAATGGGCAAGCCGCTCGCGCTCGGGCTGCTGCTGCTTGGCCTCTTCATGGGGGTGGCGGGCTACTTCGCCGTGCGCGGGGCATGGCGGCTCTACGTGGTGCTCGCCTGGCAGCGGCGCGCCCGTAACCGGCGCGCAGCCGGCTGAGCAGGCCTGGTGACGGCCCCGACCGGACGGCGGCCGCGCTGGTGGCGCACCGCCTGCGCCGAACTGAGCGAGCGCGATCCGCTGCTCGCCACGCTGATCGACCGCCATCCTCCGATGCTTATCGGCAGCCGCGGCGATGCGTTCCAGACGCTCGCACGATCCATCGTCGGGCAGCAGATTTCGGTGAAGGCGGCACAGTCGGTATGGGCGCGCTTCGAGGCAACCCTGGCCTGCGCCGAGGTGGCGCCAGCGGTCGTGCTCGCTGCGGATCCGTCAGTGCTGCGCGACTGCGGGCTGTCCGGGCGCAAGATCGAGTACCTGCGCGACCTCGCCAGCCACTTCATCGCCCGCCCGGCGGGCGTGGACGGCTGGACCGGCATGGCCGACGCCGAGATCATCGAGGAACTCACCGCGGTGCGCGGCATCGGCGTGTGGACGGTGCAGATGTTCCTGATCTTCCATCTCGCACGTCCCGATGTACTGCCGCTGGCTGACCTCGGACTGCGGCGGGCAATCGAACGCGGTTACAGCAAAGGCCGACCAACGGCACCACGTCAGGTCGACCGGCTGTCCGGGCTCTGGCATCCCTGGCGCACCGCAGCGACCTGGTACCTGTGGCGCAGCCTCGATCCTGGCCCCGTGCTGCACTGACGCGGCCTGCGCGCCATGACCAGAGACGAGACAATCGCAGACGGTAAACCGGGGCAGGTGACCATGGACCATGCAGGGTATCGCGCGGCCTGGGCGCAGGGCAGCATCCGCGTCGACATCGATCCGAAGGGCGCCTATCGATACCTCGCAGCGCAGATGCTGCTGCCACTGGTACAACTGGCGGCAATGGGTTCCGGGGTCGGCATCGCGTTGCTGCTGCACTGGTTCCCCGGCGTGCTGGTGATCATCGCCGCGTTCCTGCTGCCGCGGCTGTCGCGCGCGACCGCGCCGGCGTTCATGCTGAAACGCTCGCTCGAAGACCCTGCCGTATACGACGATCTCGTGCGCCACGGCATACTGCGCGTGATAGATCAAAGTGAGCCATGAAGCTTCTGCAGGTTGTTCCAGCCGGGATGGGCACACCCGGTAGCCGGATACTGCGCGCGGCGCGTCAGTGCGACTGCAGCCGCCCGTCCTCGAGGCGCAGCACGCGTTCAGCCTTGGCGGCCAGCCGCTCATCGTGCGTCACCATCACCAGACTGGTACCGCGTACGCGATTGAGTTCGAGCATCAGCTCGAACATCGCCTCTGCGTTGGTGCGGTCAAGGTTACCCGTCGGTTCATCTGCAAGCACGCATGCCGGCTCCGTCACCAGCGCCCGGGCGAGCGCAGCGCGCTGGCGCTCGCCGCCGGAGAGTTCGCCCGGCCGGTGCGCGAGCCGATGCCCGAGTCCCACCGCCTGCAGACCTGCCGTGGCGCGCTGCAGGGCGTGCGCGCTCGGCATACGGCGGATCAGCAGCGGCATTGCCACGTTCTCGAGCGCGGAGAACTCGGGCAGGAGATGGTGGAACTGATACAGGAAACCCAGCGCGCGGTTGCGAAGGGCCGCCAGAGCGCCCTGTCCCAGCGTGTCGACCCGCTCTCCGCAAAGGCTGACCCGACCCGCAGTGGGGGCGTCGAGCCCGCCGAGCAGGTGCAGCAGCGTGCTCTTGCCCGATCCGGAACTGCCGACGATCGCGATGCGCTCGCCGGCATGCACCTGCAGGTCTACACCGCGCAGCACCGATACCTCGCCCAGCGCGGCACCCTCCCGGTAGATCTTCGAGAGGTCCGTGCATTCGAGCACCAGCGGACGTGCATCACTCATAGCGCAGGGCCTGCGCGGGATTGATACGGGACGCCCGCCAGCTCGGATACAGCGTGGCGAGGAACGACAGCAGCAGCGAGATCGAGGCGACGAAGGTCACGTCGCCAGGCCGGACTTCCGACGGCAGTTCGCTGATGAAGTAGACGTCCTTGGCCAGGAACTGGACGCCGAACGTACGCTCGATGAACGGCACCACGATGTCGACGTTGGATGCCAGCAGCACGCCGCCGCCCACGCCGAGCAACGTGCCTAGGATACCGATCAGCGCCCCCTGGATCACGAACACGGCCATGATGCTCGAAGGCGTCGAGCCGAGCGTACGCAGGATCGCGATATCTGCGCGCTTCTCGGTCACCACCATCACCAGCGTAGACACGATGTTGAACGCGGCGACCGCGACGATCAGCGAAAGGATGATGAACATCATCCGCTTCTCGATCTCCACCGCCCTGAACCAGCCGGCATTCAGCCTCGACCAGTCGGTCACCATCGCGTCGCTGGTCATCGTGCGGGCGATCTCGCGCGCGACCCGCGGTGCCTGGAACATGTCGGCAAGCTTCAGGCGCACGCCGGTCACGGCAGTACCCATCCGGTACAACTTCTGCGCGTCCTCGATATGCACCAGGGCAAGCCCGGAATCGAACTCGAAGTGTCCAGCCTCGAAGATGCCCACCACCGTGAACTGCTTCAGGCGCGGGATCACCCCGGCTGGCGTGATCTGGCCCTGGGGCGCGATCAGCAGCACCTTGTCCCCGACGCCCACGCCGAGCGCACGGGCCAGCTCGATGCCGAGAACGGTGGCAAAGCTGTCCGGCGCGAGCGCCTCGATCGAGCCCGCGCGCAGGAAGGTCGCGAAGTCGGCCACGCGCGCCTCGCGCTCCGGCAGGATGCCGCGAATGATCGCGCCGCGCACCACCTGGTCGTTGCCGAGCAGCCCCTGCGCGAGCACGTACGGCGCGCTGCCGCGCACGGCGGGGTTCGCTTCGGCCGTGGCAGCGACGGATCGCCAATCGGGGAGTCCACCTTCGAGGCCGGAAATCTGGACATGCGCGAGCACGCCCAGGATGCGGTCGCGCACCTCCTTCTGGAAACCGTTCATCACCGACACCACGGTGATCAGGACTGCGATGCCCAGCGCCATGCCGAGCATCGACACGAACGAGATGAAGGAGATGAAATTGTTGCTGCGTTTGGCGCGCGTGTAGCGCAGCCCGACGAACAGCTCGTAAGGGGACACGTGTCGGTCTGTTTCCGATGCAGCCGGTGGCGGCGCGCGAAGTGTGCCACAAGCCGAACCCCGCCAAGGAGAACCGGCGCCTGCACCGGACGGGACCGGTGCTAGACTGCGCCCGCCGTGCCGACTGCGGCACTCGGCGCCCATCGCCCACCGCTCACCGCCGGACGCCTCCTTGCACCTGGAACTCCTGATTCCTGACCTGTCCTGGCCAGGCAGTGACGCCGCCCCGACGATGCAAGGGGCGGTCGCACCGACGCTCGCCCGCTGGCTGTCGCGATCGACGCGCCAGCCGGCCATCGGCGGCTCGGCAGACGACTGGCTCTGGCGGCGATTCACTGCGCCCGCAGCTGACGACGGTCAGGCTGGCTCCCCGGACGGCCCGGCCGAGCCGAGTGCTCGGCCGATCGCGCCGGTAACGCTCGCCCTCGACGGTCACGCGCCTGGCGAACGCTGGTGGATACGCGCGGATCCGGTGCACTTCATCGTCGGACGCACAGGCCTGCGCCTGGCGCCGCCCGCATACCTGCAGTTGCGCCCCGAGGAAGCGGAGGCTCTGGCCGGTTCCGTACGCGCGCACTTCCCGGCACTGACCCCGGATTTCCTGGCACCAGGCCCGGCGCGCTGGTACCTGGGCGCGGACCGCCCGTTCGAGCTGGACACGACCGCGCCGGCCGATGCCATCGGCGACGACGTCGACCGAAACCTGCCGCGCGGCCCTGGCCGCAAACGGTGGCTCGGCTTCGTAAACGAGGTGCAGATGCTCTGGTTCGAACATCCGGTGAACCGAGCGCGTGAACAGCGGGGCGAGCCGACAGCCTCCGGACTCTGGCTGCACGGCCCTGGCCGCATGCCGGCTCCGGGTCTGCCGGGCTGCACCGGGGCGGCTGGCGGTGGCGAACCCCTGGCCGGGCTGGCCGCCCTCGCCGGCTGCCGATGGATCGACACCGGCGCCGGCGTGCAGAATTGGCTCGAACAGGCCGGCGATGGCCACTGGCTGCTCAGCCTCGATGCGCTGACAGCGCACCGCCAGGCGGGCGACCCCTCCGGATGGCGTACCGCCCTGGACCGGCTCGACGCAGCGTGGCTGACCCCGATCGATGCGGCTCTCCAGAGTGGTCGCATTGCCGGCATCGACCTGCGCTGGCCGTCCCGGGACGGGCTTTCGGCCGCGCGCGTCGTGCCGGCGGATCGCCTCCGCTTCTGGCGCCGGCAGCGCCCCCTTGCAGCCTTGCTTGCCGATCCGCACGGCCGATCCAATGCCTGAACTGCTCACCCGCCCCGTGCCGGCCGGCGCCCGTGCCGCGCTGGAACAGGCCGGCATCGCGCCAGTCCTTGCGCGGGTGTTCGCCGCGCGCGGGCTGCGTGGGCCAGACGAATTGTCCGATGACTTTGCTCGCCTGCTGACCCCCGAGCGTCTGTCGTGCTGCGACGCCGCCGCGTCAGCGCTGGCCGATGCGATCGCGCGCAACGAACGCCTGCTGATCGTAGCGGACTACGACTGCGACGGCGCCACCGCCTGCGCGGTCGGGATCCGTGCGCTGCGTGCGTTCGGCGCCCGGATCGACTTTCTCGTTCCGAACCGCTTCGAATACGGCTACGGCCTGACGCCCGAAATCGTCGACCTCGCGTACCAGCGCCGTCCGGACTGGCTCATCACCGTGGACAACGGCATAGCCAGCGTCGAGGGCGTGCACCGCGCGCGCGCGCTCGGCATGCGCGTACTCGTGACCGACCACCACCTGCCGGGCAGCCAGTTGCCGGCCGCGGAGGTGATCGTCAACCCCAACCAGCCTGGCTGCGGCTTCCCGAGCAAGAACCTCGCCGGCGTCGGCGTCATGTTCTACGTGATGCTGGCGCTGCGCGCCGAGTTGCGCCGGCGCGGCCGGCTGCCCGGCGGCAACGGGCCCAACCTGGCGCAGTGGCTCGACCTGGTAGCGCTGGGGACGGTCGCCGACGTGGTGCGGCTCGATGCGAACAATCGCATCCTGGTGGCGCAGGGGCTGAAGCGGATCCGGGCCGGGCGCACGGTGCCCGGCGTCGCGGCGCTGTTGCGGGTCGCCGGCCGCGCGATCGAGCGCTGTACGACGTACGACCTCGGGTTCGTCGCGGGTCCGCGCCTGAACGCCGCAGGCCGTCTGCAGGACATGTCGCTCGGCATCGAATGCCTGGTGACCGACGATGTCGCCCGTGCCGGCGCGATCGCCGGCCAGCTGGACCAGTTGAACCGCCAGCGGCGCGAGATCGAAGCCACCATGCGCGAGCAGGCACTGGCGGCCATCGACATCGACTCGGCCGGCGACGGATGGTCCGTCTCGCTGTTCGATCCGGCCTGGCACCAGGGCGTGATCGGAATCGTCGCGGCGCGCCTGAAAGACCGGCTGCACCGCCCGGCGTTCTGCTTCGCACGCGCCGACGGCGGCATGCTCAAGGGCTCGGGACGTTCGATCACCGCGTTGCACCTGCGCGATGCGCTCGACCTCGTTGCCAAGCGCGAACCCGGCCTGCTGGTGGCCTTCGGCGGCCATGCGGCGGCGGCCGGCCTGAGCCTGCGCGAACCGGACCTGCCCCGGTTCACCGAAACACTGGAAGCCGTCGTGCGCTCGCTGCTCACGCCCGCCGACCTTTCGCGCGTGATCGAGACCGACGGCAGCCTCGATGGCGAGACCCTCGACCTCGACCTCGCCCGCTCGATGGACGAAGCCGTCTGGGGCCAGGGCTTTCCGCGTCCCGAATTCATGGATCGCTTCCAGGTCACCGCGCAGAAGGTCGTGGGCGAGGCGCATTCGAAGCTGGAACTGCGCGGCAGCGGCGGGCGCTTCGCGGCCATCCGGTTCAATTCGATCGAACCGATGCCATCGCAGATCGAGGCGGTGTACCGGGTGGACATGAACAGCTGGCAGGGACTGCAGAGCGTGCAGCTCACGATCGAGCACTGGCGCGACGCCGGCGATGCGTCCTCGGCCTGGCGCTGATGCCGCCGGGCTTTTCGCGCCGGCACGGTCTGCGCTGCCGCGGGCCGCTATAATCGACGGTTTATCGCGGGAATATCCATGGAAGCCGAACGCCTGAATTCGCTCTCCGACAGCCTGGCCGGTTTCGGCCGGCGCACGGACGAGCTGCGGAGGTATCTTTGACTTCGATACCAAGCTCACACGCCTGAAGGAGGTCAGCCGCGACCTGGAAGACCCTGCCGTCTGGGCCGACACCAAGCGCGCACAGGAACTGGGGCGCGAGCGCAAGCAGCTCGAGGATATCGTCACCCGCATGCAAGCCGCCGAACAGATGATCGCGGACACGCAGGAGCTGTTCGAGATGGCGCGCGGCGAGGACGACACCGGCACGCTCGAACAGCTCGCCGGAGACATCGAACAGCTCGAGAAGGCCATCGCCCGGATGGAGTTCGAGCGGATGTTCAACGATCCGCTGGACCCCGCCAACTGCTTCATCGACATCCAGGCCGGCACCGGCGGCACCGAGGCGCAGGACTGGGCGCAGATGCTCGAGCGCATGTACTTGCGCTTCTGCGAGCGGCGCGACTTCAAGGTCGAACTGCTGGAAGAGTCCAGCGGTGACGTCGCCGGCATCAAGAGCGCGTCGATCAAGGTCAGCGGCCCGTACGCCTACGGCACGCTGCGCACCGAGGCCGGCGTGCACCGCCTGGTGCGCAAGTCGCCGTTCGATTCGAACGCACGCCGGCATACGTCCTTCGCGAGCGTGTTCATCTATCCCGAGGTCGACGACTCGATCGAGGTGACGATCAATCCCGCCGACCTGCGCATCGATACATTCCGCGCGTCGGGCGCGGGTGGCCAGCACATCAACAAGACCGACTCCGCGATCCGCATCACCCACCTGCCGACGAACATCGTCGTGCAGTGCCAGAGCGACCGCTCGCAGCACCGTAACCGGGCCGAGGCGATGGCGATGCTCAAGTCGCGCCTGTACGAGCTCGAACTGCGCAAGCGGAACGAGGAGAAGCAGGCGATGGAAGAGTCGAAGACCGACATCGCCTGGGGCCACCAGATCCGCTCCTACGTGCTCGACCAGTCGCGTATCAAGGACCTGCGCACCAACCACGAGGTCGGCGACACGCAGCGCGTGCTGGACGGCGACCTCGACGACTTCATCAACGCCAGCCTCAAGCAGGGTGTGTAAATGACCGACGCTTCCAGCACCCCTCCGGCCGCTCAGGTCGACACCGACCATATCGTCGCCGAGCGGCGCGCCAAGCTGGCTGCGCTGCGCGCCGCCGGCATCGCCTATCCGAACGATTTCGAACGCTTGCACCTTGCCGGTGACCTGCAGGCCACCCACGCCGGCCACGACAAGGCCGCGCTCGATGCGAACCCGGTCGAGGTGACGCTGGCCGGCCGCATCCTGCTCAAGCGGGTGATGGGCAAGGCGAGCTTTGCCAGCGTGCGCGACGGGTCGGGCATGATCCAGCTCTACGTGTCCGACGATGGCACCGGCACCGAGGCGCACGAGGCATTCAAGCACTATGACCTGGGCGACATCGTCGGTGCGACCGGCGTGCTGTTTCGCACCAAGACCGGCGAACTCACGGTACGCGTATCGTCGATCCGGCTACTGACCAAGTCGCTGCGGCCGCTGCCGGAGAAATTCCACGGCCTGACCGATCAGGAGCAGCGCTACCGGCAGCGCTACCTCGACCTGATGGTGAACGAAGACTCGCGCAGGACCTTCCTCGCGCGCTCGCGCACCGTGCAGGCAGTGCGGCAGTTCCTGCTCGACCGGGGCTACCTGGAAGTCGAGACGCCGATGATGCACCCGATACCGGGAGGCGCGAACGCGCGGCCGTTCGCGACCCACCACAATGCCCTCGACATGGAGCTGTTCCTGCGCATCGCGCCCGAGCTGTATCTGAAGCGACTGGTGGTGGGCGGCTTCGAACGGGTGTTCGAGATCAACCGCAATTTCCGCAACGAGGGCATCTCGACGCGGCACAATCCCGAGTTCACGATGCTCGAGTTCTACTCGGCCTACACTCGCTACCGCGAGCTGATGGCGCTGACCGAGCAGATGTTCGCGGAGGTCGCGCGCACCGTCACCGGCAGCGAGAAGATCACCTACCAGGGCCGCGAGCTCGACTTCGGCAAGCCGTTCGCGAAGCTCACGATCCTCGAGGCGATCGCGAAGTACGCGCCGCAGTACACCCCGGCACAACTGTCCGACCGAAGCTGGCTGATGGGCGAACTCGTGCGGCTGGGCGAGACCGTGCACCCCGACGACGGACTGGGCGGCATGCAGTTGTCATTGTTCGATGCGACGGTCGAGACGCAGCTGTTCGAACCGACCTTCATCATCGACTACCCGACCGAAGTGTCGCCGCTCGCCCGGCGCAACGATGCCGATCCGTCCATCACCGAGCGCTTCGAGCTGTTCATCGCCGGACGCGAGATCGCCAACGGTTTCTCCGAGCTGAACGATCCCGACGAGCAGGCCTCGGTGTTCCGGCAACAAGCGAACCGGAAGGAGTCGGGCGATGCAGAGGCGATGCACTACGACGCTGACTACGTGCGCGCGCTAGAGTACGGCCTGCCGCCGTGCGGCGGGGAAGGCATCGGTATCGACCGGCTGGTGATGCTGCTGACCGACAGCAGCACGATTCGCGACGTGATCCTGTTCCCGCAGATGCGGCGCGAGGACTGACGCGCCACCTGGCAGCTACGCCGCCACGACCGTATCGAAGCTGAGGTCCCAGCGGTACGGGCGATCCGAGCCCTCGACATCGGTGGCACCCGCGCGGCGCACGCGCCCGAGCAGGCGCTCGCCAGCCCTCGCCTCACCCGCCAGTTCGATGCCGCCGTCCTTCACCCAGTCCCGGCTCTGGCGGTTGAAGGCCACCGGCGATCCGCCCATGTTCGCGAACAGCACCGAGTAGCGCACGAGGCTGTCGAACCCTGCCTTGCCTGGCCCCTTCAGGCGCAGCTCCAGGACCAGATGTGGCGTCGTGCGCGCAACCATCGCCTGCGTGACCGACCGCAGGCGCCTGATCTCGTCGAGGATCGCTGACGGCAAAGGTTCCGGGAAGAACCCGACCGTCGCCAGGGTACCGTCTGCAGACCCCAGCGCGATGCCCGATCCGAATGCGAAATCGTTGCCCAGCCAGTGCGCGGTGGCTTCGAGCCTGTCGCCACGGCTGCAACCGGGCAACGCCAGCACGCCCACCGCAGCAAGCAGCGCGCGCCGCCGGGTATTCAAGGGGCAACGCCCGCGAGGCGCTCGAGCAGTGCCGGCAGATGCGACACGTCTTCGATCAGGTGTGCGCCGCCTTCGCGAGCCAGCTTGTCGCGGCTGTGTGCGCCGCTGCATACCGCGACATTCACGCCGCAACCGGCGTTGCGGCCCGACTGGATGTCGAGCACCGTGTCGCCGATGTTCAGCACCTCGGCCACCGATGTGATCCCGGTACGTTCCATCGCGCGGAAGATCATGTATGGCGCGGGACGGCCCTGCGCCACGTCGTCGCCGCAGACGAGGGCATCGGCCACACCCTTGCGTCTGCCATTGCCTTCGCCCTGGTCCCAGCCCACGGCGGACAGCACCAGCGCCTGGGTATCGCGATCGAAACCCGTGTTGAGCACGATCGCCACCCCGCGCCGGCGCAGCCACTCGAACACCTCGACGGCCCCCGCGACCGGTCGCGCGCCACCGGCACGGAACCGGCGGTCGAGCTCACCCCGGAATGCGTCATAGGCGGCCTCGGCATGGCGGTCCAGGTCGACATCGCCGCGGCGCGCCTGCACGAGTTGGCGGATCGCATCGCGCTTGCCGGCACCGCGAATCGCGTCGAGTTCTTCAGCGGTGGCCGACAACCCCTGCGACGCAAGCGCGGCGTCGAAGGCAAGTGGCACCACCCCGGTATCCTGGATGGTAGTGCCCGCCATGTCGAATACGGCGAGGCGTATGGGCAGCCCCAGTGTTGCCTGCGGGAACTCAGTCATCGTCGGTCACTCCTGCGCGAATCCTTGCCGTTTTCAGCGCGCGGCGACGCAGCGTATCCGGTCGGCTCAATCGTCGATTGCGTGCGCCATGAGTTGCGCGAGCGTGACCACGGACAATGCCGCCTGATGGGTCGCGGCAAGTACCACGCGCGGCGCCATCCCGGCATCGAGCGCCTCCTTCCAGCGCGTGACGCACAGGCACCACCGGTCACCGGGATTCAGCCCGTCGAACCCGTAGGCCGGCATCGGTGTGCTGAGATCGTTACCGCGCGCCTTCGAGAAGGCGAGGAATTCGGCCGTCACCCGGGCACACACGGTGTGGCTGCCGAAGTCGTCGGCCGCAGTCTCGCAGCAGCCAGTGCGGAAATAGCCGGTCAGCGGCTGTAACGAGCAGGTCGCCAGCGGCGAGCCGAGGACGTTGAGCTGGGAAGACCCGCCACCGCCGTGTGATCCGTCCATGGACGCCTCCGTCAACCCGCGTTGCGCAGCACGATCGGGGTTTCGGGTACCGGGAAGCCGGCCTCTCCGAACGACTCGCGTATGGTGCGGTTCGTATCGAAGTACACCTGCCAGTAGTGGTCGTTGTTGCAGTACGGCCGCACGGCCAGCACCGGCCCGCTCGGCGTGAAGTCGAGGATCTCGACGTCGGGCGCAGGCGCCTCCAGCACGTTCGGAATCTTCGCGATGCGGTCGCGCAGCAACGCGATCGCCGCAGCATGGTCGGCACTCTGCGCGAGCTGGGCCTTGAGGTCGACCCTTCGATAGGCGTTCGCGGAATAGTTCTGGATGCTGTCGCCGAAGATCCGATTGTTGCCGACGATGGTCAGCACGTTGTCAGGCGTATTGATCGCGGTGCCGAACAGGCCGATCTCCTTCACAGTGCCGGTGACGCTGCCGGCGGTGACGAAATCGCCCACCTTGAACGGCCGCAGCACGACCAGGAAAGCGCCGGCCGCGAAATTGGCGAGCAACCCGCCCCAGGCCGCGCCGATGGCGACGCCGACGCCGGCGACCAGTGCCGCGAAGGTGGTCGTCTCCACGCCGAAGTAACCGAGGATCGCGACGACCAGCGCGATCTTCAGCACCACGGCGACGAACGAACCGATGTAGCGCAGGATGGTCGGTTCGACCTTCTGCCGCTCGAGCGCCGCGCTGAGCACGCGCACGGCAAGGTTGATCAGCCAGGTGCCCACGACCCAGAACGCGATCGCGGCGGCGACCTGGAACGCACCATGGATCAGGATCGGCTGCGCCGTAGTCCAGAATTCAGCGATGTTCATTCTTCGAGGCCCCCGTGCACGTTGTCGAGTCGCGGATGGTGCAGGATAGGAACGTACAACTCAAGGACCGCACCTCGGCCTGGCCGCACGCGCGGACGCTCCGGAACCGCGGTAGCATCGCGGCCCCGGTCCGGGCGAACCCGGCCGGCCTCCGGAACCCGTGCCTGGAAACCCGTTCATGAGCCAGAACAGCCCTGCCCCCGCCCTGCCAGACGTGTCGGTCGCCGAACGCCTCGTGGACCTCGCGCTGGCGATCGACCCGAAGACGCTGCCTGCGGCCGTACGCACTCAGGCCGAGTCGCTTCTGCTCGACGTCGCCGGCCTGTGCGTGGCGGCACGAGACACCGACTATATCCGGGCGCTCGTGGCCTCGGTCGACAGCGGCGGGCCGGCGACGGCGATCGGCCATGCCGCACGCTTCAGTGCCGAGGATGCCGCGCTGATCAACGGCACGGCCGCGCACGGCGAGGATTTCGACGACACATACGAAGGCGGCCCAGTACACAGCGCCACGGTGATCGTGCCCGCCGTGCTCGCGGCCTGCGAACGTTTCGGGCGCGACGGGCAGTCTGCGCTCGCCGGTATCGTCGCCGGCACCGAAGCCCTGTGCCGGATGAGCCGCGTCGTGCCGAAGGCGATCCACCGCTCGGGTTTCCATCCCACCGCCATCCTCGGCACCATGGCCGCCACGCTGGCGGTATCGGTCGCGCTCGGCCTGACGCGCCGGCAGGCCGTCGATGCGCTGGGCACGGCCGGCAGCATGGCCAGCGGCATCATCGAGTACCTCGCAGAAGGTTCGTGGACCAAGCGCCTGCATGCCGGATGGGCGGCGCAGTGCGGCGTTCGCGCCGCGCGCATCGGGCAGCAGGGGTTCTTCTCGCCGCGCACCGTGTTCGAAGGAACGCATGGTCTGTACAACGGCTTCGCACACAGCGCCGAGGGCGACTATGCCGCGCTGCTGGACGGCTTCGGCACCGAGTGGACGATGCTGTCGATCACCTTCAAGCCGTATGCCACCGGCACGATGAACCAGCCGTACATCGACTGTGCCCTGCGCCTGGCGCGCCGGGCACAGGCCGAGGGATTCAGGGCCGAGGACGTGGTCGACGTGCTGTGCGAGACCGCCGAGGGCTACGTGCATCGCCTCTGGGAGCCGCTCGCCTCCAAGCACCGGCCGGCGACCGAATACGGCGCGAAGTTCAGCGCCCCGTTCAACATCGCGGTCGGCTTCATCACGGGCGCAGCGGGTCTGGACGCCTTCACCCCGGTCACGGTACGCGACGAGCGCATCCTCGCCCTCGCTTCCAAGGTGCGCTACGTCGTCGACCCGGCGAATCCGTATCCGCGCGCCTACACCGGGCATGTCCGGTTCACGCTGACCGACGGGCGCGTGGTCGAGGAGCGCCAGCCGTTCATCCGCGGTGGCGTGCACGCCCCGCTGTCGCGCGAAGAACTCGAGTCCAAGTTCTGCGGCAATACCGCCTACGGACGGTGGAGCGACAACGCATCTGCGCGCCTGCTGGCGGCGACGCGGTCGCTCTACGACGGGCCGGTGGAACTGTCCGCCTTCCGCCCTGACTGAGGGACACCAGGGCTCAGTAGTACACCTTTCCGTCGAACAGCCGGCGCGCGGTTCGATAGAACGAACCGCGCAGCGCGGACCACCGCCCAGCCTGGCACTCCACCTCGGCACCCACGGTGAGTACACCGGAGGGCATTGCGATACGCAGTGCCCCGCCGGCAGCACCGTGGCCGCCATCGGTTCGCCGTGCGCGCCAGGCAACCGTACCCTCGATGGACGCCGCGACCGCGATGCACAGCGACGCGGTCAGCGGCAGCGCACGGTGCGGCTGTCCGTTGGACAGCATGCGCGCCGTCAGGTCGACCGCGTCGGCCACGATCGACTCGCCCGACAGCGTATGCGCTGCCTTCGGCGGCGACACGAAGCCGACGAAAGGCACCACCGTGCGGCTGCGCGCCTCGTCGATCGTACGGGCGAGGCCCATCGCGACCGATGCCTGCAGCCGGATCGCCGACAGGCGCTCCATCGCCACCGCATCGGCCTCGAGGTCACCGGGCATCTCGAGCCCGGACAGCCCCAGCGACGAGGCCGCGACCAGCACGCAGGCATTGGCCGCATCGACCATCGACACCTCGACCGGCCCCAGCCCAGGCACGTCGATTCGATCCACCACGTTTCCGGTCGGCAACAGGCGGCCGGTGCTGGCGCCGCCGGGCGAAAGAAAGTCGAGGCGGATCGGGGCACCGGTCCCGGCGACGCCGGGAATCGACAGTTCGCCCGTCTCCACCGCCTGGCCGCCATGCACCGGGAACGTGGCATGGATGATCTTGTCGGTGTTCGTGTTGTAGATGCGCACCGTCGCCTGCCCATCGGCCGCCTCGACCAGTCCTTCGTCCACCGCGAACGGCCCGACTGCCGATGACATGTTGCCGCAGTTGCCGCTGTAGTCGACATGCGCATCCTTCACCATCACCTGGGCGAAGGTGTAGTCGATGTCGGCATCGGCGCGCGCCGAGCGCGAGAGCACGCACACCTTCGACACCGACGACAGGCCGCCACCCATTCCGTCGAGCTGGCGGCCGTTGGGATCAGGCGATCCCATCGCGCGCAGGAATATCGCATTCCAGCCGCCCTGTTCGGAGGGCAGGTCCTGCCGGTGCAGCATCAGGGCCTTGCTGGTGCCGCCTCTCATGAATACGGCGGGTAGTCGATGACGATTCATCTCGGGGTCTCCACGGATCGGGGGGGGCTACAACAGCGGCAGCGGGCCTGGGGCACGCTGCACGCTCCATGTGCTGTCGTCCATGTGCTGGCAGGAACCGAAGCGGTAGGACGGCGCGACGCCGGGCCATGCAAACCGGGCGTCGTAGAACCACGCACAGACCTGGCGCACGTCGACACGATACTCGACATGGCTTAGCACGGTGTAGACGCTGAACCGGCGGAATCCGGCGAACTCCGGCCGGCTCCAGGCCGTGCGCGCGAACTCGGCCCGGCCACCCTCGTCGCCAAAGCGGAATACCTGGATCCAACGGGCCTGAGCGGGCTCGGCGTACGCCGCGCTCAGCCTGGCCAGCGCCGAGCGGACGGACAGCGGCTCGACGACGCTCGGACCGCCCGGTATCGCCGCGACACTCGTCGATGCGTCGGGAGCGCCGTCGCGCGGCTCGTCCGCGGCTGCCCCGACGGGGACCGACGGCCATGTGCCGACCTTCAACCAGGCGAGGTCGAAGGCATCGCCGTGAGCCACCAGAACCTGCCAGTTGCGCGGCGAGAACGGCTGCGGAAATGCATGGACATGAGCGTCGCCGGATGGATAGTGCGACGCGATCGCTGCGCCGGCGTCCAGCGCCTCCGCTCGCCACTGCCAGAGCAGTACAAGATAGCCCGTGGTGGCCGCGAAGGCCGCGATGGCAACCCACCGCCCGAGCATCGGCCGTCGCCACGCGACGATCACGGCAGCCGCCACGACGACAGTGATCCACAGGTCCAGCGGAAACAGCAGAGGAACCGCGTAAAGGCTTTCGGCGACCGGATACCAGGGTCGGATGCCGGACGCCGTGACCAGGTCAGCGCCGAGGTGGACCAGCAGCGCGGGCCCGGTGACGAACAGCAAGACCGGCCACTGCCTGGGGCGCCGGGCGATCCATGCGAACAGCGCGGCGAGCGCCAGCGCCAGCACCGGCAGCACCAGCAGGGAATGCGTCCACAAGCCTGCGGACGCGAGGACGGCCAGGGGATCCCCGGCGCGGGGCAGGTGCGCGAGGTCTGGCAACACGCCGGCCACCGCGCCAGCAGACAGCCACGACGCACGGCCGACGGTACCTGCCCTGGCGCGTATCGGTTCGACCGCCAGCGCGACCAGCAGGCCGGCCAGCAGATGCGTCAGCGGATCCAGGGGCACTCGCCCCAAGCGGTCAGGGCGTTCACCGCAGTTCCTCCACCCGCACCTGCACCCGTCGCTCTTCCGCGGAGGAAGACGTGGTGCGGCCCAGCAGCACCGACTGACGGTCGCCAGAGGTCCGCACCGTCCCGCCGAGGTCTATCCATTCGCCCAGGCGGCCACGTGCGGTCGTGGAGAGTTGCTGCGTATCGACCGTCCCGTGCCCGGCTCCCTGGGCGATCGACTGCCGCTGCGGCAGGATATCGAGCATCACCTCATCGCCGGACAGGCGCACGACGACCTGGAAACCGGTTGATGCCTCACGATACTCGATGGTGTCGATCGCCTGCAGGCCGGATGGGCCCCTTACGATCTGCCGTACCGGCACCGGGATCGACCGACCAGCCTGGATCATGGCCGGCTGTCCTTCGAGTGCCTGCACCTGCTGTATCGCCCGGTCGGTTCCGCTGCGTGCGGTTGAATAGGCCCGTACGCCCGCAGCCGCACCCGGCGGCAGACTGCCCACTGCAATGTCCGTCTGCCCCACGCCGGCCCGTACGCCGGCGACGACGCCATCGGCACCGGACGCCTGGTCGACATCCTGACGAACGCTGATCAACAGGCGGCGCGGCATCGTGTCGATGCGCTCGAGTACCGCGCGGATCTCGGCCAGGTTCTGCGGCGTGGTGTGCACGATCAGCTGGTTCTGGATGCCGCTCACCGTGCCGGGCGCAGGCACCAGCGGGCGGATCAGCGGCACCATCTGGTCTGCCGTGCGGTAACGCAGCGGCAGGATGCCCATGACCAGCGACTGGGCCAGCGCCAGCGGTTGCATGACCAGCAGCAGCATCGCCAGGATGGCGCACCGGCTGGGAACGAGATGACCGTACCTTAGCTTTCTCATCGCATCCTTCCTGCCGTGCTGTATCGGGCACGGCCTGAACAGAAGGCCCGGTTCATCGGGGCTGGAATTGCCATCGACGACAGGCTGTGGCATCCTGCGCCGCGTTCGGAAAGGCACAGATGGCCGAACGGCAGGTAAGGGATGTCCCGGGGGTGCAAGTTCAATCCGATAGTGCCGCAAAAATCAGACTTCTGCTTGGTAATCAAGCATCTCTGAAAGGATCTTCAGAACATGCATCTTCTCCCCGCCCGATCCGCCGGGTCTGTTGCAGGATTGTCGATCGCCCTTGCTGCATCCCGATCGCTCGTACGCCGTAGCGTCCCGGTGCTTGCCATTGTCGCGGCCGGCGGCCTGCTGTCTCTGCAGGGCATCGACAGTGCCCGCGCGCAGGAAGTACGCCCTGACACGATCGTCTCGGGCGGAACCGAACCGGTCACCCCGGCGCCATCGGCCGTGCAGAGTCTCGCCGACCGAGCGCTGAACTCGGCGCAGGAAATGGCAATGCAGGCGATGGGCATGATCGGCATCCGCTACACCTTCGGGGGCCGCAACCCGGATACCGGGTTCGATTGCAGCGGTCTCGTCCGCTACGTGTTCGACCGGGTGACCGGGCGATCGCTGCCGCATAATTCGTACGAGATGGCCCGGATGGGCACCAGCGTCGGCAAGGGGGAACTGGAACCGGGCGATCTCGTGTTCTTCAATACCCGCGGCAAGCGGTACTCTCACGTCGGGATCTATGTCGGCGACGGACGATTCATCCACGCGCCCAGCCGTGGTGGCCGCGTACATATCGTGAACATGGGCGAGCGGTACTGGGTCAGCCGGTTCAACGGAGCGCGTCGCCTGGCGGGCTGAGTCGCCGGGTCGCAGCCTCGATCCGGCGCCGGATCTCCGGCAGGGCGGAACGGGCTGCACGCTGCCCCTGCTCGATCGCCAGTTGCCGGCTTTCGAAATCGGTAGCGGCGATCTGCCCGATCGCGGGACGGATCACCACGTCGGCCTCGGCCAGTTCGGAAGCCCCCAGCGCACGCCCCATGATCGTGAAGGCCTGCAGCAGGATGTCGATCGAACCGGCGATCCGTGAGTACTGCGGCTGGCTGGATATGTCGACCGCAATCACCAGTTCCGCGCCGAGCGCACGCGCAGCCCTGACCGGGATGGGATGGGTAAGGCCACCGTCCACCATCTGCCGGTCGCCGATCAGCACCGGACGAAACACGCCGGGCACCGCGCTAGATGCCCGTACCGACAGGCCGGTGTCGCCCCGGCGGTAGACGATGCCCTCGCCGGACTGCAGGTCGGTGGCCACTGCGGCGAAGGGAATGTTCAGTTTCTCGATCGGCCGGTCCTGCACCGCCCGATTGATGAACGACTGGAGACGCTCGCCGCGCACGAAGCCGCGGTCGGGCAGCGCAAGATCGCGTACGTCCGACTCCGCCAGTTGCCTGGCGATGCGTAGCAGGTCGGCCGATCGATAGCCGGCCGCATAGATCGCGCCGACGACCGCGCCGGCGCTGGTGCCCGTCACGTAGTCGGGCAGGATGCCGGCCTGTTCGAGCGCCATGATCACGCCGACATGAGCGAAGCCGCGCGCAGCCCCGCCACCGAGCGCGAGCCCGATCCGCGGCGCGGTAGCGACCGGTTCGGACCGAGGCTGCTGCGGCAATCCGCCCGACGGGCGCATGGCCGGCACCGCCGGCGGGCCGGATACCGCAGCGTCCTGGCCCGGCGAAGGCGGACGATGTGCACATCCGGCAGCCAGCAGACAGAGCGCCATGAAGCAGGCCGAAAACCGCCTAGACAGTCCTTCAATGCGAATCTTTATCATTTACAAACGAGAATTCTTCTTGTTAAGATCCTGTGACCCAGGCATCTGACCGACGCAGTTCCGCCTCCGCGTGGACCTGTCCACAGCCCGAGATCGAAAACGCCATGCACTACAACCCACTGTACCGCCTGCTGACGATGCCGCTGGCGGGTGCCCTCTGCGCCGCGGCTGCCGTCCTGGCCACCGCGCCCGCCGCAGCCCAGACCGACAAGGTCCTGAACCTGTACACGGCGCGCCATTATCAGACAGACGAGGCGCTCTACACGGGCTTCACGCGCAAGACCGGCATCAAGGTCAACCGTATCGAGGCGGGCGAGGATGCGCTGCTCGAGCGCGTACGCAGCGAGGGCCGCAACAGCCCGGCGGACATATTCATCACGGTGGACGCCGGCCGTCTCTGGCGCGCCGAACAGCTCGACCTGTTCCAGCCGCTGGACTCTCCGGTACTCAATGCGCGGATCCCGGCCCAGCTGCGCACGCCAGCAGGGACCTGGTTCGGATTTTCCACCCGTGCGCGTGTGATCGCATACAACCGCAAGACAGTGCGGCCGGAGGAAGTCGCGACCTACGAGGACCTCGCGCATCCCCGGCTCAAGGGCCGGCTCTGCATCCGTGCCAGCAACCACGTCTACAACCTTTCGCTGATGGCCTCCATGATCGAGCGCCTGGGCGAGGCGAAGGCCGAGGAATGGGCCCGCGGCGTGGTCGCCAACCTCGCCCGCTCGCCGCGCGGCGGGGATACCGACCAGCTGCTCGGTGTCGGTGCCGGGGAATGCGATGTCGCGGTCGTCAACACGTACTACTATGTGCGGCTGATGAAGTCGGTACGCCCACAGGATCGGCAACTGATTGAACGGGTGGCGGTGTCGTTCCCCAACCAGGCATCTTCCGGTACACATGTAAATGTGTCGGGCGCAGGAATGCTTCGCGCCGCGCCGAACCCGGTGGCCGCCCGGCTTTTCCTCGAATACCTCGCCAGCGATGAAGCGCAGATCCATTTCGCAGACGGCAACAATGAGTGGCCGGTGGTCTCTTCCGCCGTCGCCCGGAATCCGGAGCTTGCCTCGCTCGGCAAGTTCAAGGCAGAGGCGTTCAACATCGGCGTGCTCGGCCGCAATCAGGCCCTCGCGCAGAAGATCCTCGACCGGGTCGGCTGGAAGTAGCGTCCCTGGCAGGCGGCAGTGACCCGGGCCTGCGCGATCCGGCCATGGCGCAGCGCCCTGCTCTTTGCCATCGGCATCGTCCTGCCTGCCTGTACCGCGATGGCCGCCCCGATCGCCGCGCCGGCGAGGTCGGCGGCAGCACCGGCGCCAGCGGCTGCCACGATGACGACCAGCCAGTCCGGCGCCCCGGCGCGCGCGCCGGAAATGATGGGGCTGGCGCTCGGCATGCCGATCGAGGCCGCGATCCGTGTGGTCCTGGCGATGGCGCCGCCGGGTAGCGTCACGCTGCCGGCTGTCCGGCGGGAGCCGGTCAGCATCGTGCGGATAGAGGCGCCTGCGGCATTCGCAGCCCCCGCGGCTGAAGCCACGAAAGACTCGAGCTTCTATGTGATGCTGAACAGCGCGCCGCGTATCCTGATGACCCAGTCTTCCCGCTCCAGCCATGTGCCGTTCGTGACACTGGTGGCCGGCGACCGCGACCGCAGGCTGATACGAATCGTGTTCGAGCCAGCCTTCGTCCACTGGCCCGATGGCTACGATGCGGGCCGACGCACCGCGTGGAGCCTGGCCGAACTGCTGCGCGAACGCTACGGTGTGGACGTCGAACTGACGCCGAGCGACGCGGGGCGCCGTACGCCCGCGGGAACCGGCAGCATGGGCCAGGACAACAGCGCGCGCTCAGGCTGGGTTTTGCGGGTAAGCGCCGCCCGCAAGTCGATCGTACTGTCCGACGTCAGGCTGCTGCCGGACGCGTTTGCGACCCGGCTGCAACTGGACTGACTGGAGCGACACGGATGCGCATCGTGCGGGTCAGCAGCATCACCGGCAGCATGCCGACCGCCACGATGACCAGCGAGGCGACCGCCGCCTGCCCCAGCCTTTCATCCGAGGCGAAGGTGTAGGCCTGGGTAGCGAGCGTGTCGAAGTTGAACGGGCGGATCACCAGCGTCGCCGGCAGTTCCTTCATCACATCGACGAACACCAGCAACGCGGCGGTAAGCAGGCTGGTCCACATCAGCGGCCGGTGCACGCGCCAGAGCGTCGCCCCGGCGCCGAGCCCGAGCGACCGGGCGGCATCGTCCATCGACCGCGTGATCTTGCCGAGCCCGGTATCGATCGCCTCCTGTGCCACGCCGAGGAAGCGCACGAGGTACGCATAGATCAGTGCCGCGACGGTCCCGGTGAACAGCAGGCCGGTGGCGATGCCGAAACGGTCGCGCATCAGGGCGTCGACCCAGTTGTCGAGCGTCGCGAGCGGGATCAGGATGCCGACCGCGATCACCGCACCGGGTACCGCATACCCGAGCCCGACCACGCGGTTCGCAGCCAGCGTGAGCCCGCTGCGATGCAGGCGCAGCGCGTACGCAAGGCTGGTTGCAATCGTGACGGCCAGCACGGCTGTGATCCCGGCAAGGGAGAAACTGTTGACCGCGAGTTGCGCGTAAACATCGAACGAGTGGTCGGCGCGTGCGTCGATCGCCAGGTGCAGCAGGATCGCTGCCGGCAGCAGGAAACCGACCGTCACCGGTACCAGGCAGGCCGCGATGGCAAGCGCTGCCGCGCCGCCGGACAGGCGCAATGCCACCACCGGCCGGCTTCGGCCACCGACGGTCGCGTAGCTCGCGCGGCCCCGTGTCGACCGCTCGAACAGCAGCACGACCAGCACGAACGACAGCAGCGCACACGCCAGCTGCGCCGCCGCCAGACGGTCGCCGAGCGACAACCAGGCGCGGTAGATGCCGGTCGTGAACGTCTGGACCGAGAAGTAGGACACGGTCCCGTAATCGGCCAGCGTCTCCATCGCCGTGAGGGCGACACCGCCGGCGATCGCCGGTCGCGCCAGCGGCAGCGACAGCCGGAAGAACGTGGCCCAGGGCCCGAAGCCGAGGCTGCGGCTCACCTCGAGCATGCTGCCCGAGCGTTCGGCGAACGCGGTGCGCGCGAGCAGGTACACATAGGGATAGAGGACGAACACGAACATCGCAGCGGCACCACCCAGCGAACGGATCTCGGGAAACCAGTAATCGTGCCGATCCCATCCGAAGGTCTCGCGCAGCAGGCTCTGAACGGGCCCGGTGAACTGGAGCAGGTCCGTGTACGCGTAGGCCATCACATAGGCCGGCATCGCGAGGGGAAGGACCAGCAGCCATTCGAACGTGCGGCGGCCCGGAAAATCGAGCATGGTCACCAGCCAGGCTGCGCCCACCCCGATCGCCGCGACGCCAATGCCGACCGCAACCATCAGCGCGAGCGTGTTCGCGACATAGTCGCCGAGCACCGTGTTGATCAGGTGGCGCCACACGCCGGCGGTACCGCCGGCGGACAGGCTGGATACGACCGACAGGACGGGTATCGATGCAACCAGCGCAAGCAGCAGGGCAAGCAGGACCAGCGGTGACTTCAGCGCGCGGGGCATCGGTGCGGCGCTCCGCCGGGTGCAGTGGGCTGCGCGGCGAGGCGGCGAGTGGGTACTGGACGCGGATTCTGCCCCAGCTCCGCTATAATGAAAAGCGAATCGTTCTCATTTGAGCCCTATGAACCCCGCCTGATGGATCCCGTCCTCCGCTTCGACAAGGTCAGCCATGCCTACGGCGCCGTCGGCGTGTTCGACGATCTGTCGTTCTCACTCGCGCGCGGCCAGATCGGCTGCCTGCTGGGTGCCAGCGGCTGCGGCAAGACCACGGTCCTGCGCTGCATCGCGGGGTTCGAGCCTGTAGCAGCCGGGCGGATCCTGATCAACGGCACCGAGGTGGCCGGGCCGGGACTGCAGGTACCCCCCGAAAAGCGGCAGGTCGGCATGGTGTTCCAGGACTATGCCCTGTTCCCGCACCTGTCGGTCGCCGGCAACATCGGCTTCGGACTGCGCGCGATGACGGCCGCGCAGCGCGCTGCACGCGTGGCGGAACTGCTCGAGGTGATCGGCCTGATCGACTCTGGCGGGCGCTTTCCGCACGAATTGTCGGGTGGCCAGCAGCAGCGGGTCGCGCTCGCCCGGGCCCTCGCCCCCCGGCCGGAACTGCTGCTCCTCGATGAACCGTTCTCCAACCTCGATGTCGAGATGCGCGAGCGACTCGGACAGGAAGTTCGCGAGATCCTCAAGCAGCAGGGAACGACCGCGATCCTGGTCACCCATGACCAGTCTGAAGCCTTTGCGGTGGCCGACGAGATCGGCATCCTGCACCGCGGCCGGCTCGCGCAGTGGGACACCCCGTACAACCTTTACCACCGCCCGGCCAACCACGTAGTGGCAGATTTCATCGGCAAGGGCGTGTTCCTGCCCGGCACGGTGCTCGAAGATCACCGGATAGATATCGGCATCGGCAAGCTGGCCGGCGACCTGCCCGCTGAATGCGGCAAGGGCTGCGCGGGCTGCGCGAACGACTGCGATGTCGAAGTGCTGCTGCGGCCGGACGACATCGTGCACGACGATGCCAGCCCGCTGAAGGCACGCGTCGTGCACAAGGCGTTCAGGGGCGCAGACATCCTTTATACGCTGGCCCTGCCGGACGGGCGCGAGGCGCTGTCGGTCGTGCCCAGCCACCACAACCATGCGATCGGCGAGCAGATCGGCATCCGGGTGGAGGCCGATCACGTGATCGTGTTCCGGCGCGAGGCGCGCGACCTCTCATCGCCGCCCCCTCGCACCAAAGCTTCGAGCGGGCCAGGCCCGGCCCGGGCGATCCATGCCGGGGCCAGCAGCACAGCTGCACCCCAGTAGGCGATCCCGAAGGCGAACAGCCCGAGCGAACCGAAGGCCGGGCCAAGCGCACCGGCAGGCCCCGCAAACAGCGCAGTACAGGCCAGCGTGTGGGCTACGTAGAACGACATGGTCATGCGACCGAGAGGCGCGAAGGTCGCCAGGCGGTGCGCCCTCCCCGCGTGCCACGCGCGCGCCAGCGCGCATACGGCACCCGCAGCGAGCAGCGGCCCGGTGAACTGGGTCACGAAGTCGATGACCGACGTTTCGCCGTCGGGATACAGGGCAACCCGCCAGGCGGCCAGTGCGACGTTGAGCACGAGCCCCGCGGGCAGCAGCACGGCAGCGCCGATCGACCACAGGCGCGCACCGTAGCGCGCGCGCTCCAGCACGCGCAGCCGGCCGGCAATCGTGCCGGCGATGCCGAGCGAGATCATCATCGGCAGTTGCCATGGCAGCTGGTAGAAGTACGACGCATAACCGATCCGGTTGAGCTCGAACACCTCGGGCCAGCTGCCCGCGTGAGTCAGCCAGTGCACGGTGACCGGCGATTGCGCGGGGGCGGGGAATGCCAGCATCACGGCCAGCGTCGTGCCACCCACCGCCAGCCAGAGCCCCCCCCATGCTGCGCCAAGCAGGCACAACCGCCGCAGCCGGCGCCGCGGCGCGGCCAGCAGCAGCAGTCCGAGCACGGCCAGCCAGGACAGGATGTCTCCGTAGTAGATGAACAGGCCGTGCAGGACGCCGATCACGCCCTGGCGCATCATCTGGCTGCGCCTGGAAGCGACAACGTCGGCGTCCAGCCTGCGCCCTTGGCGCCGCGTGCGCATCGCCCAGCCATAACCGACGAGGAACATCAGGAGCGGGTAGCTCTTGGCCTGGAACAGCGCAACGCAGATGGCCTGGATCAGCAGCGCAAGCGTCGAATCCGCCGGGTCGACCACGCCGACGGGCGAACTGAACACGTGCGGGAACGACATCGTGTTCACGACCAGTACGCCGCACAGCGCCAGGCCTCGGATACCGTCGATCAGCGCATTGCGTCGGGCCGAGCCTGTCACCGGCAGTGGACTGGCAGGACCCGCCAGCGAGGGCATCAGGGTGCCGCGGTCGAACCAGGCCGCGCCGCGCGGATCTCGCGCGCGAGTTCGAACACCGCCATCGCGTAGTGGATCGCGCGGTTGTAGCGGGTGATCACGAAGAAGTTGTCGAACCCGAGCCAGTACTCGGTGCCCTCCTTCACCACCAGCGGGAACACCATCGCGGGCAGCGCTGCGTCGACCTCGGATACCGGCACGAAACCCATGTCGCGCAATGCGCCCACCGTGGTGTGCGGCCGGATGCCGAGCTTCGCCTGAGCCTCGGCCAGATCGACGGGTGCGGAAACGCGCACGGCGACCGGACCACCGGTGACCCAGCCGAACACCCGGTAATAGTTCGCGACGCTGCCGATCGCATCCGGCGCGCTGCGAAAGAGGTCGATGCGGCCATCGCCGTCGAAGTCCACCGCATACTTGCGGTAACTCGTCGGCATGAACTGCGGAATACCCATCGCCCCGGCAAACGATCCGCGGGGCTGCGCCGGATCGACCGCCAGTTCGCGGCTGAGCAGCAGGAACTGCTCGAGTTCGCCGCGGAAGAAAGCGGCGCGCTTGGGGAAGTCGAAGGCCAGGGTCGCGAGCGTGTCGAGCACCGGATGCGAGCCCATCATCTTTCCGAACAACGTCTCTGCCGCGATCGTCGCGACCACGAGTTCGGGCGGCACACCGAACTGCGCGCGCGCGCGCTCCAGCACTGCCGCGTTGTCCTGCCAGAAGCGGACTCCGCCGGCGATCCGCGGGCGGTTGACGAACGACGGGCGGTACTCGAACCAGGGGCGCGGCGTGTACTGCGACTGCATGGCTCCGAGCACCTGGTTCTGCACGCGCACCTGGGCGAACAGTGCGCGCAGTGCGTCGCGGTCGAACTGGTGGCGCGCGACCATCTCGTCGACGAATGCCTCGGCGTCGGCCGACAGCGCACGCGGCGCCGGTTGGGCCGCCAGTTTCCCCACCATCGCCGTCGAGGCGACCGCTGCAATCAACGTTCGGCGATTCATCCGTACCTGCGTATCAGCCCCTTGACCACCCCGCGGATCGTAACCTGCGCAGGGTCGAATACCAATGGCTGCATCGATGAATTTGCCGGATGCAGGACGACGCGGCCAGGCCGCTGCTCGATCCGCTTCAGGGTCGCTGCCTCGCCATCGATGAGCGCCACCACGATCTCGCCATTGCGTGCCGAGGAACGGTGCTCGATCACCACCACGTCGCCATCTAGGATGCCTTCGTCGATCATCGAATCGCCACGCACCGTGAGCGCATAGTGGTCGACGCGGCCGGCCCAGCCCGCGCCCACTTCGATCTCGGCATCTTCGTCGAGCGCATCGATCGGCTGGCCGGCCGCAACCCGACCGAGCAGCGGCAGCGTCCGCCCTTGTGCGCGCTCAGGAGACGCCGATCCGGCGCGACGGGACGTCTGTCGCGGAGGCGACAACACGATGCCGCGCTGCCTGCCGTTCATCGGCTCGACCAGCCCTGCCTCGACCAGCGCCTGTACATGCTTGTGCAGCGATCCGCGCGAACTCAGGCCGAGCGCCGCGCAGACCTCGTCGAGCGTCGGCGGATGATCCAGGGCCGGAAGCGTGTCGCGCAGCCATGCCAGGATCTGTGCCTGCCGGCGTGTCAGTGAAGGCGGCGCTTTGGGCATCGGGGCCTGCATGCTCGTTGATCGGTCGGGGCGCGGCTGGAGGTCAGGGCGGAGGTGGACGTCGACCGCGCATATCCCATAGTATCGCAGGGAGAACGAATGGAGAACAGCGTGCCCGACATGACGATTCCCGCCCGGGCGCACGGCCCCGACACCCCGGGGTCGGTGCGCGCGCTACGCCGCCGCTCGAAGGCGGACCACCGAACCGAGGCGGCGCCGCCCGCCCTGGCACTCGAGCCGCTGCTGGCCCGGCTCGAGCGCCGCTATGGCGACCGCATCACCGCGCACCGGGTCGCGCCAGCCCGGGCGGCGAAGTTCGCACCGTTCCCGGACGACCTCGACCCGGCACTGCGCCGGGCCCTGGGCGTACGCGGCATCGAATCGCTGTACACGCACCAGCGTGCGGCCTGGGACAGCGTTCGCGCCGGCGCCCACACGGTGGTCGTCACCCCGACGGCATCGGGCAAGACGCTCTGCTACAACCTGCCGGTGCTGCAGGCCGTGCGGGAAACCGGCGCGAAAGCCCTCTACCTGTTCCCGACCAAGGCGCTGGCCCAGGACCAGGTGGCAGAGTTGCTGGCCCTCAACGAAGCGGGCGAACTGGGCGTACGCGCATTCACCTTCGATGGCGACACACCCGGCGATGCTCGCCAGGCGATCCGCACCCGCGGCGACATCGTGGTGTCGAACCCCGACATGCTGCACCAGGCCATCCTGCCGCACCACACGAAGTGGGCACAGCTGTTCGAGAACCTGAAGTACGTGGTGATCGACGAGATGCACAGCTACCGCGGCGTGTTCGGCTCGCATGTCGCGAACGTGATGCGCAGGCTTCGGCGCATCTGCCGGTTCCACGGATCCGACCCGGTGTTCATCCTCTGCTCGGCGACGATCGCCAATCCGGTCGAACTGGCGGCAGGGCTGGTCGGCGCGCCGGTGCACGGCATCACCGACAACGGCGCGCCGGCGGGAGAAAAGCATGTGCTGCTGTGGAACCCGCCGGTCATCAATGCCGACCTCGGCCTGCGCGCGTCGAGCCGCTCACAGGTCACCCGTCTCGCCCGGATCGCACTGAAACAATCGCTGTCGACGATCGTGTTCGCCAACAGCAGGCTGGCCGTCGAGGTGCTGACCAAGTACCTGAAAGACGTATTCGATCCCGATCCAAGGCTCGCCCCGCGTGTGGCGGCCTACCGGGGCGGCTACCTGCCGACCGAACGGCGCGACATCGAGCGCCGCCTGCGGGCCGGCACACTCGACTGCGTCGTGTCCACCTCCGCGCTGGAACTGGGCGTGGACATCGGTACGCTCGATGTCTGCCTGCTCAATGGCTATCCGGGCACCATCGCCGGCACCTGGCAGCGCCTCGGGCGCGCCGGCCGCCGCCAGCGCACCTCCCTCGGCGTGCTGGTCGCCAGCAGCGAGCCACTCGACCAGTACATGGTGCGCCATCCTGAATTCTTCTTCGGCGCCTCGCCCGAACATGCACGCATCGATCCCGACCAGCTCCTGATCCTGATGGAACACCTGCGCTGCGCTGCGTTCGAACTCCCGTTCCACGCCCGCGATGCGTTCGGAGCACCGCCTCTCGCGGAGATGCTCGATTACCTGGCTGGCGAGCGCGTCGTGCACCGGGAGGGCGAGCGCTGGCACTGGATCGCCGACAGCTACCCGGCCAACACGGTGAGCCTGCGTGCGATCGCGGAGGGCAACTTCGTCGTCATCGATACCACCGACGGTGCCCGCAACGTGATCGCCGAGGTCGACTGGTCGAGTGCACCGCTGACGCTCTACGAAGGGGCCATCTACATGGTACAGAGCCGCCCATGGCAGGTCGAACGCCTCGACTGGGAAGGCCGCAAGGCCTTCGTCACACGTACCGATGCCGACTACTACACCGATGCGATCGACTTCACCCGGCTGAAGGTGCTCGACGAGTTCGAACAGGAAGGCATCGCCGGCACGCTGGCCGTACGCGGAGAGGTCCATATCGTGCGCCGCGTCGCCGGCTACAAGAAGATCCGCTACTACACGCACGAGAACATCGGCTACGGCGAGGTACGCCTTCCCGACAACGAGATGCACACGACCGCCGTCTGGTGGCGGCTCGAGCCGGGCTTGCTCGAGCGCGCGTTCGAGCGCCGCTGGCAGGCGCTCGATGGATTCCTCGGCGCCGCCCACGCAATACACCACGTCGCAGCGCTGTTGTCCATGGCCGAGGTGCGCGACCTCGGGCGCGCTGTCGGTGATGCGGAAGGCCGCTGGCATGCGACCGTCGATGCCGACGGTCGAGGAAGGCTGCGCGGCCCGGACGACCAGCCGCTCGATACCGGTGCCCTCGAGCAGGATATCGACCACGCGTTCTCGCCGACCGTGTTCCTCTACGACAACCATCCCGGCGGCGTCGGCCTGTCCACGCCACTGTACGACCTGCGCGCGCAGGTGGTCCGACAGGCGGCAGACATGATCCGTGGCTGTGCCTGCATGCATGGCTGCCCGGCCTGCGTCGGCCCGGTGCTGCATTCCGACGAGAAACCGGGACGCGATCCGAAGCGGCATGCGCTGGTCGTGCTCGACCTGCTCGGCGCTGCGCAGCCGCGCACGCTGCAGCAGGACGACTGCCGCAACACGCTGCCTGCTGACCGTACGGCCGCGACGGACGCATCGCTGATGATGCAGGGCATCGACGGGCTGTGAGCGGTAGCCTGGCCAGCCGGCTCGCACTGCTGTCGCGCCAGGCTGGACGACTGCCCTCGGGCAGCAACAAGGGCGGGGCGCTCTTGCGCACGCAGGCAACCTCAGCCGAAACCGTGGCGCGACCCGATGCCGGCACGTCGCTCACCGAACGGATGCAGCGGATCGCGATGCGTGCGGCGGCTTTCGTCCGCCCGTCCGATGAGGAACTTGCCGTGCGCCTGGGTGGTCGGCTCTGCGTACCAGGCCTGATCGAGATCGAGTATCGGCACCCGCTGTCCGAGCCGCATGGCTGTCGCATGCTCGAGGCGCTGGCGGCACCCGACCTCGACTGGCTTACCGGCCCACGCCCGGCCGGGGCCGAACGCGCCCCCCTCGTTTTCATCGATACCGAGACGACCGGCCTTGCCGGCGGCACCGGTACCCTCGCCTTCCTCGTCGGCATCGCGAGGGTGAAGGGTCCGGCACTGGTCGTCACGCAATGGCTGATCACTCGCTTCTCCGCGGAGCCTGCGCTGCTCGGCGCGTTGCTCGAGGCGCTCGGGCACGGCACGGCCGACAGCATGTCCGCACAAGATGCGGTGGAACTGGTCAGCTACAACGGCAAGTCTTTCGACCTGCCGCTTCTGTGCACGCGCCTCAAGATGGCCCGGATGGGCGCCGGACTGGCCGGGCTGACGCACCATGACCTGCTGCATCCGCTGCGCACGGCGTTCGCCCGGCGCTGGCCCGATTGCCGCCTGCAGACTGCGGAGCGCCTGCTGCTCGGCCTCGAGCGAAGCGATGACCTGCCGGGACACCGGATCCCGGCCGTATGGGCCGATTTCGTCCAGTTCGGTGAGACACGTGAACTCGATGCGCTGGTACGCCACAACCGCATCGACCTGCTGTCGCTCGCCGCGCTGCTGCCGGCGCTGGCCCAGGTGTTCGTCGATCCGGCGGCGCCCCTGCTCGCGTCTGTCGAGCATCCTCGGCAGGCAATGCCAGACTCGGCGGCGATCGCGCGCATGCAGCGGCGCCGGCGCAGGCCCGATTGCGCACGCGCACACCTGCTGGCGGCACAGGCCGCGATGGATGACCGCGCCCTGCTGGAACTCGCCGACCTGCATCGCGCGCGCGGCGACTGGGGCCTCGCCCTGCCGATCTGGCAGGCGCTCGCTGACGCCGGTTCGCTGAACGCCGCGGAATCGCTCGCGAAGTACCACGAGCATGTGAGCCGCGACCTCTCCGAGGCGATACGCTGGTGCGAAGCACTCTGCTGCGCGGCGCCTGCAGACCCTGCACACGCCGGCCGCCTGCGAAGGCTGCAGCAGCGCCGCCAGCGCCATGGCGCCTTGTTCGGTTGAACCGGCTGCGACCGAAAAAAAACCGGACGGTAAGTCCGGTTTAAACCTCGTCGGAGAGATTCACACGCATCGGCCGGGGGAGGAGCCCGTCCGACCCGCCTATTAACGCATATTGTTCGCTCGCGTTGACATTTATTTGTGTCACTTCTGTGTTACACCTTACGTCCTCCGGCCTTCGCTGCAGACCTTTCGGTGCTGCCAACCGATGGCACGGTGGATCGGGCTGCTCGCGCGAATTCACAGGGACGCGCGTTTCGATTACTTTCGGGACTGCAAGGTCCGCCCGTACTGCATCCGGCGAGGCGGCCGGATCCCCCCCATGTGGTTCCGCTACCGAGGAGAGTCCCATGCAACACCATCGCCGTCGCCTGCTCGTCGCTGCCGCTGCAGCGCCGCTCGCGCACCTGCCCGCCGCGCAGGCACAAGCCTTTCCTTCGAAAGCGATACGTATTGTGGTGCCTTTCCCTGCAGGCGGAACCACCGACGTCATCGCGCGACTGGTGGCGCAGCGCATGACCGAGTCGATGGGCCAGCCGGTGATCGTCGAGAACCGCAGCGGCGCGGGCGGCACGATCGGTGCCGAGGTGATGGCCAGGGCCAATCCCGATGGCTACACGATGATGATGCACAACCTCACCTTCCCACTGGCCTCGACGGTGCAGGCGCTGCAGGGCAAGCCGTTGTACAGCCTCGACAACGACTTCGCCGGCGTGTCGCTGTCGGCCAACGTCCCGTTCATGCTCCTTGCACACCCGTCTGTGCCGGTGAAGAACCTCGCCCAGTTTGCCAAACTGCTGCAGGGAAATCGCAAGTTGTCCTACAACTACGGTTCGACCGGGCCAGGCTCGGTGATGAACGTGCTGGGCGAGATCCTGAAGCAGGAAGCGCGCATCGACATGACCCATATTCCGTTCAAGGGTGCCAATCCGATGCGCCTGGAACTGCTGGCCGGCCGCCTGGACTTCGGCGGCGACCAGTTGTCCACCTGCCTCGAGAATATCCGCAAGGGCGAACTGCGCGCATTGGCCACCACCGCTCCGGTCAGGGTCAAGGCCCTGCCCGATGTGCCGACGGTGCGCGAACTCGGCTTCCCGCTGCTCGAGATCGAGGGCTGGAACGGGCTGTTCGCCCCGGCAAAGACGCCACGCGAGATCCTCGACCGGCTGTCGAAGGAAGCCGCCGCTGCGGCGCGGCACCCGGATGTCGTCAAGCGCCTCATCGAGATCGCCGCCGAGCCGGTCGGCTCGACCGGGCCGGAAATGACTGCCATGCTGCGCCGACAGGTGGAACAGTTCACGCCCATCCTGCGCAAGCTGAAGCTGGTGGTCGAGTAGCGAGTCGCGACTGGGGGGGCCTGAGGCCGACAGAGGCGCTTTGGTACACTCGGCACTTTTCGTTTCTTTCGCCGCATTTTCAGGAGAGCCGAATGGCAGCCAGCCCCGCCCCCACCGATTCGCTGACCGGCTATGTCGCCGACTTCATCGTCGGCACGCGTTATGAAGACATCCCGGCGGACGTGCTGGCCGTCGGCAAGAAGTCGATCCTCGATGGATTGGGTCTGGCGCTGTCGGGTTCGGTAGCCCATTCGGGCGAGATCGTGCGCGACTACCTGGCGGCGCAGGGCTTCTCCGGCGGCCAGTGCTCGGCGATCGGCATGTCGCTCAAACTGCCCCCTCGGTTCGCCGCGTTCGCCAACGGCGTGGGCATCCATGCCGACGATTACGACGATACCCAGCTCGCGGTGGCCAAGGATCGTGTCTACGGCCTGCTGACCCATCAGACCGCGCCCTGCCTGCCCTCCGCGCTGGCCATCAGCGAGCGCGACGGCCGCTCGGGCCGCGACCTGATGCTCGCCTCTCACCTGGGCGTCGAAGTCGAATGCAAGATCGCAGAAGCGATCAATCCGCGCCACTACCAGGAAGGCTTCCACGC